>JBJOKR010000072.1:0-20868 GCA_046045995.1 Pseudomonadota bacterium | reverse complement strand
CCCCACAAACTCGCCATCGTCGCAACCATGCGCCGCCTCCTCGTCGCCCTCAACGCCATGGTCCACAACAACAAGGATTGGACGCCACGAAACAGCTGACAAAGGCCGAGATCACAGTTGCTACGGCAGACTTGTATGTCGGGCAAGCGCCAGCGCGGCCCGGCATCGGCTCCCCCTGCCGACCCCAACAGCTGTCAGCGCTGTCAACCCCACCACGCGATGGCAAGCCAGGCCACGACGCCCCAAAAGGCCAAGCTGAAGCCCAAGGCCAGAAGAAGACCGGTCCGCGGGGATATCGGGCCGACATGGATCTTTCCCTTTTCCCCGGCGCGGAAGGTCGGGCCGGGGTCGCCCGCCGGGTATACCGCCCGGGCCATCCCGGCGACCGCGGGGTCCGCCGTCGGGGCCATGCCAGGTGGTACCGCGGAATCGGCCGGGTCCAGTGTATCAATGTCGATAGGGGGCAGATGGTCGCGCATCTCACATCCCGGGGGGCGGGGTGCGCCTGACCCCATCGCCATGCTGTCACCCTGCCATAGGGGAAGCGTAATCCAGGGAGGTTAAGGAATCGAGGGGGTGCTGGGCCCGAATCCGTCGAATCCAGTCCATACGGGCCAAACCATCACCGGGAGCCGTCCGGCGTTTCACGGACCCCGGGATCACCGCACCAGGGCAAGGCCGCCGATCGGCAGGGCCCGCATCCAGCCGTCCAGCCACGCGGCAGAGGCTTCGGGTTCTTCCGGGAACGGATTGTCCACGGCGGTTTCGCCGCGACCACGGGCGGCCATGCCCATGACATGGGCCAAAAGGGCGAAGCCGGAAAGGTCGGCATTGGCGGCGGTCGGCATGGGTGGGTCCCCCTGAAGCGATGGATGGACCCTAACCCGGGCGGGCTGCCGAAACCTTGACGCAGATCAAACAGATCACCCGCCGAACCTGTTTTCAGGCGGGCGCCACCTCCGACTTGCCGGCTTCCACCACGAAGCTGGCGCGGGTGGACAGGGTTCCGCCCGGCACCTCCACCCGGTCCATGACCCGGCAATGGGTGGTCCAGGTGGTGGGCGTCACCTCATGCACCTGATAGCCGCGCTGGTCGTTCAGCAGCTTCAGATGGCCGTTACGGCTAAGGATGGTGGGATACTCCCGCCGCGCTTCGCCACCATCGCCGTTGGAGGAGATGGAGGTGGCGCCGAATTCCACGGCCACACCGCCGCTGTCCGGATCATCATCGGTGCGGGTCACCATGCCCACATGGTGTTGATGGGTATCACCGGTCAGGACGATCGTGTTCTTCACCTTCGCTTGCTGGATATGGTCGACCAGACGGCGGCGGGCCGCCCGGTATCCGTCCCAGGCATCCAGGTTGCGCCGGGCCGAGTCGGCGGACCCGTAATCGATGGACATCATGATCACCTGCTGGGCGATCACGTTCCAGCGCTGGCGGGACTTTGCCAGGTTGTCGAACAGCCAGGCCTCCTGCGCCGCCCCCAGCAGGGTCGCATCGGCCAGGTCGATGTCGCCGCAAGGCGCCTTGAACCCGTCATTGCAGGGCTGGTCGGACCGGAACTGCCGCGTGTCGCACAGGTTGAAGGCGATCAGGTCGCCGATCCCCGTCTGCTGGTGGATCCGCATGGCAGGCCCCTGGGGGAAGGCTCGGCGGCGGAAGGGCATGTTCTCATAATAGGCCTGGGCCGCCACCGCCCGGCGCAAGCCGAACACATCCGGCGGTGTTCCATCCTCATCCTGGGCGGCAGCCCAATTGTTGTCGATTTCATGATCGTCCCAGACCATGAACCAGGGTGCCGCGGCATGGGCGGCCTGCAGGTCCACATCCATCTTGTACTGGGCATAGCGGCGCCGATAGTCATCCAGGGAATAGATCTCATCCCCGTGATGCTTGCGCGGTACGGCGCCGATTTCATTGCTATGCCAGTCCCGCATGCTGTGCCGCGTGCGGTATTCATAGATATAGTCGCCATAGTGGTAGACGAAGTCCACCCCTTCCCGGCTCAGGTGGCGGAAGGCGTCGTAATAGCCCTGTTCGAAGTTCTGGCAGCCGGCCACGGCGAAGCGCACCTTGTCCACCGGGGCGCCCGGTGGCGGCAGGGTGCGGGTTCGGCCGGGATTGCTACGCTCCGCCCCCGCCGTGAACCGGTACCAGTAGGGGCGGTTCGGCTGAAGCCCCGCCACCTCCACATGCACCGCATGGCCCAGCTCGGGCCGGGCGACCGCTGTCCCGCTCTGGGCGATGGTGCGGAACCGTTCATCCTCCGCGATCTCCCAACCCACCTCCACCGGGGCCATGGGCATGCCGGATCCGGGCTCGAACGGCCGGGGGGCTAGCCGGGTCCAGAGGACGACACCATCATGGGTCGGCTCCCCCGACGCGATGCCAAGCTGGAACGGCCAATCCAGGAAGATCGGTGCCGCCAGCGCGGTCCAGGTCACCGCCGGCAGGGAGAAGGCGACCGCCGCAGCACCCCCGAACCGGTGGAGGAGCTGGCGACGGCTGAGCTGGGGACGGGGACCGGGGCTGCGGATCATCGGAACGCCTTGGGGCAAGACGTGGAAACGGCGGCGAATGGCAAGGGCGGAGGTCGGACCCGGTCAGGTCCCGACGATACCGCCATCCTGCCGGGTGATGACGACGACGCTGGGCCGCGGCGGCACCTTGTCATCGAAATCGGGCCAACGGGTGCCCGGGTCGGCAAAGCTGGCGCGGTCACCGCTTTTGGTGAACTGCTCCACCCCGTCGATGCCGGGATGCTGGATGGCCACGAACAGGGCCTTGTCATCCGGGCTGAAGCAGGGGCCGCACAGCTCCGCCCCCACCGGCACCCGGAAGAAGCGCTTGGCCGTGCCGCGGGCCGGCCCCTCCGTCTCCAGCGCGAACAGGCCGTCGGCCACACCGCTGGCATAGGTCCACTTGCTGCCCTGGTCGGTGGCGACCCACAGGCGGCCCTGATGGTCGATGGCGCAGTTGTCCGGGCAGGCGAACCAGCCGTTGCCGCTGGTGCCGGGGTTGAAGCTGGCCTGCTGCATCGGATCGCCAGGATTGCCGGCCTTCACCAGGATCTCCCAGCGGAAGGTTTCCGCCGCATGATCGCCGTTCGGCGGCGTCATTTCCACGATATGGCCCCAGACATTCATGGCCCGCGGATTGGCGGCGTTCACATGGCCGACGGCGGGATAGACCGCCGGATCGGCCGGGCGGCGGGCTTCGTTGTTGGTCAGCATCGCATAGACCTTGCCGGTCTTGGGATTGACCTCCACATCTTCCGGCCGGTCCATGCGGGTGGCCCCCATCAGGGTGGCGGCATAGCGGGCGTTGATGACCACATCGCCCTGGTCCTTGAAGCCGTTGGCGGCGACAAGCGGGCCCTGGCCCTGGACCAGGGGCAGCCAGGTCAGGCTGCCATCGTCATTGTAGCGGGCGGCATAGAGCGTGCCGTCGGTCAGCAGCTCCATGTTCGCCTTGCGGTCGCTGCCCATCGTGCCCTTGGAGACGAACCGGTAGACATACTCGAACTGCTGGTCGTCGCCCATATAGACGACGACACGGCCATCCTTGTTGACGACGACACCGGCGCCCTCATGCTTGAACCGGCCCAGCGCCGTGTGCTTGCGCGGGGTGGAGGCAGGATCGTAGGGATCGACCTCCACCACCCAGCCGAAGCGGTTGGCCTCATTGGGTTCCTTGTTCACATCCCAGCGGGGATCATAGCGGCCCCACTGGTACCACTGGCCCGGCACGCCGTAGCGGTCGTAGTTGCGCTGTTCCGGATGGGTGCGGTCCAGCGTCCCAATGAAGTAGCCGTCGAAATTCTCCTCACAGGTCAGGAATGTGCCCCAGGGCGTGACGCCGCCGGCGCAATTGTTGACCATGCCGGTGACGGTCTTGCCTTCCGCATCGGCGCTGGTACGCATGCGGGCATGGCCGGCTGCGGGACCGGTGATGGTGAACTTCGTGTCGCTGGCGGTGATGCGGCGGTTGAAGCTGCTGTCCTTCAGATAGGACCACTTGCCGTCGGCCCCCCGCTTCACCTCCACGATGGTGCCGCCATGGGCGGCCATCTCCATCTCCGCGATCTCCTGGGTGTAGCGCTCCATGATCATCTGTGGCGTCATGATGATCACACCGTCCGGCACGAAGCCGGGGAACATCACCTCCCGCACCGTGTATTCGTGATTCACCCAAAGCAGGCCGTGATCGGCCGAGTCCGACCCCTGGGGCAGGGGCAGGAAGCCGACGAAGTCGCAGTTGTAGCCGAATTGCTTCTTCTGCTTGTCCGCGGCTTGGGCATAGGCGTCGAAGGCCGGGGCATCGGCGAAGACCGGGTCGCCCCAGCGGATCAGGATGTCCGCATTGTGCCCGCCCGCCACATGGTGGGTGCGGTCCACGCCATGGGGAACCTCCGCGAAGCCGAAGGACGGGGTGGCCCCACCCACGCCGGCTTCCCCGGACGCCGCGGCCGGCCGGCTGGTGGCCAGGCTCAGGGGCGGCATCACCGCGGCCAGCGCCGTCGTCGCCGCCAGACCGCGCAGGATGTCGCGCCGGCCCAGCCGGCGTTGCACGACATCGCCGATGGTCGGGGCGGCAGCCGGGCTGAGCGGCCGATCCTGGGTCGCATCGAAGGCGTCATGGGTCAGGGCGGGGCCGGGGGAAGCGGGGGCGGTCGTCATGCGGGCACTCCGGAACGGGTCGGCGGTTTGTCGGGTCGGCGGATCTTCAGGTGCAGCACCGCCAGATAGGATAGTTCGTGCGACCGAACCTGCCATCGCGTCGGAACGCCGCGCAACCCGGATCGACGGGGCCGGGGTCGGGAGGACCGGCCGGGACCAGGGCGGAAGCGTTCCGGCGCAAGGGCCCAAGGGCTGGCGCACGGGCTATCGGGCGGGACCGCGCATCGATCCGGGATTGGCGCGGTTATACCGGGGGAGTGCTACAGAAATCTGACGGTGTCGGCCCTTGCCCGCCATGGGCGGCCTTGAAGGGCGCAATGTGACAGATTAGGTTCAGACCTCCGCTGCCGGCGCCCGTTCCTGTCCGGCTTTCCGCCACATTGCCCCGCCAGTCTGGCCGTGCCGTCTGTCCCGGACAGCCCCAGACCAGCCCCGGATCCCCTTCCCCATGATGCAGAGCCTCCGTTCCCTGACCTGCGGCCTGATCGGCCTGATGCTTGCGGCTGTCGCCCCGGTTGCCGCCCTGGCCGCCGATTTTTCGCCGGCCATCGTGTTCGACATGGGGGGGCGGTTCGACAAGTCCTTCAATGAGGGGGCGAATACAGGGGCCGAGCGCTTCAAGGCGGAGACGGGCATCGATTACCGCTTCTTCGAGGTGACGAACGAGGCCCAGCGGGAGCAGTTCCTGCGCCGTCTGGCCCAGCGGAAGACCGACATCGTCGTCGCCGTCGGCTTCTCCATGGCGCCCGCGGTGGAAAAGGTGGCGAAGGAATTCCCGCAAGTGAAGTTCACCGTGATCGACGGGGCGGTGGACCTGCCCAATGTGCAGTCGATCAGCTTCGCCGAGCATGAGGGCAGCTATCTGGTCGGCATGCTGGCCGCCCTGGCAAGCAAGAGCGGGACGGTGGGATTCGTCGGCGGGATGGACATCCCCCTGATCCGCCGCTTCGCCTGCGGGTATGAGCAGGGGGTGAAGGCCGTGAACCCCGCCGCCACGGTGCTGGTCAACATGGCCGGGACCACCCCCGCCGCCTGGTCCGACCCGACCCGGGGGGCGGAGTTGGCCCGCAGCCAGTTCGACCGCGGGGCGGACGTGATCTTCGCCGCCGCCGGCCAGACCGGCATGGGTGCGCTTCAGGCCGTGAAGGATGCGGGAAGGCTGTCGATCGGGGTGGATTCGAACCAGAACCACCTGTTCCCGGGCAGTGTCCTGACCAGCATGGTCAAGCGCGTGGACGTGGCCGCCTACAACGCCTTCAAGGGCGCCATGGACGGGACCTGGACGCCGGGCGTGCGGGTGCTGGGCCTGAAGGATGACGGTGTGGCCTGGGCTCTGGATGAACATAACCAGGCCCTGATCACGGAGGAGATGAAGGCCAAGGTCGGCGCCGCCGCGGAGGAGATCCGCACCGGGACCCGCACCGTCGCCAACTACGACGACGCGGCGGGTTGCGCCTTCTAAGGAGGGGCTGGCTCAAGAAAAGCCTGGAAATCCGCGCCCAACACGGTACAGCTAACACGGTTTCCGCCCCGGTCGCGCAGCCGGGCGGTTACGGTGATCCCCCCAAGCATGTGCCGGCCGGAACCTGATCCCTTGGCGACCGACACCCCCGTTCCCCCCCAGCCACAGACCGGGAATTCCGCGGCACAGCCGCCCGACTGGGCGGTGGAGCTGGTTGGGATCGATAAGCGATTCGGTGCCGTCCACGCGAATCGGGATGTCCACCTGCGCATCGCCCGCGGCACGATCCACGGGCTGGTGGGGGAGAACGGGGCCGGCAAATCCACCCTGATGAGCATTCTCTACGGCTTCTACCACGCCGATGAAGGGGAGATCCGGGTGGGCGGCGTGCCGGTGCGCATCAAGGGCCCGCAGGACGCGATTCGCCTGGGCATCGGCATGGTCCATCAGCATTTCATGCTGGTGGAGACCTTCACCGTCCTGGAAAACCTGCTGCTGGGGGCCGAACAGGGCCCGATCCTGGCCCCGTCCATGGCCGCCGCCCGCACCAAGGTGGAGGAGATCGAGCGCAGCTTCGGGCTGGAGGTGCCGCTGGACGCCCGCGTGGCCGACCTGCCGGTCGGTCTGCAACAGCGGGTCGAGATCCTGAAGGCGCTGTTCCGCGGGGCCGATGTACTGATCCTGGATGAGCCGACGGCCGTGCTCTCCCCGCCGGAGGTGGAGCAGTTGTTCCGCATCCTCGCCCGCCTGCGGGAAGAGGGGCGGACGATCCTGATCATCACCCACAAGCTGAAGGAAATCATGGCCATCACCGATGCCGTGTCGGTGCTGCGCCAGGGCCGGGTCGTAGCCGATTTCCGCACGGCGGAGACGGATGAGCAGGCCCTGGCCGATGCCATGGTTGGCCGCAAGGCGGAGCTGGAGATCGTGAAGGGCCCGGCCAGCCCCGGTCCGGTGCTTCTGTCGGCCCAGGGCCTGACCGTCGTGGACGGTCAGGGCATCGCCCGTCTGGCCGATGCCGGGTTCACCTTGCGCGCCGGTGAGATTCTGGGTGTGGCCGGGGTGGCCGGCAACGGCCAGTCGGAGCTGCTGGCCGTGCTGGCCGGAATGCAGGCGGCGACCGGCGGCAGCTTCACCGTGAAGGACCGGACCATCCCCGCCGGTGGCGCCTTCACCCCGAAGGATGCAAGGGCACTGGGCATTGGCCATGTGCCGGAGGATCGGCTGAAGCTGGCCGTCATCAAGCCCTTCCCCGCGCAGGAAAGCGCCATCCTGGGCTTTCATGAGGATGCGGAGCTGGGCGACGGGCCGCTTCTGTCCTGGCGCCGGGTAGCGGCGCGGACGCGCATGCTGATGGAACGGTTCGATGTGCGACCGCCCGATCCGCGGCTGCGCAGTTCGCTTTTTTCCGGCGGCAACCAGCAGAAGCTGGTGATGGCGCGGGAAATCACGAAGGATCCGGACATCCTGTTGGTGGGCCAGCCGACCCGCGGCGTGGATATCGGCGCCATCGCCTTCATCCACCGGGAGCTGGTGGCCCTGCGCGACAAGGGCAAGGCGATCCTTGTCGTCTCCTCCGAGCTGGAGGAGATCCTGGCGTTGAGCGACCGCATCCTGGTCATGTGCGCCGGGCGGATCGTCGGTGAGTTGCCCCGGGCAGAGGCGACGGAAGGGCGCATCGGCCGGATGATGGCCGGTATCGGGGAGGAGGCGGCCTGATGAGCACAACGACCGCCGCCGGTACCGCGGGCGACCTGCCCGCCTGGGCCACCACCCTGTTGCTGCCCGTGCTGAACGTGGCGGTGGCGCTTCTGGTTTCCGCCCTGGTGATCCTGGCCATCGGGGAGGACCCGCTGGCCGCCCTGAGCGTGATGCTGAAGGGCGCCTTCGGCAGCAGCTACGGCATCGGTTACACGCTTTATTACGCAACCGGATTGATCTTCACCGGCTTGTGCGTCGCCGTCGCCTTCCATGCCGGGCTGTTCAACATCGGCGGTGAGGGTCAGGCCTATATCGGGGCGTTGGGCGTGGGCCTGGCCTGCCTGTGGCTGGGCGGCTGGCCCTGGTACCTGGCCCTGCCGGTGACGATGCTGGCCGGCATGGGTTTTGGCGCGCTGTGGGCCTTCCTGCCCGGGGTGCTTCAGGCCTATCGCGGCAGCCACATCGTCATCACCACCATCATGTTCAACTTCATCGCGTCCGCGCTGATGGTGTACCTGCTGGTGAATGTGCTGATCGAGCCGGGGCAGATGAGCCCGCAGAGCCGGGAATTCGACGCAAGCGTCTTCCTGCCACAGATGGATGACATGCTGGCCGGGATCGGGATCGCGGTGGAGGAAACGCCGCTGAACCTGTCCTTCCTGGTGGCGCTGCTGGCCTGTGCCCTGGTCTGGGTCTTCATCTGGCAGACGCGGGCCGGGTTCAGCCTGCGCGCCGTCGGCGCGAATGAGGATGCGGCCCGCTATGCCGGTATCGACCCGCGCAAGGTGATTGTCGTCGCCATGCTGCTGTCCGGGGCGCTGGCCGGGCTGTTCGGCATCAATGAGGTGCAGGGCGTGCAGCACCGGCTGATGCTGAACATGACGGCTGGCCTGGGCTTCACCGGCATCGCCGTGGCCCTGATGGGCCGGGCGCATCCGGCGGGGATCATTCCGGCTGCGATCCTGTTCGGGGCGCTGTACCAGGGCGGGGCGGAACTGGCGTTCGAGTATCCGAGCATCAGCCCGAAGCTGGTCATCGTCATCCAGGGTGTCGTCATCCTGTTCGCTGGCGCACTGGAGCACATGTTCCGGCCGGCGCTTGCCCAGCTGATCCGCCCCGTCGGGCGGACCCGGCGGGGGGAGGCGTAAGCCCATGGATTTCGCCCTGGTCCTTTCCCTGCTGGACAGCACCCTGCGCCTTGCGGCGCCCTTGATCCTGGCCGCCCTGGCCGGGCTGTATTCCGAACGGGCGGGCGTGATCGATATCGGGCTGGAAGGCAAGATGCTGGCCGGTGCCTTCGCCGCCGCCGCGGCCGCCGCCGTGACCGGATCGGCCTGGATCGGCCTGCTGGCGGCCATCGGCGCCTCCCTTTCCCTGGCGGTGGTGCATGGCTTCGCCTGCATCAGCCAGAAGGGCAACCAGGTGGTGTCCGGCTTCGCCATCAACATCATCGCCGCCGGACTGACCGCTGTGCTGGCCGCCGCCTGGTTCGGCCTGGGCGGGCGCACGCCCAACCTGGACGGGGCCGCCCGCTTCGCCGCCATCGACCTGCCGCTGGCGGCGACCCTTGCCGGAGTCCCCGTATTGGGCCCGATCTATGCGGATCTGCTGAGTGGTCACAATATCCTGGTCTATCTGGCCCTGGCAGCCGTGCCGGTCACCGCCTGGATCGCCTACCGCACCCGGTTCGGCCTGCGCCTGCGCGCGGTGGGGGAGAATCCGGCGGCAGTGGACACGGCGGGAATCAGCGTTCCGGCCCTGCGCTACCGCGCGGTGCTGATCGCCGGTCTGCTGTGTGGCGTCGCCGGGGCCTACCTGTCCACGGCCCAGGGCGCCGGGTTCCAGGAGAATATGACGGCGGGCAAGGGCTTCCTGGCGCTGGCTGCCCTGATCCTGGGCAAGTGGCGGCCGGTGCCGACCCTGTTCGCCTGCCTTCTGTTCGCCTTCGCCGACGCCTTGCAGACCCGGCTTCAGGGCGTGCCGCTGCCGGGAATCGGGGAAGTGCCGGTGCAGTTGATCGAGGCGCTGCCCTATGTCCTGACCGTGCTGCTGCTGGCCGGGTTCGTCGGTAAGGCCGTGCCGCCAAAGGCCATCGGCCAGCCCTATGTGAAGGACCGCTGATCCCCGGCGATCTTGAGGATCGTTACGGCAGCGTGACCTGCGTCAGCCGCTGCATCAGCAGCTCCATCAGCACGGCCGTTGCCTCCTCCCCGTCATCCAGGGCAACACCCAGGAACCGGTCGGTGGGTTCGATCCAGCGGGCGGTCCCGGTCAGCCGGGCCCAGGTACGCCCGTCCCGCCGCAGAACATCCAGGAGGACCGGCATGTCCTGGGTGACGACGATATCCCAGCTTTCCAGCCGCACGCCCAGCCCCACCAGGGACCAGTCCACCAGCCGCGACGGCGCCCCGTTCGCCAGCAGATACAGCGGAGGCGCCGGCCGGCGGTCGTGGAGCCGACGGTCGATGGGGTTGGCGCCCGGGGGCGCGGGAGGGGACGGCGGGGCCTGCATACGGGACAGCATGCGTATGGCCGACAGCACTGACAAGCGCCATGACCACACCCTGACCGATTGCGCAACCCGTATCCCAATTCTTCATTCGATCCATTCTTCATCCGGTCATCGAACCGTCCACTCCCCCGCCCCCAGGGGCGGAGTGTCATATCCCGCCCCGCCCTGGGGTTATGCAGTTGCGGGGACGGGCCGGGCGGGGTATCTGCGGAACCATCACCGCCGATCCAGGAGCTTACGCCCGTGCCCGCCCGATTCGGTTCCCCCCTGCCCAGCCTGTCCCCCGCCCCGGTCACCGCCCTGGTCACCGCCGTCCTTCTGTCAATGGGCATCCTCTGCGGGGCCGCCCCGGCGTGGGCCCAGGACCGGGTCAGCCTTCAGGTTCTGTCCACCACGGACCTGCACATGAACCTGAAGGATTACGATTACTATGAGGACCGTCCGGATCCAGCCGTCGGCCTGAACCGGGTGGCACCGCTGATCCGGGCGGCCCGGGCGGCCAATCCCAATACCCTGCTGCTGGACAACGGGGACACCATCCAGGGGACACCCATGGGCGATTGGGTGGCGCGGGAGCGGGGCATCACCCCCGACCGGCCCCATCCGGCCGTGGCGGCTATGAACCTGCTGGGCTATGACGCCGCCGTCCTGGGCAATCATGAGTTCAATTACGGTCTGGACATCCTGCGCCAGACCTATGCATCGGCCCGGTTCCCGGTCCTGGCGGGCAATGTCTTCGTCGTGGACGGGGACCAGGACCCCGCCAACGACAAGACCCTGTACCCGGCCTATACCATCCTGGAGCGGGAGGTGGTGGATGCCGACGGAGACCGCCATCGCCTTCGCATCGGCATCCTGGGCGTGCTGACCCCGCAGATCATGGTGTGGGACCGGGACAAGCTGGACGGCCGCGTCACCACCCGGGACATCGTGGATACGGCAGCATCCCTGGTTCCGGCGATGCGGGCGGCGGGGGCCGATGTGGTCATCGCCCTGTCCCATGCTGGCATCTCCCCCACCCTGCGGCAGGGGGGGGAGGAACAGGCCAGCGCTTATCTGACGGCGGTGCCGGGCATCGATGCCGTGGTCACAGGGCACAGCCATCGTGTCTTCCCCAGTGCTGAGTTCGACGGGTTTCCCGGCGCCGATCTGACCGCCGGCACCATCAACGGCGTGCCCCTGGTGATGGCCGGCCAGTTCGGCAGCCATCTGGGCGTGATCACCCTGGACCTGGAGAAGACACCCCAGGGCTGGCGCGTCGCCGCCGGCCGGTCGGCGGTGCAGGCGATCCAGCAGCGCCAGGACAACCGGATGGTCCCGATGGTGGAGCCGGACGGGGAGCTGACCGCCCTGCTGGAGGAGGCGCATCGCGGCACCCTGGCCTATGTGCGCCGCCCGGTCGGCCGCACCACCGGGCCGATCCACAGCTTCTTCGCCTTCATCGGCGACAGCCCGGCGGTGGAACTGGTGGCGGAAGCGCAGCGCGCCTATATCGAAAAGGCCCTGGTGGGCACGCCCCATGCCGGACTTCCCATCCTGTCGGCCGCGGCCCCGTTTAAATCCGGCGGGCGCCCAGGGGTCGGGTATTATACTGACATCCCCACGGGGGAGATCGCGATCCGCAACGTGGCCGATCTGTATGTCTACCCGAACCAGTTGGCGGCGGTTCGGCTGAACGGGGCGCAGGTGCGCGAATGGCTGGAAGCGGCCTCCCGCGCCCTGTCGGTGATCGACCCGACACGGGCGGAGGCGCAGCCGCTGGTGAACCGGCGCGTACCCTCCTACAATTTCGACGTCATCGACGGGGTCACCTACGCCATCGACGTGACCCAGCCCTACCGCTACGGGCGGGACGGGCTGGAGAACCCGGATGCGCGGCGGATCGTCGACATGCGCTTCCAGGGCCAGCCGATCCGCGATGACCAGGACTTCATCGTCGTCACCAACAACTACCGCGCCAATGGCGGCGGGGCCTTCCCCGGGTTGGATGGATCGACGGTGATTTACCAGTCGCCGGACACGGTGCAGCAGGCCATCGTCGATTACATCCGGGCCAAGGGCGTGGTGGAACCGTCGACCGACGGCACCTTCCGCATCGCGCCCGTCCCGGCCGGGGCCACGGGGCCGGTGACGATCACCTATGACACCAGCCCGGCCGCCCTTCCCCTGCTGGGCAGCCAGCCCGGCCTGACCCATATCGGCCCGGGGGAGGATGGCTTCTCCCTGTTCCAGGTCGACCTGACCGGATCCGCGCCATGACCCCGGCGCCCCGCATCTATCTGGCCGGGCCGGAGGTGTTCCTGCCAGATCCCGCCGCCGCCGCCGTGTCCATGAAGCAGATCTGCGCCGGGCTGGGCCTGGACGGCATGTTTCCCCAGGACAGCCAGCTGGTGCGGGGGCTGGCGGAGGGACCAGCCACCTTCGCCGCCCGCATCCGGGCCGCCAACCTGGATCTGGTGCGGCTGGCCGATGGGGTGATCGCCAATGTGACCCCCTTCCGCGGCCCCGGCGCCGATGACGGAACGGCTTTCGAGATCGGGGCCGCCGTGGCCCTGGGCAAGCCGGTTTTCCTGTGGTCGGCGGAAGCCGGAACCTTGCTGGACCGCACCCGCCGCCGCCAGCCCGTGACCCTGGCGGGCGACATCTGGCGGGATGCCGACGGCATGGAGGTGGAGGAATTCGGCCTGCCCGTGAACCTGATGCTGATCGACCCGGCCCGGCCGGAGGTGCATGGCGACTTCACCGCCGCGGCCCGGGCCTGTGCCGCCTGGTTCGGGAGGTAGGGGGAAGGGTCGGCGTTTCTCTTCCGCGCCCAGCTTGTTGCCCCGCGCCCATCACCCCCGGCACTCGGGTTGGGCAATGATCGTCGGCAACGGCAGGTAACGCCCAAATCCGATGAATCTAATAAAAAGGCGCCCGGCCGTCATGGACCGGGCGCCCCGTCTGTCTGATCGTCTGTCCGATCGGGCCGGTGCTGTCAGGCGGCCGTCTGGGCATCCGTTGGCAGGCGCCGGAAGCGCTCGGCGTTCAGCACCACCTCCAGCGCCAGGGACAAGCGGTCGCTGGGCCGTCCCTCCACCAGGAACTCCACATGGGCCGGGTGGCCGGTGCGCTGATGGACCGCATGCACCAGCAGGCGGCGCTTGGGCAGCCGCACCTCCTCCAGCCAGTCACCGGCCTTCGGCAGATCAGGCGTACGCCTGGACATCACCATCTGAGAAAACTCCCTGAAGCCACGGCCACCGCCGACCGCCGCGCAGGTCCGGCGAGGAACCGGGGCGGATGACGGACGGGCCTGGGATGGACTATACAGCAGAAAGACCTCGAAAGGGTACATCGCCCGAAGGATGGTTTCCCGCACGCCGCCACCGGCGTTGCCGGGCTGCACCACCCCCGCCCGCACCGTTCGGAGACCAGGCCCCGGGCCGGTTTCCGGGTCGGCGCGTTGATGTCCCCGTGAGGCGATCGGCTATCCGCAAGGGGTCCCATGTTCGATTGGATTTTGTCCGTCATCCAAGAGGCCGGCTATCTGGGCCTTCTGGCCCTGATGTTCCTGGAGAATCTGTTTCCGCCCATCCCGTCCGAGTTGATCATGCCCCTGGCCGGGTTCCTGGCCGCACGGGGGGAGATGAACCCGGTGCTGGTGGTCCTGGTCGGCACGGCCGGATCGGTGCTGGGGGCCCTGCCCTGGTACTGGGTCGGCCGCGGCATCGGCCGGGAGCGGGTGCTGTGGCTGATCGACCGGTTCGGCTTCTGGCTGACCCTGTCGCGGGAGGAGGTGGAGCGCGCGGATGACTGGTTCCAGCGCCGTGGCTGGACCGCCGTGCTGCTGGGCCGACTGGTGCCGGCCGTGCGCACGCTGATCAGCGTGCCGGCGGGCCTGGCCCGCATGGGGATGCCGCTGTTCTTGATTCTGACCACCCTGGGGTCGCTGGTCTGGTCCACCGCCCTGGTTGCCGCGGGCTACCTGCTGGAATCGCAGTACCGTGTGGTCGAATCCTTCATCAACCCGGTGTCGAAGGGGATCGTGATCCTGATCGTCGGGATCTACGTTTACCGGGTTGCCCGTGGGCTGCTGGCCCGGCGCCAGGGTTGATCCGCGGCGAGACAGGCGGGGGGGCAGGCGGGGGGTGTGGACAGCCGGGGGGCGCAGAACCCCGCCCCCTGGATCAGCGCATGCGGCGGAAGCGGGACGTGTCGGCAATGGCCAATTGCGACAGGGTAAGCCGATCCACGGGATTTCCCTCGATCGCCAATTCCACATTCGCGACGGGCTGGCCCGGCTTCCGGTGCAGGGCCAGGATCTGCATGCGACGACGGGGCGGGCGCATTTCCTCCAGCCATTCGCCGGGGGTAAGGGTCTCTGCATCGCGCGGCATGGGTCACCCGATCAAAGTAGATACAATTCAATACATTCTGTAACAGGTTCCCGGGATGTCAGGAAGCGGGACGGGCCGCATGCCGCGGTGCAGAAGGCCTGCAACACTGTGATTGGTGACGGCTTTATGCAGGATCAATCCGCAATTGCGCGGACACTGGCACTCAAGCGGCGCCCGGCGCCGGGGCCTCCTCCGGAATGGACCGGGCCCTGACCATGCCCAGGGCGATCATGGACATCACCACCTCGCCCGTCTGATCCAGCACCTCCACCCGCTGGCGCACGCTTCCCATCTCCGGCCGGGAGCGGGAGCGGCGCACGTCCAGCACGGTGACGCGGACGGACAGCACATCCCCCGGCCGCACCGGCTTCAGCCAGCGCAGTTCATCCACCCCGGGAGAGCCCAGGGAGGTTTCCAGGGAAAGGACCTGGTCCACCACCATCCGCATCATCATGGCGGCGGTGTGCCAGCCGCTGGCCACCAGCCCGCCGAAATGGGTCCTGCGCCCGGCTTCCGCATCCAGGTGGAAGGGCTGGGGATCGTAGCGGCGGGCGAATTCCACCACCTCCCCCTCCGTCACCGGGTAATGCCCCACCTCCACCACCGCCCCAGGCACGATATCTTCCAGATACAAGGCGGGGCCGGGCATGGGGATTCTCCTTCACAGGTGGCCGGGCGATGGTGGCGGGGCGGCCCCGTCCTGGCAAGCACGCCATTGGGCGGGACGGGACGGGACGGGGACGGAAGCGGCACGGTCAGGGGGAGGATGGAAGGGGAAGACAGCCACGCCCGCCCGTGCCATCATCGCCTGACAACCGTTGACCATACGTGTGGGCGGCCGGCACCGCCGCCACCCACCTTTCCAGGGAAGAAGCGAGCCAGGACCATGCAGGGCGATCCGACCGTCATCAAGCACCTCAATTCCGTGCTCACCAACGAACTGACCGCCATCAACCAGTATTTCCTGCATGCCCGCATGCTGAAGAACTGGGGCATCATCACCCTGGCAGACAAGGTCTACAAGGAATCGATCGGGGAGATGAAGCATGCGGACATGCTCATCGAGCGGATCCTTTTCCTGGAGGGACTGCCCAACCTTCAGGACCTGATGAAGCTTCTGATCGGGGAAAACGTCCCGGAAGCGCTGGAGTCGGACCTGAAGGTGGAACAGCGCGGCCGCGCCGGCCTGCTGGAGGCGATGGCCTATTGCGAGACCGTGCGGGATTACCAGACCAAGGAGATCTTCCGCCGCATCCTGGAGGATACGGAGGAGCATATCGACTGGCTGGAGACCCAGCTTGGCCTGATCGACAAGATCGGGCTGCAGAACTACATCCAGCAGCAGATGGGTGACGGCGACCCGACCTGATCCCGCCCGTCTTCGGTTCCACAGCATCTTGCCAGGCGCCAGCCCGGCCGCACCCGCGGGCGGGCTGGATTTATTGCATTTGTGACCGATTTCCCACATGATGCTGTGGTGCCGGATGACGATCCGGTTCAGCAGGTCTGTGATTAGCAGGTCCGGGACGGGGAATCGGTGCCATGGCCATCCGTGTTCGCGAGGATTACCGCGGCCTGACCGGCCCGGAAAAGGCATCCATCCTGATGTTGGCCTTGGGCGAGGAACATGCGTCCAAGCTGTTCGCGCTGATGGGCGATGATGAGATCAAGGAGATCTCTCAGACCATGGCGAATCTGGGATCGGTCAGCTCCAACATCGTGGAGCGGCTGTTCGTGGAATTCGCGGAACAGATCAGCTCCACCGGCTCCCTGGTCGGTACCTTCGACAGTACCGAGCGCCTGCTGAACAAGGTCCTGCCCAAGGACAAGGTCGACAGCATCATGGAGGAAATCCGTGGTCCTGCCGGCCGGACCATGTGGGACAAGCTGACCAATGTGAACGAACAGGTCCTGGCCAATTACCTGAAGAACGAATACCCGCAGACGGTCGCGGTCATCCTGTCCAAGATCAAGGGCGAGCATTCGGCCCGTGTGCTGGCACTTCTGCCAGAATCCTTCGCCATGGAAGTGGTCATGCGTATGCTGCGCATGGAGGCGGTTCAGAAGGAGGTCGTGGACGATATCGAGCGCACGCTGCGCACCGAATTCATGTCCAACCTGGCCCGCACCAACCGCCGCGACGCCCATGAGATGATGGCGGAAATCTTCAACAGCCTGGACCGCAACACCGAAGCCCGCTTCATCGCCGCCCTGGAGGAACGCAACCGCGACAGCGCGGAGCGTATCCGCGCCCTTATGTTCACGTTCGAGGACCTGGGCAAGCTGGACCCGTCGGGTATCCAATCCATCCTGCGGTCGGTGGACAAGCAGAAGCTGGCCACGGCCTTGAAGGGTGCTTCCGAGACACTGAAGGACCTTTTCTTCACCAACATGTCCGAGCGCGCGGCCAAGATCATGCGCGAAGACATGGCCGCCATGGGCCCGGTCCGCCTGCGTGACGTGGACGAGGCGCAGATGTACATGGTGCAGATGACAAAGGACATGGCCGCCCGCGGCGAAATCGTCATCGCCTCCGGCAAGGGTGAGGATGAGCTGGTCTACTGAGCCTGTACATCGGACCACCCCCTTGCCGCGACGGGCGCCAGCGCCGGCACCCGCGCCTTCGTCGCGGCGGGTGTTCCTTCTTCAGCGGCTTCACATCCCCTTGGTGCTGGTCCTGGTTGTGCTGGTCGGATGGGCCGGGATGGGCCGGGCGACGCAAGCCACACCGGACGCACTCTGGTCACTGCTGCGGGAGGGGCGGGCAGTCGCCCTGATCCGTCATGCAGACGCACCGGGCACCGGCGATCCCCCCGGATTCGATCTGGCCGACTGCGCCAGCCAGCGGCAGATTTCCACCCCCGGGCGGGCTCAGGCGACGGCCCTGGGGGACACCTTCCGTCGGCAGGGGATCACCGTCGGCTTGGTGCTGTCCAGCCGTTGGTGCCGGTGCCTGGACACGGGCCGCCTGGCCTTCGGCGCCGTCACCCCCTTCCCGCCCCTGGACAGCTTCTTCAATGACAGGTCGATGGAACCGGAGCAGAGCGCCGCTGTGCTGGCGCGGATCAGGACCTGGGCCGGCCCCGGCACCCTGGTCATGGTGACCCACCAGGTGAACATCACCGCCCTGACCGGCATCATCCCCCGCCAGGGGGAGATCGCGGTCGTGTCCGTCGCCCCGGGCGGCAGCCCCATCCTGCACGGCCGCCTGGACCCGACCCGGCCAGGGGGCTGATCGGAATCCTGGGGCCGAACCCCCTGACGCCACCCCAGCATGGCAGCCCCCCGCCCCCGGATTCCGGGATTCGGCGGGTGGCTTGATCCAGGTCATTGAAACCGGATTGATCCTGCGAATGATTTGCAGTATACCGCCGTCGTCACAGTTGCAGGGTCGCCTCCATGTATGTCTGTGTCTGCACCGCCATCAACTGCAAGACCGTACGCGCCGCCGCCCGCAACGGGGCCGGCACCGTCGCCGCTGTCTTCAAATCCACGGGCAAGACGCCCCAATGCGGCCGGTGCTTCACCACCATGCGGGAAATGATCGAGACGGAGGGCCCGGTCGAGGCCCCGGCAATGGCCATCGCCGCCGAATAAACCAAAGCACGCACTTAATTCCCCCTCTCCCCCACCGGGAGAGGGAGAGGCCGCCCGGAGCCGAAGACGGAGGGTGGGAGGGCGCGGGGTCCCCAGGCACCGGCCGGCTCGGCCCGCGCACTGTCATACCGCGCGAAAAGCGCCGCCCCCCCCTCAACAGGTACACGCCCCCCGTTCAGAACAGGATCCGGGCCGACAGTTGCGCCTGGGTTTCCACGGCACCGGCCGGTTCCCCCACCGCCACACGCTGTGACCGGTGGCTGTCCACATGCAGCACCTCCCCCGTCAGGCGCAGCCAATCGGTGGCCTTCCAGGTCAGGGCGGTGGTCAGGGCGTATCCGTGTTCCGACAGTTCGGGCTTCAGCGCCCGGCTGCGTTCCCGGGTAGTGAAGACATCCCAGCGGGCAGCGACCCGCCAGCCATCCAGCCCCACCATATCCAGTTCCCACCCCGCCAGCAGATAGGCGGCGGCGAAGCGGGTACGGCTGGCCACGATGGGGTTGGGATCAATCTCCGTCGTGCCGACCATCCCCTGGGCCAACAGGGTCCAGCCTTCTGCCGGTTCGGTGGACAGGCCCAGGCTGCCGAAACGGGTATTCCAAGCCAGCTGGCCCCGCCGGGCCGAGGGGTCGGCACGGTTGTCATAGTATAGGACGGAAACCCGTCCCAGCCCCTCCCCCTGCCAGGTTGCCCCGGCATACCAACCGGGCCGGTCGTCGATTTCCTTGAACATCTCCGTCCGGACGGGCGGCTGGCGCCCGGAATGCAGGGCGATCTCGTCGGGCATGCGGGGATTGTCCAGAAGTCCCGTCCAGCGGTCGTGAAACGCCCAGCCACGATAGGCCAGCAGAATGCCAGTCGGATCGTTCCAGCCATAGACGGCGCCGACCAGCTCCAGCCGCTGCCCGTCCCCGCGCCATTCGGCCCGCACCTCCCCGCCGATGGTGCGCAGCTCCTCCCCGACCCAGGAATTGATGGCGCTGGAGGAGATGGTCCAATAGGCGCTCCAGGCGACGGCGTCATTCTCCAGGCTGATGGGCGGGAAGAAGGCCCCGACCTTGGCCGACCAACGCCAGGCACCGGTGCTGACCGGGCGGTAGCGGCCATAGGCTTCGATCACGTCCACGACATTGGCCTGTTCCGGCTGGACGCGGACATGGGTGACCAGCTCCACCTCCACCAACGGGCGGTACAGGGCGATCAGCGACGCCTCCGCCAGCCGGGCCAGCTCCCGGCTCTCCCCCTCCCGCCCGCCGTAGCGGGATTTGGCAAGAGCGCCGACGGTATGATCCGCCTCATCCGGGGTGCGGACCAGGCGCAGATCGACCAACCCGCGCAAGTGCAACTCCCCTGCTGTCGCCGGTGCAGCGCCGATCATTCCGGCAAGGCAACAAACCTGGATCAGCCCTAGCCTCATGCGGCCACCCCGATGCGTGCGGGCTGCCAGGGGCCGGTCGCCAGGAATTCCGCGAACTTGTCCGACGGCATGGGCCTGGCGATGTGGTAGCCCTGGGCATAGTCGCAGCCCAGATCGCGCAGGATTGCCAGGCTTTCCGCATCCTCCACCCCCTCCGCCGTGACCCGGCAGTTGAAGCCGTGGGCCAGCCGCATGACGGCGGCGACGATGGTGCGGTCGGGCGGGCTACTGGCCAGTTTCAAGACGAAGCTCTTGTCGACCTTCAGCTCCGCCACCGGCAGCCGACGCATATAGGCCAGGGACGACTGTCCCACCCCGAAATCATCGATGGACAGCTCGATGCCCCGGTCGGCCAGACGGCGCAGGACGGCGACCGCATCTTCCGGATCGTCCATGATGGCGCTTTCCGTCACCTCCAGCACGATGCGGTCGGGGCCGATCCCCGCCCCGTCCATCAAGGCTTGCAAGCGGTCCGGCAACGCCGGGTCGTTCAGGTCCCGTGCGGATGTGTTGATGGAGGCGCGGATATCCAGCCCCGCGGCGGCCCAGGCCGCCGCCTGCGCCACGCCTGTGCGCAGGGCCCAATCGGTCAGGTGGCGAATGGTGCCTGTCTGTTCCGCCAGCGGAATGAAGCTGTCGGGCGGCACAAAGCCCCGCTTCGCATGGGTCCAGCGCACCAGCCCCTCAGCACCTGCGATCCTGCCATCGGCCAGATGCAGCTTCGGCTGGTAGAACAGACGCAGGTCATCCGCGGCGATGGCATCGCGCAGGTCCCCCATCAGGGAAAGCCGTTCCGGCCGGTGCGGGTCGGTGGCCGGATCATACAGGCGGAAGCGGGTCGTACTGCGCTGGGCGGTGAACATCGCCACTTCCGCATGCTGCATCAGCAGGTCCGCCGTCTCCCCATGGTCGGGGTGCACGGCAAGGCCGATGGCGGCACCCAGATCCACCGACAGGTCGCCATCCTGCTGCGGCATCTCCAGCAGGCCGCGAAGATCGCCGGCCATCGCCTCCGCCGCCGCCCCGTCTGCCCCGGGAAGCCACAGGGCGAAGGCCAGATCGCCCACCCGGCCGACGACGCCCCGGGCTGCGGCCACGGCGGACAGCTGTTCTGCCA
>JBJOKR010000071.1:0-20909 GCA_046045995.1 Pseudomonadota bacterium | reverse complement strand
CGCAGGACCCCCTTGCCACCCCGTTCCATGGCCCCGCCTGGCTGGTGCCCTGGGCGGAAGCGTTCCAACCGGAAACCGCGATGGCGGCCGGGCTGTACCGGGGCGGAATCCTGGTCGCCCTGCTGCCCGCCTTCAGCCTGGCGGGGGAGGATGGGGCACGCCGGCTGCTGCCCCTGGGGGCGGGCACCACCGACTGGCTGGGTCCGGTCTGCGCCCCGGGGATCACCGGGGCTGACCTGTCCCCCCTGCTGGCCGCACTGATGGCGGCGGGCGGAGCGAGTGCTGTGGATCTGCCCGCCCTGCCCTCCGGCAGCCCCCTGGCGGAGATCGTGGCATCGCCCGGATGGCGGGTCACCTGCACCACCGGCACTGGTTGCCTGGCCGTGGACCTGCCCGCCCGGCCCGGCCCCGGCCTACGCCAGACACTGCGCACCGCCCGGCACCGGCTGGACCGGGCGGGGCCCTGGTCCATCGCGCCCGTCCCGGGGGCGGAGGTGGCAGACACCCTGCCCACCCTGTTCGCCCTGCACGCCGCCCGCTGGCGGGACCGGGGCGGCGGGGTGCTGGCAGACGATTCCGTCCAGGATTTCCACCGCCGCGCCGCCCCCGTCCTGACCGCTGCGGGACTGGTGCGGTTCACCTTGCTGCTGCTGAGGGGGCAGCCCGTCGCCGCCCTGTACGGGGTCCAGGCCAAGGGGTGGTTCCACCATTACATCGGCGGCATGGACCCGGCGGCAGCCCCGTACAGCCCCGGCACCCTGCTGATCGCCGATGCCATGGAGCGTGCGGCGGCGGAGGGCTGCCAGGTGTTCGACTTCCTGCGCGGGGCGGAGGCGTACAAGTCCCGCTGGGGCGCCACCCCCCGCCCCGGCCTGTGCCTGACCCTGCGGCGGGAGGAGCGACCCCGACGTTGACGGCGCTGCCCCATCCGGCCCCATCCGGCCCGTTACCGCCCGATGATCGCCGTCACCCGGTCCAGCACCTGGGCCGCCGTTTCGCGCAGGCGGGCCTCGCAATCGGGAAAAGTCATCCCCTCCGCCTCCTCCGGCCAGCAGGCGCGGACCAGCCCGTCCTTCAGGGCATGGGGGGCGTCGGCGACGCGGAACTTTCCCTCCGTCGTCAGGCGGATGAAGCCTTGGATGCGGCGCCACAGCTTCATCGCGTCAATCAACTCCCGGGCGACGGCCAAGTCCAGCAACCCTGCATCACCCAGCCATGCCAGGGCACCGGTCGTGTTCTGCTCGATGATCTCCGGCCGCTCCGGCGCGTGGCGCAGCATCAGGTACTGGGCCAGGAACTGGATGTCGATCATGCCGCCGCGGACATACTTCACCTCCCACACATCGTCGGTGTGGTGCTGGGCATCGATTCGGGCGCGCATGTCGGCCACATCGGCGCGCAGCTTTTCCGGATCGCGCGGTGTGGTCAGGACGGCGGCAATGGTCTGCGTCAGCCGGGCGCGCAGGCCCACAGGTCCGGTGACGACCCGGGCTCGGGTCAGGGCCATGTGCTCCCAGGTCCAGGCATTCTCCCGCTGGTAGCGGCTGAACGTCTCGAAGCTGACGGCGAGCGGACCGGCGTTACCGCTGGGGCGCAGTCGCATGTCCACCTCATACAACGTCCCTTCCGCCGTGGGTGCCGTGATGGCGTTGATCAGGCGCTGGGTCAGCTTGATGAAGTAATCGTTGGGCGACAGCGGCTTCTCCCCGTCCGACATCACCGCCCCCTCCGGCACCTCATAGACGGATATCAGGTCCAGGTCGGAGCGAAGCGAGAGGGACCGCGCGCCCAGCCGCCCCATGCCGATGACGGCGAACCCCGCCCCGGGGAAGCGGCCGTGGCGGCGGGCGAATTCCGCTTCCACCGCCTGCTGCATCCCGGCGATGGCGACCTCCGCCAGATCTGTCAGGAAGGGGCCGCAGCGGTCGGCATCGGTGATGTGGCGCAGGATGTGGACACCGGCGCGGAACCGCCGCTCATTCGTCCAGCGCCGCGCCAGATTCAGGGTGTCCTCGAACCCCTGGCTTGCCCGCAACAGCTCGGCGAAGCTCTCCTCAAGCTCCGCCCGGTCGGGCAGCGGGTCGAAGAAGCCGGGCGTCAGCACGGCGTCCAGTTCCACCGGGCGGTGGGCCAGGATATCGGCCAGGCGCGGCGCCGTCCCCATGACCTCCGCCACCAGCTCCAGCAGGTTCGGATTGGCATAGAACAGGCTGAACAACTGCACCCCGGCGGGTAGCCGGGCCAGGAACTCATCGAATTTCAGGAAGGCCTGATCGGGATTGGGGGTGCGGCCGATGGTTTCCAGCAGGGTGGGCGTCAGCTCCGTCAGCAATTCCCGGGCCCGGGTGCTGCGGGTGGCGCGGTAGCGACCGTGGTGCCAGGCCCGGATCTGGCCTGCCACGGCGGAAGGATTCTGGAACCCAAGGTCGCGCAGGGTCAGGATCGTTTCCGGATCATCCTCCGTCCCGGTGAAGACCAGGTTCCCCGGGCCGGACAGGGGCGGCGCCTCCTCGAACAGGCGGGCGTAATGATCCTCCACCCGGGACAGGGTGGCATAGAGCGCGTCGCGGAACACCTGCGGATCGGCATAGCCCAGGAAGGCGGCGATCCGCGCCACCCCATCATCCGTCTTCGGCAGTTCGTGGGTCTGCTGGTCATCCACCATCTGGATGCGGTGTTCGACCGTGCGCAGGAAGCGGTAGCATTCCGCCAGCTCGTCCGCCACCCGGCGGTCCACCCGCCCGGCCTGGACCAGCACCTCCAGCGCCTCCAGCGTCGCCGGGCTGCGCAGGGCGAATTCCCGGCCGCCATAGATCAGCTGCTGGGTCTGGGCGAAGAACTCGATCTCCCGGATGCCGCCGCGGCCGATCTTGATGTTGTGGCCGTTGACGGTCTTCTCCCGGTGGCCCTTGTGGGTGCCGATCTGGCGCTTGATTGAATGGATGTCCTGGATGGCGGCGAAATCCAGGCTGGAGCGCCAGACGAAATGGCGGATGATCTGCATGAAGCCGTCCCCGGCCTTCAGGTCGCCCGCCACCGGCCGGGCCTTGATCATCGCCGCCCGTTCCCAGTTCTGCCCCAGGGAGCCGTAATAGGCCTCTGCCGCACTGACGCTGACGGCCAGCGGTGTCGCCCCCGGATCGGGGCGCAGGCGCAGGTCGGTGCGGAAGACATAGCCGTCCGCCGTCCGCTCCTCCATGATCCGCACCAGTTCGCGCGCGAAGCGGACGAAGGTGCGGGTCATCTCCTCCTCCGGCACGCGGACGATGCCGTCGTCGTACAGCACGATCAGGTCGATGTCGGAGGAATAGTTCAGCTCCCGCGCCCCGAACTTGCCCATGGCCAGGATGATCACCCCGCTGTCGCGGCAGGGATCGTCGGGATGGGCCAGGTCCAGCCGGCCCGGCCGGGCCATGATGCGCAGCAGATGGGCGGTCGCCAGGTCCAGGCAGGTTTCCGCCAAATCCGATAGTGCCCCCGTCACCCGCATCAGGGGCCAGGCGCCGGAGATGTCGGCCAGGGCGGTCAGCAGGGCGGATCGCCGCTTGGCGATGCGCAGCCCCCTCATCAGGCGGCTGGTATCCTGCTCCGCGCCATATTCCTGCCGCAGGGTTTCCAGAAGGTCGGCATGGGTGCGATCATAGCCGTCGCGCAAAAGCCGCCCGACAAAGGTCTGTTCGCGCACCAGCAGCTGCGCCAGATAGGGGCTGTTGGCGAAGACACCCGCCAGCAGCGGCGCCGTGGCGGGATCGTCGATCAGGGCGGCGGTGGCCGGATCGGGTGCCGCCTCCCGCCACCGCTCGCGACCGAGCGCAAGAAGCTGCAAGTCGCTCGGCAACGGAAAGGTTTGTGGATTGGACATGAGCGACCGGCCGGGCTATCCACGCGGAAACGAGGGGACGGCAGAGTGCGCCCCGGTCGTTCCCGGGGTCAAGCCCGGCCCCGTTCCGCGTCCCAAGACCGAGTCGATGTTACGACACAGTGCCCTGATCCTACTGGAAGTCGCCGCCGGCGCGCTCGCCATCGGCGCGCTGGGTGCCGGGATCGTCGCCTGGCGCCTGCAGCAAGGTCCGCTGGAGCTGGAGTGGCTGACCCCCTATGTGGAGCAGGCGCTGAACCAGGACTCCCCCGTCACGGTCGCCATCGACCGCACGGTGGTGAGCTGGAGCGGATTCGGTGCCCCGCCGGTGGTCCAGGCCCTGGGCATCGTCGCCCGGGGGGAATCCGGGGCCCCGGTCGCGACCGTGCCGGAACTGCGCATCGCCTTCTCCCTGCCGGCCCTGCTGCGCGGGCGGGTCGCACCGGCAGCGGTGGAGCTGGTGGCCCCCCGCCTGTCCGCCATCCGGGCGGTGGAAGGCACCTTCCACCTGGATATCCGCAATGACACCGGGCCGGACGATCCGGCGGCGACCGACCGGATCCTGACCGACCTGGTGACCGCCCTGCGGAGCCCACCGGACCCGACGGAACCGCTGGGGGCGCTGACCAGCCTGCGCATCACCGATGCCGTCCTGGCGGTGGAGAACCGGCAGACGGGCACCGCCTGGACGGTGCCGCGCTTCGGCCTGTCCCTGGCGCGGGATGCCAGCGGCGTGCGCGGCACCGCGTCCGCCGACCTGGACCTGGGCGGGCGGATCAACCGGCTGGACGCCACGGTCGTCTACCGGGTGGAGGATGGGGGGCTGGGGGTGACGGCCGACCTGGCCGATGTGCGCCCCGCCGATTTCAGCCAGATCGCCCCCGTCCTGGCCCCGCTCCAGGCCCTGGATGTGGCCTTCGGCGGGTCGGTGACCCTGGACCTGGACGGGGATCTGCGGCCCCTGGGCCTGACCATCGACCTGACCGGCGGGGCCGGGACCCTGTCCCTGCCCGACCACCTGCCCGAACCGGTGGCGCTGGAGACGGTGCGCCTGAAGGGCCGGCTGGACGATGCCGGTCGGCACTTGTCCATCCAGGAATTCCTGCTGGACCTGGGCGAACCGACCCTGGCCGTGACGGGCGATGTGCATCAGCGGACCGATACGCTGGATATGTCGGTGCGTCTGACCCTGGCGGCACTGCCCATGGCCGACCTGCCCCGCTACTGGCCGGAAGCGGTGAAGCCGAACATCCGCAATTGGATGACGGAGAACCTGGCCGACGGCCGGTTCGATGAGACGGTGTTTACGCTGACGGGATTCGCCCCGCTGGAGAACCGGACCAACCTGGTGGTGGAGGACCTGTCCGCCCGCTTCGCCCTGTCCGGCTTCACTGTCCATTACCGCAAGCCCCTGCCCCCCATGCGGGGGGTGGATGCCACCGCCACCTTCGACGGCAAGTCCCTGGACATCGCCATCACCCGCGGCGGACTTTTCGATCTGGCAGCCAGGGCCGGCAGTGTGCGCATCCACGGGCTGGACACGCCGAACCACGCCATCGATATCCACGTTCCCCTGACCGGGCCGCTGCCGACGGCGCTGCGGGTGCTGGACCATGAACCGCTGGGCTATGCCAGCAAGGTCAACCTGGTGCCGGACCGGACGGCGGGCAACGCCGCCATCGACCTGCGCTTTGCCTTTCCGCTGGTGAAGGATCTGCGCATGGACGATGTGCGGCTCAGCGGAACCGCCCATCTGACCGATGTCTCCGTCCCCGATGTGGTGGCCGATATCGACGCGACCGAGGGGGTGCTGGACCTGGCGGTGACCGGCAAGGATCTGACCATGAACGGCACCGCCCGGCTGAACGGGGTACCCGCCACGATCGAATGGCAGGAATGGTTTCCCGACTCCGAACCGGCCGGCACGCGCGTCCGGGTGCAGGCCCGCCCGGATGACGGGGAGCGCGCCCGCTTCAACCTAAGCTTCCCGGACTGGATCGACGGGCCGGTCGGCGTCGACATGACCTATCTGCGCCCCCGCGGGGAGCGGCAACGGATCGAGGCCACGCTGGACCTGACGCCCGCCCGGCTGAAGATCGCGCTGATGGACTGGGAAAAGCCGGCGGGGAAGCCCGGGAGCGGCGACCTGGTGGTGGAGTTCATCGACGGCCGGCCGGTGCTGCTGCCCCGCTTCCAGGTGACAACGGAGGAGCTGAGCGCGTCTGGCCGCCTGCGCCTGTGGCCCCAGGACTATCAGATCCAGCGCCTGGTCCTGGAGACGTTCCGGCTGAAGGACACGACCGATGCGCGGATCGAGCTGACCCGCGGCCAGGACGGGGCGATGACCGTCGCGGCGGAGGGGGCGGCCTTCGACCTGCGGCCCCTGAAGGGGGATCCGGACCCCGCCCCGGGGGAGGTGCCCCCGCCCCCGCCCAGCCCGGAGGAGAAGGCGAAGGAACCGCCCCTCGACCTTGTCTTCTCCATCGGCACGGTCACCACGGGGGAGGAGGGGCAGAGTATCGCGGCGGTCGCGGGAACGGCCAGCCGCCGCGGCGGCGCCTGGGACCGGGCCAATGTGGATGCCCTGGTGGGGGAGGAGAAGCCGCTGAAGGTGCGGTACTGGCCGGAATCGGGCAGCCTGCTGCTGACGGTGGAGAGTGAGGATGCGGGGGCCGCCCTGAACGATCTGGCCTTACTGCGCCATGTGCGGGGTGGAAAGCTGGTGGTGACGGGGCGCAGTGACCCAATGGATCCCACCCGCACCGTGGCAGGCCGGATCGAGCTGACCGATTACCGGGTCCAGGGCGCGCCGGTGCTGGCCCGCCTTCTGGCCGCGGCCAGCCCCCAGGGCTTTGCCGAGTTCCTGTCCGGCGCCCCCTTGAGCTTCGACCGGCTGACGGGAGAGTTCTTCTGGCATGACCGGGGCATCAGCTTCCGGGATCTGCGCACGTCCGGCAACGCGGTCGGCCTGACCCTGGAGGGCGACATCGACGTGGTGGAGGGCACCGGCGACCTTCAGGGCACGGTGGTCCCCTTCTCCGCCGTGAACCGGCTGTTGGGGGTGGTACCGCTGATTGGCACCCTGTTGACGGGGGGGGAGGGTCAGGGGCTGATCGCCGCGACCTACCGCCTGTCCGGGCCGCTGGACAATCTGGACGTCGGGGTCAATCCGCTGGCCATGCTGACGCCGGGGTTCCTGCGCAACCTGTTCTTCATGCCCGAACCGGCGGGCCAGTCCACCGCCGTACCAGGCAACCAGCCCACGCCGGGGGACGATGGTGGTGCGGCTACCGCCGTTCCCACGGACCCCGGGGCCGCGGCCCGGACAACCCAGCCCGCCGATGCCGATGCGGATACGCGACCTGGCGCCGGAATCGTGCCGTGACGGGTCCCCATGTTTCCTGTTGCTGCTGGACCGGGGACAAGACACCTCCCCGTCATCCGCAGCAATGGAGGCCGACATGGCCAGTGACCGCAGCAAGCAGAGCCAGAGCGACGAAGCGAAGGCCGGACAGAACAAGGACACGAAGGCCCATCAGCAGACACAGCCCGACCCGTCCGTGAAGGAGGAGGCTGGAAGCAAGGGCACCCATCCGGAGTCGGCCGGCGACAAGGGGGGCAGCCAGTCTCGGCAGTCGAACCCCGGCTCGTCCCAAGGGAGCGGCGGCCAGTCCGGGACGCGCGACAGGTCCTAATCCCCGTCAGCACGGGAACAGCCCGACCAAGCCCTGGACAAGGCCAAGACCTGGACAAGGCCAAGCCTTGGACAAGACCTGAACGAGGAACGACGCCAGGGCTCATTCAGGGCTGACGGCACGGACCCGGCCATTGCCGGGTCCGTCATTACCGCAGGGGCATGCCCTGCCCCTCAGTCCTCGTCCCCTCAGTCCTCGTCCCCATCGGGCTCCGGCGCCTTGGTCCGCATGGTCACGAATTCCTCCGCCGCGGTCGGGTGGAGGCCGATGGTGCGGTCGAAATCCTGCTTGGTGGCTCCGAGGTTCAGGGCGATCGCCACGGCCTGGATCATTTCCGGCGTGTCCGATCCCACCATGTGGGCGCCCACCACCCGCTGGCTTTCCCGCTCCACCACGAGCTTCATGAGGCTGCGCTGGTCACGGCCGGACAAGGTGTGGCGCATGGGCTTGAAGTTGGAGCGGTAGATGTCGACCTTCCCCAGGCTCCTGCGCGCCTCCTCCTCCGTCATGCCGACGGTGGCGACGGGGGGGATGGTGAAGACGGCTGTGGGGATGTTGGTGTAGTTCACCTCCCGCTCCGGCCGGCCGCCATACAGCCGGTCGGCCAGGACATGCCCCTCCGCCAGGGCCACGGGCGTCAGGTTCACGCGGTTGGTGACATCGCCCAGGGCATGGATATGGGGCACGCTGGTCTCATACCGCTCGTTCACGATGATGGCCCCACGGTCGTCGACGGCGACACCCGCCGCTTCCAATCCAAGGTTCCGGGCATTGGGAGTGCGGCCGATGGCATAGATGGCGGCGTCCACCTCCAACTGCCGTCCGTCGGACAGGGTGGCGATCAGGCAGTCGCCCGCCTTTTCGATCCGGTCGATTATGGTGTTGTAGCGGATGGTGATCCCGGTCTTTGTCAGCTCGTCCGCCACGAATTCCCGCACATCCCGGTCGAAGCCGCGCAGGATCTGATGGCCGCGGTAGAGCAGGCTCACCTGCGCGCCCAGGCCGTTGAAGATGCTGGCGAATTCGGTGGCGATATAGCCGCCGCCGGCGATGATCACCCGGCGCGGAAAGATGGGTAGGCTGAACACCTCGTTGGAGGTGATGCCGTATTCCTTCGCCCCCGGCTGGTCCGGCAGTTCGGGCCAGCCGCCGGTGGCGATCAGGATGCGCTCGGCCGTCACTTCCTGGCCGTTCACCACCACGGTATGGGGATCGTCGCCCAGCCGGGCGCGGCCTTCGAAGATCGCCACCCCCGCCCCTTCCAGCAGGCGGCGGTAAATGCTGTTCAGCCGGGCGATCTCCCGGTCCTTGTTGGCGATCAGGGTGGACCAGTCGAAGCGCGGCTCCCCGCCCGTGGACCAGCCGAATCCGGCGGCGTCAGCCATGTCGAACCGGTACTGGCCCGCCATCACCAGGAACTTCTTCGGCACGCAGCCCACATTCACACAGGTGCCGCCGAAATAGCGCTCCTCCGCGATGGCGACCCGGGCGCCGTGCTGGCCGGCGATACGGGCCGCCCGGACCCCGCCCGATCCCGCCCCGATGACGAACAGGTCGTAGTCGTAGCGTGCCATGCTTTCCTCCTGCCGATGGTGGGGCCTTTGTGCCCCAGGCCTGGACAACCCGTCCACCCCCGCTGTAGTGCGGGGAAATGATGGATCGGCGGGCGCTTGCATCCCTGTGACGATCCGCACCACCGCCTGTGCAGGATGACGATGGCCGATCTGCATGCCCCACCCCATACCCCTCGCCATCCCCCACCTCTTGCCGACCAGCCCAGCTTCCGGCTGCGGCATCTGCGGATGGATGATCTGGAGAGGTTGGCGGCCATCACCGCCGATCCCGCGGTGATGCACCATGTGGGCGACGGATCGCCACTGACCTTGGAGCAGGCGGGTCGCTGGATCGACCGGTCACAGGAAAACTATCGCCGCCTGGGCTATGGCACCTTCGCCGTCGCCGACCCGGAGACGGACGCCCTGATCGGCTGGGCCGGCTTCGTCCCGCCGGGGGCGGAGGCCGCGCCGGAACTGATCTACGGGTTGGGGCGCGACTCCTGGGGCCGGGGTTTGGGGCGGGCGGTGGCCGCGTCCCTGATCGCCCTGGCCAGGGACCGTTTCGGGTTCGAGACAATCCTTGCCACGGTGGACGCCGACCACCTGCCGTCGATCCGCATCCTGGAAGGCCTGGGCTTCCGCCTGGACGGCATGGTGGAGGAGGAGACGGTCACGGGATGGGGATGGTGCGGCGATACACATTGCCGGTTGCCGGGCGGTGATCGGGCATACGATCGCGCCCCCACCCGTAGGTCGGATTAGCGGCACCGCCGCGTAATCCGACACAGGTGGCACGGAGACGTCCCACCGCCCCTACCCCGTAGGTCGGATTAGCGGCACCGCCGCGTAATCCGACACAACCCGCGCGGAGACGTCCCCGTCGGATTACGCTTCGCTAATCCGACCTACGATCCCCACAATGCCCCCGCTCCCCTACCGCTTCGTGTCCGGCAGCTTCCAGATGTTGAGGATGGTGCAGCGCTCCCCGTCGATGATCAGCGCGTCACCGCCATAGGGGCAAAGCTGGCTATCACGGGAGACGACTCCGATTTCCAGCCCGAAGGCGGGATTGACGGTGCAGGTGCCGGAGAAGCGGACCAGGAAGCGCTGGCGCATCCCGCTTTTCACAATGATGTGGTCCCGGTCCACATGGTCCCAGTCATCGATCGTGCGGGCCCAGGTGCAGTCATTGCCCTTGCCCAGGGCCTCCAGCGCAGGCAGCCCCTCCCCCTCCTTGGTGACTGCCGGTGCGGCCGCCGGATCGGGAGTTGTTTCCTGGGCCAGGGCCGGTGCCACGAGGGCCCCCACAAGCCCGATCAGGAGAACGGCCGTCACGACGACCGAGCGGTCGGCGGCCCACTGCCGCCGGGGCCCCTGTCGTTCGGATCCTGTCACGCCACACCCTCCCTGCAATGCCATCGCCAGCAACCGCCACCGGTCCCGTCCGGTCCTCCCTGCGTCGACCGACTGTGAGGCTGGAGGAGGATTGCGGCAGCGGCGGGGCGGCGTAAAGCACCATGGGGCTTACCCCCCTTCCGCCCTGGCAGCGGCGGCCGGGGCGTTGCATCCCTGCATCACCTGCCCAGGGCCGGGTTCGGACGATCAATCGTCCAGGGCGGCGCGGATCTCCACCAGGTCGGCCAGCACCGCCTCCAGCGCCATGCGCTGGGCTTGGGTCAGACCGGTCTGGACGGGCACCGGGGCAAGTTCCGGCCAATAGGCCATGGGTACGGGATCGCCCAGGGGCGGCAGCGCCTGGGGCAGCGCCATGGGGATCGATTGGGGTGCCTGGGTCGGGCCGGGCGCCGGACCAGCCGTCATCCGTGGCGGCGGCACCACCGGCATCAGAAGCTCGGGCGCGCTGTCGAACAGGCTGGGCGGCGACAGGGGGCGGGGACCGGCGGTCGGGGCCGGCTCCACGCCATCCTCCCCGTCGTCATCATCGGCACCGTCCCCGGACCCGCCCCCTGCCCCGGTCAGTCCGTCCTCATCGGAAAGGTCGTCCTCCCCATCGTCCGGGCCTTCATCCCCCTCATCGGGAAGACCCGCCGAAACGGCCCGGTCGGCGGCCGATCCATCATCGCCCGTGTCACGGGGCACCGGGCTGCCGCGGCTTTCCTTCAAAAGCCGCTGCACGCCCTTGATCGTATAGCCTTCCTTGTAGAGCAGGACCTGGATGCGGCGCAGCAGGTCCACATCGTCCGGGCGGTAGTAGCGGCGGCCCCCGCCCCGCTTCAGCGGCTTGATCTGGGGGAATTTCGTCTCCCAGAACCGCAGGACATGCTGCGGCACGTCCAGCTCGGCGGAAACCTCGCTGATCGTGCGGAAGGCGCCGGCAGACTTGGTCCCGCGCCCCCGCGTCTCGGTTTCCGCAGCCTCGACCATCGTCCCGATCAATCCATCATGTCGTCGGGACGGCCGCCGACACGGCCGTTGATGCGGTCCTTCAACACATGGGAAGCGCGGAAGACCAAAACCCGGCGGGGCAGGATCGGCACTTCCTCCCCCGTCTTGGGGTTGCGGCCGATGCGCTGGCCCTTGGCCCGCACCGCGAAGCTCCCGAAGGAGGAGATCTTGACCATGTCGCCGCGCGCCAGCGCCTCGACGATCTCATCCAGCACGCTTTCGACCAGATCCGCGGATTCGTTGCGCGACAGCCCCACCTCCTGGTAGACGGCCTCGCTCAACTGCGCGCGGGTGACGGTGTTTCCCATGGCGCCCCCTCCCTGCCGGACAAAACCCGGCAGAAAACGGTACTTCGCGCCAATAAGGGCGTCAATACAAAGAGTTGCGGCATCTTCTTGAAGCGGTGGAACCGGTCCGCCGGCCAAGCCCTAGGGCAGGCCGCGCAGGAAGGCGCGCACCACCGTCGCGGCATTGCCCGCGGCCAGGTCCAGGAAGGTCATGACACCGTTGGCGCCATGGTCCCCGCCCGCCAGATCGGACAGGGAGCGGAAGGCGATATAGGGCACCCCATGGGCATGGGCCACATGGGCGACGGCCCCCGTCTCCATGTCCAGCGCATCGGCATCGAAGGTGGCGAAGGCATAATCGCGGAAGGCGGCGTTATCCATGAAGACCGGGCCGGTAATGCCGTTCCCGCCCAGCACCACTGTCGGTTCATGGTCCAGGCACTGCCCCGCCGCGGTGCAGCGGGCCAGTTCCACACCCGCCAGGGCCTCGCGCGCCGCCGCCAGCAGGGCCGGGTCCACCTCGAACCAGAAGCGCATCTCCCCTTCCGGCCGGGCGGCGGTGCGTACCTGGGTCTCCTGCGGGTGGATCATGCCGAAATTGGGAAAGACCTTGTCCCGCCAGGGCGGCAGGGCATGGCCGCCGCCGGGCAGATCCCGGGCGAAGGTGCCCTCCAGGTAATTGCCCCAGCGGGCGGGCACGGTCACATCGCCCACATGCAGGCCGGGATCGATGCCGCCGGCGATGCCGCTGAAGACGATCGCCTGAACCGTGAACCGGTCCAGCAGCATCTGGGTGGTCATGGCCGCGTTGACGACGCTGATCCCGCTCAGCACCAGCACCACCGGCCGCCCCTCCAGCATGCCGGTGGTGAAGCGGGTGCCGTTCACCACCGTCTCCCGCTGGTCGGTCGTGGCGGCCAGCAGGGTCACCAGCTCCGGCTCGAAGGCGGACATGACGGCGATCCGCCGCACCCCATCGGCCAGGGCGGGGCCGCTCAGCAGCAGAATCAACAGGACAGCCACGGCACCGCGCAAAACCCGCATGGATAACCCCCCGGTCAAGGTGACCAGGATAGCGGTCGGGCAGCAGGGCCCGCAATGCGGGCGGTGGCGGGAACATCTATGCAGGAAAACAGCCGGACCGACGCCGCCGATCACCAGCGGACCAGCGCCGCCCCCCAGGTGAAACCGCCGCCCATGGCTTCCAGCAGGACCAGGTCGCCCCGCTTCACCCGACCATCCATCACCGCTTCGGTAAGGGCCAGGGGGATGGAGGCGGCGGACGTGTTGCCGTGGTGGTCCACGGTGATGACCACCTTGGCCGGGTCCAGGCCCAGCTTGCGGCCGGTGCCTTCGATGATGCGGCGGTTTGCCTGGTGGGGGACCAGCCAGTCGATGGCGTCGGGCGCCAGGCCGTTGGCGCCCAGCGCCTCCTCCACCACGCGGGCGAGGTTGACCACCGCGTGCTTGAACACCTCCTGCCCCTTCATGCGGATATGGCCGACCGTCTGGGTGCTGGAGGGGCCGCCGTCGACATAGAGCAGGTCGTGGTGGCGTCCGTCGGAATGCAGATGGGTGGACAGGATGCCGCGCCCGGTCCCGCCCCCCTCGTTCTCCTCCGCCCGCAGGACGACGGCACCGGCCCCGTCGGCGAACAGGACACAGGTGGTGCGGTCGGTCCAGTCCAGGATGCGGGAGAAGGTTTCCGCCCCGATCACCAGGGCCGTCTTCGCCTGCCCCACCTTCAGGAAATTGTCGGCGGTGGCCAGCGCATAGACGAAGCCGGAGCACACCGCCTGCACATCGAAGGCGAAGCCGTGGGTGATACCCAGGGCCGCCTGCACCTTGGCGGCGGTGGCGGGAAAGGTATGGTCGGGCGTGGCCGTGGCCAGCACGATCAGGTCCACCTCCTGCGCATCCACCCCGGCATGGTCCAGCGCCCGGCGGGCGGCGTGGACAGCCAGGTCGGAGGTCAGTTCACCATCCGCGGCGATGTGGCGGCTGCGGATGCCCGACCGTTCCACGATCCACTCATCCGAGGTGTCCACGATCTGCGCCAGATCGTGATTGGTCATGACGCGCTCCGGAAGGTAGGCGCCACACCCCAGGATGACGGATCGACGGATCATCAGAGAACTGCCGCGGTGGAGGAAGCGGAAGCCGGCGCCGCAGGAGCGGCCGGGGAAACGGGCGGCGGATCACCGGCCGGCATGTCGGCTGGCCTCACGACGGGAGACGCCGGCGCGCTGGCCGCGGCCAGGGCGGCCTGGAGCTGGGCCAGTTCCACCTTGATCTTCTCATTGAAGCCATGCTGGACCAGATCGACCGCGACCGCGATGGCGTTGGAGAAACCGACGGCATCGGTGCCGCCATGGCTTTTCACACAGACCCCGCGCAGGCCCAGGAACATCGCCCCGTTGTAGCGCCGCGGATCGGCCCGCATCTTCAGCTTCTGGAAGGCGCCGCGGGCCAGCAGGTAGCCCAGCTTCGCCAGCAGGGAGGAGGAGAAGGTCTGGCGCAGGAATTCGGCATAGAGCTTCGCCGTCCCCTCCGCCGTCTTCAGCGCGACATTGCCGGTGAAACCGTCGGTGACGATCACGTCCACCGTGCCGGCGCCGATATCGTTGCCTTCGATGAAGCCATGGAAGCTTTTGGCAAGCGGGGTCTGGCGCAGGGCGGCCGCCGCCTGGCGCACGGATTCATGGCCCTTTTGCTCCTCCGACCCGACATTCAGCAGGCCGATGGTTGGCTCCAGCACGCCCAGGACGGTGCGGCAGAAGACCGAGCCCATGGCCGCGAACTGCACGAGGTTCTCGGCATCGCATTCCAGGTTGGCACCCAGGTCCAGCATCACGCTTTCCCCCCGCTGGGTCGGGAAGAAGCTTGCGATGGCGGGACGGTCGATACCCGGCAGGGTCTTCAGCACGAACTTGGCGATGGCCATCAGCGCGCCGGTGTTGCCGGCGGACACGACGCAGGCGGCATCGCCAGCGGCCACCGCATCGATGGCCAGCCGCATGCTGGATTGCCGCCCCGCCCGCAGCGCGGTCGATGGCTTGGCATCCATGCCGATGACGTCCGGCGCGTGCCGGATCTCGGAAATCGCCTTCAGGGCAGGATACTTGTCCAGCAACGCGCACAAGCGCTGCTCATCGCCGACAAACAGGTAGTCGACGTTGGGGCAGCGCTCACGCGCAAGATCGGCACCCGCCACGACCATGTCAGGGGCATGGTCGCCACCCATCGCATCCAGGGCGATGCGGAGACGTGTGCTCAAGTTGCTGTCCTCTCCCGCCGGCCGGATCAGGCAGCGGCGGTCTGCACAACCTCACGGCCATCGTAATGGCCGCAAGCGCCGCAGACATGGTGCGGCTGCTTCAGCTCGCCGCAGTTCGAGCACTCCGCGTAGGAGGCCCCGGTCAGCGCATGATGCGACCGGCGCATGTTCCGGCGGGACTTGGAGGTTTTCTTCTTGGGAACGGCCATGATCGTGACTCGCAATGTTTTAGGCGGCCCCGGGGGGCCGCCTGGACAGGAGCGCTTGGATACTGGAAAACCCCGGCGGTCGCAAGCGCGAATGGCGTATTTAGGATGGGCGCTTCAGCGATGCAAGCTTTGCAAAAGGATGGGGCTTGGCGGGCTGTTCCGCGTCCTCCTCATAGGGGTCGTCGATCTCGGCGAAGCTCGCCCCTTCCTTGCGGGGATAAGGGTCGAGAGCCAGGGACAGGTGCTGGGCCACCAGCTCACCGATATCGATGACACCACCCTCCATCGGTTCCGGCGCCTCCTCCTCGGCGGAAACGGCAAAGCCGATCTCGATCTCCTCCCCCTCCTCCGGCACCAGATGGGGCGGGGCGAACAGGGCCTCGAACTCATCGGCCACAGTGGCCGGCACCGGCTCAAGCGTGACAACACAGGCCTGCACCACCGACGCCGTCAGCTGGCCGGTGACGCGCACCATCTCGCCACGCACGCGGCGCAGGCGCAGGGTCGCGGTCAGGCTGTCGATGGCGATCAGGTCGAAGCGCCGGGCCAGGCCCTCCCGTTCCCCCGCCTCCGCCGTGATCTCACGGGAAAAACCGGCGGAGGGAACCGTGTCGGCCACAACGCGGCGGCTGAATTCCGGTGCGGCTGGGTGGGACTCGTCGCTCATGCTTTTCCTCATTCCGGTGCCTGCTTCCCAGCGTCCCCGTCGGCCGGCGGATCATCGCCCGGCGGCGGGCCGAACGCCACCTCCCCCGCCAGCAGGCGGTCGACCGGGCCCGCATCCAGCGCCGCCGCCTCCCGCCGGACATAGGCGGCCATGCGCGCCACATGGGCCGGGTCCGGCAGGGTGGATCCCAACAGGTTCCGATCCAGGGCATCGGTCAGCACCGCCTCCGCCGCCCCGGGCATCAGCCCATCCTCATAGGCCTTGACCCGGCCGTAGAAGTGCCGGGCCAGTTCCTTCACCTTCTCCCCCACCTTCAGGTCGCTGACCCCCGCCTCCCTCAGGTTCGTGTCCATGTCGGCGAACATGTAATCGAACAACGCCTGGGAAAGCTCGGCCGCGTCCCGCCCCTCCCGGCCCAGGCGGCGCATGACCAGCCAGCCATGCAGGGCGATCAGCTCGAACCGCCCCTCGATCGTATCGGGGACGCCTGCATGCAGGAAAAATCCCGGCTGGCGGGCCTGTGCCACCAAACGGCCATACAGGTCGGCGACGGTGCGCTGCTGCCGGGATCGGCGGAAGAATCGGGTCAGCACGGGGCGGGGTCCAGGACGGTGACGGAAGAACGGGCGGAAGACGCGGAACGGTCGAAACGGACCATGACCGGGCCCCGGGATGCAAGACCGCGGACAGGATCACCGGCCGGGTCCCGCCATCCGGCGGCAGTCGTTGACACGGGCCGGACGGGGGTGCGAATGTCTGCCGCCAGATGGGGGCCGGGTCCGCCCCCGTCAAGCGTGTCGCCCGTGTCAAGCGTGTCGCCCGTGGCCGTGTCGCCCGTGGCGCCCGCGATGCACAGGCGGTCAAGGGTGGCCCTGCCGGTGGCGTCCCGTCAAGCCGCATCGGCCGACCCGTCCGGACCCAGGTTCGAGCAACAGAAGCCGCACGCATCCATGCCGAAGAACATCGCCCCGCTGCTTGCGACCGGTCTGCTGGCCGTCGCCGTCGCCGGTTGCTCCCCCATCACGGCCACGCGCGGCAATATCGCCACCGATGACCGCATCGCCCAGATCGAGCCCGGGGTCACCTCGCGCGTGCAGGTCCAGTACAATCTGGGCTCCCCCACCGCCACCGGCACGGTGGATGAGCGCACCTGGTACTATATCGGCTACCGGACGGAGCAGACGGCCTTCTTCGAGCCGGAGATCCTGGATAAGCGTATCGTCCGCATCCGCTTCGATGAGAACGATCTGGTCCAGGCGGTGGACGATATCGACGGCAGCCAGGCCCGGTATGTCTCCGTCGTCGACCGCACCACCCCCACCGCGGGGCGGGAGCTGACTTTCCTGGAGCAGCTGCTGGGCAACCTGAACCGCCCGCCCAAGAAGAAGGATGAGGAGGAGAAGGGCGGCGGCCGGCGGTGAGCGCCCCTACCCTCCCCCCTTCTGTTTTACCGGACATGATGATCCCCGCGGCCCCGTTCCGCGGGGATTTTCGTTTGCCGCCCTTGCCCGCGCTGCCCCCCATCCGCGGCGGGTAGGGGCATTCCCGGGTTGGTGCAGGCGCATGCCAGTGCCCTTGTCACCCGGTGTCAGTATACATGACAGCGCTGACAGTATTCGTCAGACATTGGTATGGCACATTGACAGCGCTTATAGGATTCGAGCCTATCCGAAAGGATAGGGTGTCATTCCCATAAACATGTTCATAACGCTATCCCCAAGAGATAAACGGGGGGAAGCGCCAATGCTTACATTGCGAACAAAACTGCTTGTGGTCATCGTCGCCTTGGGAATGACGATCACGGCTGCCAGTCTTACCGCCTGGATTTCGCTGGGTCGGTCCAACGATCGGGTGGAGGCGCTGTACCTGGACCGGGTCATTCCCCTACGCGACCTGAAGGTGGTGGCGGATCTCTATGCCGTGAACATCGTCGACACCGCGCACAAGGTGCGGGCGGGGACGCTGACCTGGGCGGACGGCGTGGCCTCTGTCGATACGGCCCAGGCGGGGATCAAGCGGTCCTGGGCCGCCTTCACCGCCACCGCCATGGGCCCGGCCGAACGCGCCCTGGCCGATCGGGTGGTGGCCCAGATGGTGGTGACCGATGAAACCGTTGCCCGGTTGCGCACCATCCTGGCCGGGAAGGATCAGGCCGCCCTGGTCGATTTCGTCACTGCCGACCTGTATCCCGCCGTGGATCCCCTGTCGGAGGCGGTGGCCCAGCTCATTGAAATCCAGCTTCAGGTCGCCGGGGAGAAGTATAAGGAGAACCAGGCGGCCTTCGCCCTGTCCCAGTGGGTGCTGCGCGGCCTGCTGCTGGTGGCGGCGGTTGCCGTGGTGGTGGCCCTGCGCACGGTCCTGATCCAGGTGCTGCGCCCCCTGCGGGACATCACCGGGGTCATGCAGCGGATGGCGGACGGTGATCTGGACGTGGCCGTGACCGGGGCCGGCAACCGGGATGAGATCGGGACCATGGCCCGGGCGATCACCATCTTCCAGGACGGACTGCGGGAGAACCGACGCCACATCGCCGCCCGCGCCGCGGAGCAGGAGGCGCGGGAGCGTCGCGCCGCCGCGGTGGAGCGGCTGGTCCAGGGCTTCAACGCCGATGTGGGCGGGGCGCTGCGCTCCCTGGGGGCGGCGGCGACCCAGCTCGATTCCACCGCCCAGTCCATGGCCGCCATCGCGGAGGAGACAAGCCGCCAAGCCGGGTCCGCCGCCCAGGCGGTCGAGGCGACGACGTCGGACGTGCAGGCGGTGGCCGCTGCCAGCCGCCAGATGTCCGACAGCATCCGCGCCATCGGGGCGGAGGTTGCCCGCTCCCGCGCCATCGCCGACCGGGCCGCCGGGGATGTGCAGGTGACGGACCGTGTCGCCGCCGGGCTGACCGCCGCGACAGAGCGGATCGGGGCGGTGGTGCAGCTGATCAGCGAGATCGCCGCCCAGACCAACCTGCTCGCCCTCAACGCCTCCATCGAGGCGGCGCGGGCGGGGGAGGCGGGCAAGGGCTTCGCCGTGGTCGCAGGCGAGGTCAAGACACTGGCGGCCCAGACCGCAAGGGCGACAGAGGAGATCGCCCAGCAGATCGGGGAGGTGCAGCAGGTCTCCGCCCGCGTCGTCCAGGCCATCCATTCCATCGGCGCCACGATCGGCGACGTGCACAGCATCGCCGCCACCATCGCTGCCGCCATGGAACAGCAGGAGGCCGGCACCCGCCACATCGCGTCCAGCGTGGACCACGCCGCCGACCGCAGCACGGAGGTGCAGGGCAATGTGGAACAGGTGATGGCCGCCGCCGGCCAGGCGGGCGCCGCCGCCACCCAGGTCCTGGGCGCCGCCCAGGAACTGTCCAGCCAGTCCGACACCCTGCGCCAGCGGGTGGAGCATTTCCTGGGGGAGATCAAGGCGGCGTAGTTCAAGCCCACCTCCCCTCTTCCCCTGAAAAACATAACGGCGGCCGGATCGCTCCGGCCGCCGTCGTCATGTCGGGAAAGCCCGGTTCAGCTGTGGGCCAGGATGGCCAGCAGCAACAGGGCGACGATGTTGGTGATTTTGATCATGGGGTTCACGGCCGGGCCGGCCGTGTCCTTGTAGGGATCGCCGACGGTGTCGCCGGTCACCGCCGCCTTGTGCGCGTCGGAGCCCTTGCCGCCGAAATGCCCTTCCTCGATGTACTTCTTGGCATTGTCCCAGGCCCCGCCGCCCGACGTCATGGAGATGGCGACGAACAGGCCGGTGACGATCACGCCCAGCAGCATGGCGCCGACGGCGGAGAAGGCCGCACCCTTGCCCGCGATGGCGAAGATCACGAAGTAGACGACGATGGGCGCGAGGACGGGCAGCAGGGAGGGGATGATCATCTCCTTGATCGCCGCCTTGGTCAGCATGTCCACCGCCCGGCCGTAATCGGGCTTGCTGGTGCCGGCCATGATCCCGGTATTCTCCCGGAACTGGCGCCGCACCTCCTCCACCACGCTGCCGGCGGCCCGGCCGACCGCCGTCATGCCCATGGCCCCGAACAGATAGGGCAACAAGCCGCCAATGATCAGGCCGACGACGACATAGGGGTTGTTCAGCCCGAAATTCAGCTGTCCCTCCAGCCCGGCGAAATACGGATACTCGGCCGGGCGGGCCATGAAGTACTTCAGATCCTCGTTATAGGCGGCGAACAGCACCAGGGCGCCCAACCCGGCAGAGCCGATGGCATAGCCCTTGGTCACGGCCTTGGTGGTGTTGCCGACCGCGTCCAGTGCGTCCGTCGTCACGCGCACTTCCTTCGGCAGGTCGGCCATCTCCGCGATGCCGCCGCCGTTGTCCGTTACGGGTCCGTAGGCGTCCAGTGCCACGACCATGCCGGCCAGCGCCAGCATGCTGGTCACGGCGATGGCGATGCCGAACAGACCCGCCAGCAGATAGGTGCCGATGATGGCGGCGCAGATCACCAGGGCCGGCAGTGCTGTCGATTCCATGGAGACGGCAAGTCCCTGGATCACGTTGGTGCCATGGCCGGTGCGGGAGCTTTCGGCGACGGACTTCACGGGGCGGTAATCCGTGCCCGTGTAGTACTCGGTGATCCAGACGATCAGGCCGGTGACGACCAGCCCGATGATGCCACAGTAGAACAGATCGGTACCGGTGAAGGCCTTGCCGTCAACGCTGAAAGCGGTGGCGAAGCCTTCCGGCAGGACCCAGGCCGTCATCGCCGCGATTCCGCCCAGCGACAGCACGCCGGTGGCGATCAGACCCTTGTAGAGGGCACCCATGATGTTGTTGCTGGCGCCCAGCTTCACGAAGTAGGTGCCGATGACGGAGGTGATGATGCAAACCGCGCCAATGGCCAGCGGATAGATCATCATGGCATCCATGACCGCCGCCTGGGCACCGAAGAAGATGCTGGCCAGCACCATGGTGGCGACCACGGTCACGGCATAGGTCTCGAACAGGTCGGCGGCC
>JBJOKR010000070.1:0-21014 GCA_046045995.1 Pseudomonadota bacterium | reverse complement strand
CACCATCACCTGCTCCGCCACCTCCGCCAGGGAGATGGCCCAGTCCACGGCGCTGTCGCCGCCGCCGGCGATGACGATGCGCTTGCCCGCGAAATCCTGGCGGCGCTTGACCAGGTAGAAGATGCCCGTGCCCTCGAACCGCTCCAGCCCCTCCAGCGGGGGCTTGTTGGGACCGAAGGCGCCGACGCCGGCGGCGATGATCACCGCCTTGGCATCGATCACCGTGCCCTTGTCGGTACCGACGCGCCAGCCATCCGCGGTGCGGTCCAGGGTCGTCACCTGCTGGCCGAGGTGGTAGGCGGGGGCGAAGGGGGCGGCCTGTTCCGTCAGCCGGTCGATCAGGTCCGCCCCGTCGATGGCGGGATGGGCGGGGATGTCATAGATCGGCTTTTCCGGATACAGCGCCGTGCACTGCCCGCCCAGCATGTCCAGCGCGTCCACCACATGGCATTTCATCTTCAGCATGCCGCATTCGAACACGGCGAACAGGCCGACGGGACCGGCGCCGATGATGACGACATCTGTGCTGTGCTGAAGGCTGGGCTTGCTGGACATGGGACCGGCTCGACTGGAACGGGTGGCGGGTTGCGGGGCGGGGGTAGCAGTGTGGCGGAAGCGGTGCGGGAGGGCCCGGGGCGCCATGTGCCCCGGCCACCCGCCCGCGACTACCTGCCCCGAATCCCGGCCCCGATCAAGCCCCACCGGCGACTTTGCGCGGTCGCCCGCCCAAGGCGCCGTTGGCCCGGGCTGCCCTCGCCTTGGCTGGGGATCGGGCCCGTCCCCCGCGGCGACCGAACATCTCATTCAGGACGGTGCCGCCGACTGCCGATTCCAGCAGCCCAAGCACACTGATGTAGACATCGTGATCGCCCAGGATCAGCGCGTCGCCCAGGGCGGAGAGCCGCACGCCCTCAAAGGCATCCGCCGTGGCATCGTCCCATTCGGTCAGAAGGCTGCGGGGCACGGCGAAGGTGAAACGGGGGGATAACTGGACCTCCACCGCGTCCCGGCCGCGGTCATAACGGACCTGCTCCGCCCGCAGGCCGCGCCCGCCCTGCCTCTCCGCCTCGGCCACGGCCTGGGCATAGGCATCATCGGTTATCGGCTTGAACGGCATGGCTCACTCCAGTGTGATCCGGTGACGGCTACCATCGGACAAGGTCAGGGTCGTCACCTCCGCGTCGGGATCGTAGACGGCGGAAACGACCTGCGTCAGCATCGAACGCCGCGGCTCAGATCCGTCAACAAGACGAAACCCGGACGCGGTGACGACACCATAGGCATTATCCAAGCAAAGACGGCCGAAGACCGCGGCCCATCGGCGACGCATCTGCGGAAGCCGCCCGGCGACGGCTTCACCGATCTCCCCCAGACGCCCCTTCGTCGGTGGCTTGCGGGGAAAGGTCGGCGACAGATCCCAGAACTCAACCCCATCATCCACAAAGCTGAAACGGTACCGCGCGCTCCAGCCCTCCGGCTCACAAACAGCGTGGACATGGGGCGGACAATGCTCATCCCGGGAGTACAGCACCACGGTCACATTGCCGACCCTGCAGATCGCCATGGGGAGGATGCCTGGACATCGCAGAAATTGAACTGGAGATTATCCTAAACCGATCGGTTTTGAAATCGGCTTGTGCACCGCCCTTGCCCGCCGCCTGCCGGATCGCCAGAATGCGGCGCATTTTTCCTGCCGCCCCCTGTCCGGAACGACAAGTCCCATGACGTTGACCCAGCCTGCGGAACTTCCACCCGTGGATCTTGTGGATGAGGCCGCGACCGCGGCCCTGGCGGCGGGCGTGGGGGCGGTGTTGCGGCCGCGGGATGTGGTCACCCTGGCCGGGGACCTGGGGGCGGGGAAGACGGCGTTCTGCCGGGCGCTGATCCGCCATCTGTCCGGCGATCCGGCGGCGGAGGTGCCAAGTCCGACCTTCACCCTGGTGCAGACCTACGACCTGCCCGCCCTTTCCCTATGGCATTTCGATCTCTACCGCCTGTCCGGGCCGGAGGAGGTGGAGGAGCTGGGGTGGGAGGAGGTGCGGGCCGACGGCGTCGCCCTGGTGGAATGGCCGGACCGGCTGGGCCCCCTGCTGCCGGCCGACCGGCTGGATCTGCACCTGACCGTCACCGGGCCGGACAGCCGCCGCGCAATCCTGACCGGCCACGGCAACTGGGCCGCACGCCTGGACAGCAGCTGGGTCGCCCAGCTGGCCGGGCCGGATGTGGGACCCGACCGGCATTCCGGGTCGGAGCCGGTGGCATGAGCGCGGCTGCGACGGTGACCGGGGCCGATCCCGCCCGCGAAATCCTGATCCGCGGCTTCCTGGCACAAGCCGGGTGGGAAGGGGCGGCGCGTGTGCGCATCGCCGCCGACTGGTCCACCCGCCGGTATGAGCGGTTGAGCCTGAACGGCCGTACCGCCATCCTGATGGATGCGGATGCCCCGTGGACGGAGCAGGTGGCCCCCTATGTGAGGCTCTGCGCCGTGCTGCGGTCGCTGGACCTGTCCGCGCCGGAGGTATTCGCCGCAGATACGGTGAACGGCTTTGCCCTGTCGGAGGATCTGGGCAGCACCCTGGTCGCCGACCGGCTGGACCGGGGGGATGATCCCGTGCCCCTGTACACGGACGCCACCGATGTGCTGATCCACCTGCGCCGCCGCTTCGATCCGGCGACGGACCTGCCCCGCCGCCACGATGCCGCCCGCTTCCGGGCAGAGGTGGCGCTGTACGGGACCCGGGGCGTGCCCGGCATCACCGGCCGCCCCCTGGACGCTGCCGCCGCGGCGGATCTGGATGCCGCCTGGGCGGCGGTGCTGGAACCGGCTTTGGCCATGCCCTGGACCCTGATGCTGCGGGATTACTTCCCCGGCAACATCATGGACCTGCCCGACCGGGCAGGGGTGGCGCGCTGCGGCCTGCTGGACGTGCAGGACGGGGGCCACGGCCCCGTCGCCTATGACCTTCTGTCCCTGCTGGAGGATGCGCGCCGCGACGTGGGGGACGATCTGAAATCGGCGATGATCGCCCGCTACCTGGATGCCTTCCCCGACCTGGACCGGGGTCAATTCCTGACCGGATTCGCGGTGCTGGGGGCGGTGCGCCATGCCCGCATCCTGGGGCGGCTGGCGGAGATCGTGACGGCGGACCCCAAGGCCCGGCAGCGCGCCTTCCTGCCGCGGGTGTACCGCCAGTTCATGGCAAAGCTGCGGGAACCGGCCCTTGCACCCGTGGCCGAGCGCGTGCACACCCATGTCCCGTCCGACGGGTTCGCCCGTCTTCTCCAAGGGTGATCCCCATGCAGATGCCGACGCGGGCGATGGTGCTGGCCGCCGGGCTGGGCCTGCGCATGCGCCCGCTGACCGAGCATACGCCGAAGCCCCTGATCCGGGTGGGCGGCCAGTCCATGCTGGACCATGCGCTGGACCGCTTGGCCGATGCCGGGGTGGAACGGGCGGTGGTGAACACCCATTGGCTGCCCGACCAGGTGGCCGCCCGTCTGGCCGCCCGGTCCGCCGAAGGCCGGGGGCCGGAGACGGTGGAATCCCATGAGCCGGTGCTGCTGGAAACAGCGGGCGGCATCCGCCATGCCCTGCCCCTGCTGGGGGAGGAGCCGATCTTCACGGTGAACGCGGATATCGTCTGGCTGGACGGGCCGGTTCCCGCCCTGACCCGGCTGGCCCGGGCCTGGGACCCGGATCGCATGGATGCGCTGCTGCTGCTGGCGGCCACGGTCTGGTCGGTCGGCTATGACGGCGACGGGGATTTCCATATGGACCCGGCCGGACGGCTGACCTGGCGCAGCAGCCGCCAGTTGGCCCCCTTCGTCTTCGCCGGGGTGCAGATCGTCAAGCCCGGCCTGTTCCGCGACATCCCCGACGGGCCCCAGTCCAGCCGCATCATCTGGAAACGGGCGGAGGCGGCGGGGCGGCTCTACGGCCTGCGCCATGATGGACCCTGGTACCATGTGGGCACCCCCGATGCCGTGGCCCCGGTGGATGACCAGCTGCGCCAGCCGGCCGTGCGCTGGGTGGAGCCGTGATCCCCTGCCTGTAACGGGACGCGCGCTATATCCTGTTCCGGGATGTTGGATCAGGGGCCGGTTCCGCCGGCCCCCTTCACTGGGGACCGCGATGCCAGAGACACCGCCCATGCTCCGCGGCAGCCGGGACCGGGCCGCCGACCGGCTGAAGCCCGGTCCCCGTACCGCCGCCGGCATCGCTGCGGACGGTGAGGGAGGGGCGGGGCAGGGTGCCGCGCCAAGCCGGGCGGAGCAGCGACGGGCCGCCGACCGGCGGGAGGGGGCGGTGCCGCCCGAGCAGGTCCCCCTGCGCATCGCCACCTGGAATATCCATTCCTGTGTCGGCATGGATGCCCGCTTCGCCCCCGACCGCATCGCCAAGGTCATCACCGCCCTGGATGTGGATGCGGTGGGCCTGCAGGAGGTGGGGTGGCACCACCGGGGCGAATCCGGCATCGACCAATTCGCCTATCTGGCCCAGGCGACAGGCATGACCGCCCTGGCCGGCCCCACCAAGCACAACGACCAGGCCCATTACGGCAACGCCATCCTGACCCGGCTGCCGGTGCTGGACCACACCCCCATCGACCTGTCCCAGCCGGTGCGGGAACCACGCGGCGCCCTGTCGGCGGTGCTGGATGTGCGGGGGCGGCCGGTGCGCCTGATCGTCGCCCATTTCGGGCTGGACCCTTGGGAACGCAACGCCCAGGTGGACCGCATCCTGGCCCATCTGGACGGGGTGGCGGACCTGCCCACCCTGTTCATGGGCGATTTGAACGAATGGCGCCCCCGGGCGCCGCGGATGCTGCGCCTGGCGGAGAAGCTGCCCGACTGTGCGGCCCCGCGCAGCTTCCACGCCCGGCTGCCGACCCTGCGGCTGGATCGGATCTTCGTGTCACCCGACCTGACCCTGGCAGGGTTCGAGGTGGTGCGCAACGCCCTGACCCGCCGGGCCAGCGACCACCTGCCCGTCCGCGCCCTGATCGGCGTGCCACCGGCCGGGACTGGGCAGACCGACGCGGGCCCCACCGACGGGCTGCCGGGCACGGGCCGCTGACGGAAGCGTCACCCCCGCGCCCGACGGCTGTCAGTGCCGCCGCACCAGCTTGAAGAAGCGGCTCTGCTGCCCGTCGATCTCCTCCTGGTGCAGGAAGGCCAGGTTGCGCTCCTCGAAGGTCTTGAAGAATTCCTCCCAGGTCACCGGTTCCAGCCCGGCCTCCGGCTCCCCGAAATCGATGCGCAGGATGCCGGCGTCATCCTCCGTATGGGTGCCCTTCACCCCCGCCGGCCGCCCGCCCCGCGCCTCCGCCCAATGGCGGATGGCCTCATGATCGGTGGTGGTGGTGGCCGCATCACTGCGCGCATGGTCCGCCATCGTCCTCTCCCGCTCTCTTCCATTCCGGTCGGACATCAACCACGCGGTCCAGCTGAGTGTTCCGGAGCCTGCCCCGTCTTCGCGCTTGCAATTGCGAATGACTCGCAATATTCTGCGTTCAGGACCGACACCGACGGGATGCGGACAATGGCCAAGGCGGACGGGGTGACTGGCATCGGGGCCTGGGGAACGGGCGGGGCCGGGGCGGCGACGGGAGCGGGAACGGGGGCGGGAACGGCGATACCGATCCTCGGCCCCTACGGCACGACCGGCCCCCGGCTGACCACGGCGGATGGGGTGACGGACCCGGCCCTGGTTGCCGCCGGGGCGGGCCAGCGGCTGGTCTTCGACCTGGACCGGACGGAACAGCTCCTGCTCTGGTCGGCCCGGCGCTGGCGCCATGGCCGCTTCCGCTGGGCGGAGGTGGAGGGGGAGTTCAAGCGCCATCTGGGCCGGGCCTGGGCCGATGCCCTGATGCCCTGGGACATGGTGCTGGAGGTGCTTCACCGGCTTCCCCTGGGCCAGCCGGAGATCCGCAATGGCTGTGCCACGGCGTTGAGCGTGGATGAATCCGCCCTGCTGCGGCTGGTGGCCTTGGCCCAGCGCCGGACCTCACGCGCCGAGGGGTCTGCCCGCGCCGATGGGCCTTCCCGCCGGGGCGGGGCGGAGCGGGTCAGCCGCGGCTTCCTGCTGGCCCGTCTGGCCCCGCCGCGGGAGCGGGCGGACCTGGCCGAATGGCTGGACCTGACCGCCGCCGCCCTGCCGCCCCTGCCACTCGGATAACGACGCATCGGAGACTGATACCGACGGCCGGGGAACCTGGCCGTCGGTACGGCGGCGACCGCCGCCGCGCCGCCCCTGCGGCGTAGCCAAGGCCACGGAGTGGCCGCCCGGCGATTGAGGAAAACGAAGCCGCCTTTGATCGGTCACGATCATAGGCGGCTGGTAAGGCTAAAAACCCGGGTTGACCAGGTCGATCACCGTCACATCGCCCAGAAGGCTGGTCCGCTCCACCACCAGCCGGTTGCCGGGCCCGTGCAGGAACGGCCCGGGGCCGACCAGCCGCGGTGCGGTGGCGGAACCGACGAAGAACGGCGCCACCGCCAGGCGCATCCGGTGGAAGGCACCCGCCGCCAGGAACAGGGTCAGCACCCGCGATCCCCCTTCCACCAATAGATGGCGCACCCCCTCCGCCGCCAGGGCGTCCAGCAGCCCCGCCGCGTCCAAGCGATCAGGGGCGACCACCCGGGCCCGTCCATCCAGGCGGCGGCGCAGGTCCGGGGCGACCGCGGCGGGGCAAAGGATCAGTCGCTCCCCCTCCTCCCCGAAGAACCGGCCGTCGCTGGGCAGATCGCCGCCGCCGGTGACCACCACCTTCATCGGCTGGTTTCCGCGCCCGGCGGCCCGGCGCCCGGCCACCAGATCGGGGAAGCGCACGGTCAGGCGCGGATCATCCCGCCGCAGGGTGCCCGCCCCGACCAGCACGGCATCCGCCTCCGCCCGCAGGGCATGGACGGCGCGGCAATCCTCCGGGCTGGATAGGACCAGGGGGGCCGCCCCGCAGCCGTCGATGCACCCATCCAGGGACATGGCCGCCGACAGCCGGACCAGCGGCACGGACAGCGTACCCGGCATCAGGGTCCCAGGCATCTTGCCGGCCGCCAGGGCCGGAACACTACCCGCCATTCCATCCATCGCGCCCATGCGGCGTCCCTATCCAGCCCTGTCATCATTCTGTCAGGAACGGTGGTGTCGCCCACGTGATCCGTCCAGGGGGGCGATGGCGGGGGATGGCGGAAAAGGGGGGAAGAGGGGCTATTCCACCCGTTCCACCTTGAAACCGCGGGCGGCCAGAAGGGTGGGCAGACCGTCCGCCCCCACCAGGTGCAAGGCGCCCACAGCGACGAAATCCGTGCCGGACCCGGCAAGCTCCACCGCCAGCGTGTCGGTCCAGGACCGGTTGCGGGCGCGGACGAACACATCATAGGCATCGGGATGGTCCCGGCGCAGATCGGCCAGGAAGACCGTGTCCAGACCGTCCATATCCCCCGCCGCCCAGGCGGCCACCATCCGGTCCAACCGGCCGATATCCGCGATCTCCTCCAGCGACTGGTCGACCAGGGCCACCTGCACCGGCATGGGCATGCCGGTGAAGAAGCCGATCTGCTGTTCCAGGGTTTCCAGTTGGCGGATCGGGCGGTCGCCCATGGCCCGGCGCAGCACCTTGTCCACCCCGCTTTCAGCCGAATAGCCCTCCCGCTGGATCGCCGCCATCACCAGCATGGTGGAGGCGATGACCGGCTTGAACGGTTCCAGCCGCACCGGATCCACGCCCAGGCCCCGGGCCGTGGCGCCAAAGCGGCCGGCCAAGTCCGGCCCCAGCCGGGTGGACAGGGGATTGGCCGGGTCCATCATCAGGGGGAAGACCCGGCCCATCTCCACCGGGTTTTCCATCACCTGTGGATCGATCTCGAACCACACCTCCTGCGCCTCGGTCAGGGCGGTGGCCAGGGCCGGTGTCTGCCAGACGGTATCGGGCTTCAGCACATGGATGGTGCCGTACAGGTACAGCGTGCTGTCGGCGTCGCTCACCTTCCACAAAGCCGGGGCTGCCCTGGCCGCCCCCGCGATGCCGCCCCCGATGACAAGCCCCACCGCCAGCACCAGGCCCGACACGATCCGCCCCGTCCGCCCCGTCCGCCCCGTCCGCCCGAACCCCATCACCGCCCCACCACCCGGTTGCCGATAACCCGGGCAAGACTAGCCGGGCCGGCCGCGGCTGGGAATGGAAATGGGCAACCGTCATGGTGACTGACCTTCCCGGTTGGTACCCACCACGTGTCGGGCCGCGGGCTTTGCCGTCGTCCCCCCTACTAGACCGCGGCATCCCACCGGCCGGACCAGGGCCGCAGGACCAGGGCCCGACAGGTCCCCCTCCCATCACATCGTCAGCACCACCTTGCCGGTGCTGCGGCGTTCGCTCAGCAGGCGAAAGGCCCCGGCATACTGGTCCAGGGGCAGGCGGTGGCCCACATGGGGCTTCAGCTTGCCCTGCGCGTACAGGCCAAGGAGTTCGCGCAGGCTGCCCGCCAGCCGGCGGGGATCGTTCTTCTGATGGGCACCCCAGTACACGCCGCTGACGGCGATCTGCTTCACCAGCAGCAGGTTGGCCGGGATCTGGGGGATGCGCCCGGCGGCGAAGCCGACGACGACGATCCGCCCGTTCCAGGCCATGCAGCGCAGGGCGGCATCGAACAGGTCCCCGCCCACGGGGTCGTAGACCACGTCCACGCCCTTGGGCGCCAACTCCTTTACCCGGGTCTTCAGATCCTCCGTCCGATAGTCGATCAGGTCATCGGCGCCGTGGGCGCGGGCGGCATCCAGCTTTTCCGCACTGCCGGCGGCGGCGATGACCCGGGCACCCAAGGCCTTGCCGATCTCCACCGCCGTCAGGCCGACACCCCCGCCCGCCCCCAGGACCAGCAGCGTCTCCCCCGCCTGCAACCGACCCCGGTCGACAAGCCCGATATGGCTGGTGCCGTAGGCGACGGGGAAGGCCGCCCCTTCCGCGAAATCCATGCCGTCGGGCAGGGGGATCACGGCGGATGCATCCGTCACCGTGCCGGTGCAGAACGCCCCCTTGGGCGCGAGCGCCATCACCCGCTGGCCGGGCACCAGGTGGGTGACCCCGTCGCCCAGTTCCGCCACCGTGCCCGCGCATTCGAAGCCGGGGGTGAAGGGGAAGGGCGGCTTCTCCTGGTACTTGCCCTTGATGATCAGGGTATCGGCGAAGTTCAGGGCCGCCGCCTTGATGTCGATCCGGACCTGGCCGGGACCGGGTGTCGGGTCCGGCACATCGGCCAGGGTCAGCCGCTCCGGCGGGCCGAATTCGGTACAGATCAGGGCTTTCATGGGGGTTCTCCCGGGTTCGGGGATAGGGGGACGATGACGCCAGAACGCGGCGCCAGAACGCGGCGTCAAAACGCGGCGGCGCGCAGGGTGCCGCAGGTGAAATCCTTGCGGTTCAGGATGGGCGGGTTGACGATGGCGCGCAGGGCTTCCCATTCCGCATCGCCGATAACGCCCAGCCGGTGCAGGATGGCGGCGGTGGCGGGGCCGGCGGCGCGGCCCGCCCCGTCATCGATCTTCAGGGCAAGGCCCAGCCCCGCCTCCGGCACCACGGCGCAGCACACCCCCTCCGCCCCGGCCTTGATCAGGATGCGGCCCTTCACCGTCTGCATGAAGGTGGTGTCGAAGGTGCCGGTGCCGCCCACCATCGCTGGATGGGCAGCCCAGGCGCGGGTGATGCGGGCCGCTGCTTCCGCCCTTGCGGCGGGCAGGTCCACCGGATCGGCCAGCCGCGCCATGGCGAAGGCCAGCGCCTCCAGCGGCAGGCCGATGGTGGGGATGGAACAGCCATCCACCCCCCAGGGCGCGCGGGACAGGTCCTGGCCCGTGATCTGCTCCATCACGCCCAGGATGCGCTGCTGGACCGGGTGGCTGTAGCCGACATAACCCCGGGTCGCCTCCCCCCGGTGGACGGCGGTGGCCAGCATGGCCGTATGCTTGCCGGAGCAGTTGTTGTGCAGCGGGGTCGGCCGCTCGCCCCGGGCCAGCATCGCCTCCCAGGTGGGGACGTGGTAGGGCGCATGGGTCCCGCATTCCAGATCCGCCTGGGTCAGGCCGATCCGCGCCAGCAGGCCGCCGGCGGTGCGGGTATGCATCTCCTCCCCCCCGTGGGAGGCGCAGGCCAGGGCCAGTTCCGCATCGGTCATGGCGAAGGCGGCCGCCGCACCGCTTTCCACCACCGGCAGGGCCTGCAGCGACTTGTTGGCGGAACGGGGATAGACCGGGGCGCCCGTGTCGCCAAACGCCACCTCCACCCCGCCCGACGCATGCACGACGATGGCCCGGCCGCGGTGGATGCTTTCCACCATGCCGCCGCGGGTGACCTCGATCAGGATCGGGTCGGCGGCGCCGGCGGGCAGCAGCACCCTGTCCACGCCGCGCCCCGGATCGGGCCGCCCGTGGTCGCAGCCGTCTTGTCCGCGTGTCTGGTCGGGGGTGGGGTCATGGGGCATGATGGGGCTTCTCCCGTGGGTCCTGGGCGCCGACCGGGGCTGTGGGTCCGGGGCGCCGTTCTTGGCCGCCGGGTCCATGGGGAACAGGCCGGCGGCGCGCACACCTTGCCCCGGCGGGCCCATCCGTGCAAGAAGCCGCAGCCCGGCCCGCCAAGGCGCCGATGGGGATGGCCGGGCAGCGGGGACGGGGAGAGGAGCGGAACGATGCGGGGATATTTCGCACTGGGGGCGGAGGGCATCAGCAAATCCGGCAACCTGGGCACCATCCTGCGCACGGGCCATGCCTTCGGCGCCAGTTTCGTCTTCACCGTCAACGGCAGGGTTGACCTGTTCGAAGCGCGGGCGACCGACACCTCCGGCGGGATCGACCACGTCCCCTTCTTCGACTGGCCGAGCGTGGAGGAGATGGCGCTGCCCGTCGGCTGCCAGTTGGTGGGGGTGGAGCTTGTGGAGGCGAGCATCCCCCTGCCCAGCTTCCGCCATCCACTGCGCGCCGCCTATATCCTGGGGCCGGAGCGCGGCAGCCTGTCCCGGGGAGTGGTGGAGCGCTGCGCCCATGTGGTGCAGATCCCCACCAAATTCTGCGTCAATGTCTCCGTCGCGGCGGCCATCGTCACCTATGACCGGATGATCAGCCTGGGCCGTTTCGCCGAGCGGCCGGTGCGGGTGGGCGGGCCGACGGAAGCAGCGCCGACCCATGTCCACGGCCGGCAGATCGTGCGCAACCCCGCCTCCTGGCGCATGCGCCCCCTGCTGGGCGGCTGGCCGGGTGCGGAGGACGGCGACGGATCCGCGGGAGAGGGGGGTGACGCCGGTCCCGCCCCCGAGGGGGAGCCCGGTACGACCCCCGGAATGCCCAAGCAATCGTAACCCCGCCCGCAACACCGCCCTGGACGACACGGGCCGCCAACACCACCTGCCCTCTGGGGGAATCATCGGGAGGCGGTGATGACCGGGAAACCGGGGATCGGCATCCGCCCCCGGTGGCTGCGCCCTGTGCGCGCCCGCACAGACCTGCCCCTGCCGCCGGGCGCATGCTATCCTACTTGCGTCCTGCCTCCGCCCGTGTGCCTCCGGGAGCCTGCCGCCCATGACCGCTGCCCGTACCGTGTTCACAACCGCCCCCGTCCAGGCCCTGGGCGTCGCCCTGGCCCTTGTCCTGGGCAGCGGGACGGTTGCCCTGGCGCAGGACCAGGGGCGGCCGCTGCCCAACCCGCTGGCACCGAAATCCACAGGTCCGCAGCCCACCCTGGCGGAGGAGCCGATCGGCCAGACACCGCCCCCGCCGGTGACCCGGGAACCGATGGAGGAGATCGAAGTGATCGCCCCCCGTCGGACCACGCCGGATTTCCAGAGCACCCAGGAGTTCTTCCAGGAGGAATTCGAGCGCATCCGCGGCGAGTTCGAGAAGCCCGGCCCCCCGCCCGCCCGCGATTACGAGGTGTTCCAGGCCGGCGGGGAATTCAGCAGTCCCTCCGTCCGGTCCACGGCCCGCGACCAAATCCGCAGCTCCCGCCGCCTGCGCGATACTCTGTCCGGCGACCCGCCTAAGGCCGAAGCCAAGCCCTGATTCCAGCGGTCAGAAATCCTGACACATCGGGATTCAGGGCTTCGGCGGCATGAGCCGGCGCCGCGCCGGTTGGCGCGGATACCAACGGTCGGGATTTCCGACCGTTGGCATGAGACCGCGGCGTCGACCTTGGATGGCGGCATCGGGCCGCAGGGGCGCTTGGCCGACCAGCCGCGGGGCTACCCACCCAAAGCGGCCAGCCTGGCGTCGACATCCGCGCGGGCGGGGGAGCCGTCGGGAAGGGTGTCGCGCAGGCGGGTCCACAGGGTCCGGGCGGTGGCGGTGTCGCCCTTGGCGGCAGCCTCATCACCCAGGTGGAACAGCGCATGCGGATTGGCGGGTTCCAGTTCCAGCACGCGGGTCATGGCGGCCAGGAACTCCGGCCGACGGGGCTGACCCTCCATCTCCGGGGCCAGGGCGCCGGCATAGGTCAGCCAGATATCGGCCCGGTCGGGTGCGATCTCCGTCGCCCGCTTCAGTGCCGCCTCCGCCGCCGCCTGCTCGCCCAGCACGGTGCGGGCACGGGCGAGGCGGAGCCAGCCGGCCAGGTCGTCCGGCTGCTGGTCCAAGCGGGCGGCCAGACCGTCCACCATGGTACGGATCATCGCCTGCTGCTCCGCTGGCGGCAGCTGGGCCATCTGCGCCATCTGCTCCGGCGACAGCAGGGGCGCCCGCGCTTCGGGCGGGCCGGCGGGGGCATTCGGGCCGGGAGAGGGGGCGCCGGGAGCGGGGGCACCGGCAGCGGGGGCACTGGGAGCAGCGCCTGCCGTACCGCCGTCGGCGTTCCCCGTGGGGGGCAGGGGTTCCGGCGTGACGGTGAAGGGATCGACGCCGATAAGGTTCGCCACCTCGAAGATCTGGGTGCGCAGCAGGGGGACCCAGGGCGCATCGGCCGGGCTCTGCCGCATCAGGGCGGCCCAGCGGTCGATGGCGCCGCGGGGATCCCCCGCCTGCTGCCGGGCGATGCCCAGGTAGAAGCCGGCGCGGGGATTGGCCGGGTCCTTCTCCATCACCGCTTCGAAGGCGCGCTTCGCCTCCTCCCCCACGATGCCGTCGGCGGCGATGGTCAGCTGTTCGCCGAAGGCGGCCACCAGTTCCGGGTCCCCCTGGGACAGGGCGACGGCCCGGCGATAGGCCTGCGCCGCTTCCCCGCTGCGGCCCATGGCGGCATAGGTGGCTGCGGCCAGGGCCCAGCCCTGGAGATCGTCCGGATCCTCCTTCAGTTTCTGCTCCAGGCTGCCCAGGGCCCGCAGCACATGCTCCGGCACCGGCGGGCGCTCCGCCTCCCGCTGGGCGAAGGGAAGGGAGGGCACATGGGGTTGGCCCAGCGGGATATAGACGGCCAGGGCGGCCAGCGGCAGCAGCAGCGTCACCACCGTCGCCAACCGCTTGGCCGGGGGGGCGACAGGGGCGGCACCCGTGCCGGTTCCCACGCCTTCCGTGCTGCTGTCGGCCCGGTCCGCGGTGGCCAGCAGGCGGCGGCCCACCTCCACCCGGGCGGCCTTGGCCTGATCCGCCCCGATGATGCCGCGGGCCAGGTCCCGATCGATCTCCGCCACCTGGTCGGCATAGACCTTGCGGGCGTAATCCGCCGGGCGCACGGGTTGGGCCGGCGGCTTCAGCAGCGGGCGCAGCAGCAGCGCCATGACGATGGCGGTCAGCAGTGCCGCCCCGATCCAGAACCCGATCATGCCCGCTTCCCGTCCTGATCCCATCCGCCTTGGTCGACAGGGTCCCGATCCGATCCGTCCGGGCCATTGCCATCCCGCTCCAGCCCGTCCAGCAGGGCGGCCAGCCGCACCTCCTCCTCCGCCGTCAGGGCGGTGGGCACGGCACTTGCCACGTCCCGCCGCCGCCGCTGGAGGTAGAGGGCGGATCCGGCCGCCGCGACGACCAGGATCAGCCCCGGCCCGAACCACAGGGGCCAGGTTTCCGGCTTCACCGGCGGGCGCAGCAGCACGAAATCGCCGTAGCGGGCATGGATATGGGCCAGGGCCTGGTCGTCACTGTCCCCTGCCACCAGCCGCTCCCGCACCAGCAGGCGCAGGTCGCGGGCCAGCGGCGCGTTGGACGCATCGATGCTCTCGTTCTGGCAGACCAGGCAGCGCAGCTCCTTGCTGATCTCCCGCGCGCGGGCCTCCAGCGCCGGGTCGGCCAGCTTCTCATCCGGCAGCACCGCCCCGGCCGGCCCTGCCAGCATCAGGGCAAGGAAAAGGGGGAGAAGGCGTTTCATTTCGACAGTTCCCGCAGCATGGGCATCAGTTCGCCTTCCACGATGGTGGGACCCAGGGGACCCTGGTAACGCCAGCGGATGCGGCCGTCCTTGTCGATGATGAAGGTCTCCGGCACGCCGGTGATGCCCCATTCGATGCCGGCCCGCCCCTCCAGGTCCAGGCCGATGCGGCCATAGGGATTGCCCAGCATGCCCAGGAAGCGGCGGCTGTCCTCCGGCTTGTCCTTGTAGGCGATGCCGTGGATGGTGATCCCCTCCTCCTTCGCCAGGCGCATCAGCACCGGATGTTCGATCCGGCAGGGTGCGCACCAGCTGGCGAAGACATTCACCAACTGCACCTGGCCCTTCAGGTCGGCGGTGGCCAAGCCCTGCCCGCCATCCAGCAGCGGCGGAAGGTCGAAGGCGGGTGCCGGCTGGTCGATCAGGACAGAGGGCAGCTTGGACGGATCGCGCGTCAGCCCGACGGCGAAATAGCCGACCAGGACCAGGAACAGGGCGAAGGGGATGAACAGGATCAGGCGGTTCATGGGGTGGTCTTCTTGATTTCGTCGAGGCAGCACCCGGATTCCATCCGCCCTTACTCCGCCGGCTGGGCCAGCGGCCCGGCAGGGATCTTGGCGGGGGCGGCCTTCTTCACCGGCACGCCCAGGCGGAAGCGCCGGTCGGACAGGCTGACCAGACCGCCCGCCACCATGACCAGGGTGCCGAACCAGATCCAGGGCACCAGCGGGTGGTAGTACAGGCGCACCACCCAGCCGTCGCCCTGGCCCTCACCCTGGTCCGACTTGTCGCCCAGCACGGCGTAGATGTCGGAATAGAAGGTGGTGTGGATCGCGGCTTCCGTCGTTTCCATCCGGGCCACGGGGTACCAGCGCTGTTCGGGGTACAGGGTGGCGACCAGGTCCCCGTCGCGGGTGATGCGGAAGGTGCCCTGCTGGGTGGTGTAATTCTCCACCTGCAAGGTCTCCACCTTCTCCAGCGTGAAGTCGTAGCCGGCCAGCTGGGCGGTGTCGCCCAGGCGCATGACGCGGATATCCTCCTTCACCCAGGCGCTGGTGCCGACCATGCCGGCGATGGCGATGCCCATGCCCGCATGGGCCAGCGTCGTGCCCCAGGCGCCGCGGGGCAGGCCCCGGGCCCGGTCCCAACTCTGCCCCAGGGGGATGCGGAACAGCTTCACCCGGTCCGCCAGCTCCGCCAGCGCGCCGAAGAAGGCCCAGGCCGCCATGGCGATGGCGACGATGGCCATCACCGGCTTCACCCCATGGGTGTACAGGGCCCACAGGCAGCAGACCACGGTGACCAGGGCCACGAACTTCAGCCGGCCCAGGGCGCCCGCCAGATCGCCCCGCTTCCAGGCCAGCAGCGGCCCCACCGCCATGGCCGCGACCAAGGGCGCCATCAGCGGAACGAAGGTGGCGTTGAAGAAGGGCGGCCCGACGGAGATCTTCTGCCCCGTCATGGAATCCAACAGCAGGGGATAGAGCGTGCCGATCAGGACGATGGCGCAGGCGACGGAAAGCAGCAGGTTGTTCAGCACCAGCGCCCCTTCCCGCGACAGGGGCGCGAACAGCCCCCCCACCTTCAGGCTGGTCGCCCGCATGGCATAAAGCAGCAGCCCGCCGCCCGTGGCGATCAGCAGCAGGATCAGGATGGCCACCCCGCGCTCCGGATCCACGGCGAAGGCATGCACACTGGTGAGCACGCCCGACCGCACCAGGAAGGTGCCCATCAGGGATAGGGTGAAGGTCAGGATGGCCAGCAGGATGGTCCAGGTCTTCAGCGCGTCGCGCTTTTCCACCACGATGGCGGAATGGAGCAGCGCCGTGCCCGCAAGCCAGGGCATCAAGGACGCATTCTCCACCGGGTCCCAGAACCACCAGCCGCCCCAGCCCAGTTCGTAATACGCCCACCACGACCCCATGCCGATCCCCAGGGTCAACGCCGACCAGGCGGCCAGCGTCCAGGGCCGGACCCAACGGCCCCAGGCCGGGTCCACCCGACCTTCGATCAGGGCGGCGCAGGCGAAGCTGAAGGCAACGGAAAAGCCGACATAGCCTAGATAGAGGAAGGGCGGATGGAAGGCGAGGCCGGGGTCCTGGAGCAGCGGGTTCAGGTCCTGCCCGTTGGGCGGGGCGGGGAAGACCCGCAGGAAGGGGTTGCTGGTCGCCAGCATGAAGACCAGGAAACCCACCCCGATCATGCCCTGCACACCCAGCACCCGGGCCTTCAGCGTCGGCGGCAGGTTGGCCCCGAACCGGGCCACCGCCGCCCCGAACAAGGCCAGCATCAGCACCCAGAGGACCAGCGACCCCTCATGGTTGCCCCAGACGCCGCTGATCTTGTACAGCATCGGCTTGTCGGAATGGCTGTTCTGGACGACGTTCAGAACCGTGAAATCCGACACGACATAGGCATAGGTCAGGGCCGCGAAGGCCACCAGAACAACCAGGAGCTGGCCATAGGCGGCGGTGCGCCCCGTTTCCATCCAGGCGATGTTGCCACGGGCGGCCCCGATCATCGGCACCGTGGACTGCAGGATCGCCAGCAGCAGAGCCAGCACCAGGGCGTAATGGCCGATTTCCGGGATCATGCGCTCACCTCAACCCATCGATTACCAATGCAGGACACCCGTAGGTCGGATTAGCGAAGCGTAATCCGACCTACCCGCTTCGGTCACGGCGACGTCGGATTACGCGGCGTTGCCGCTAATCCGACCTACGGGATCCTATCCCTACCGCGTGCCGCCGCTGCCCGCGGGCGGGTCGTCGGCATAGACGGGGCGTCCCGGCACCTCCGGCTTGAAATGGCCGGCGCGCTTCAAGGCGTCCGCCACCTCCGGCGGCATGTAATTCTCATCATGGCGGGCCAGCACCTCCCGCGCCTGGAAGACGCCGTCAGGGCCCATCCGGCCTTCCGCGATCACACCCTGCCCCTCCCGGAACAGGTCGGGCACGATGCCGGTATAGGTGACGGGGACGGTGTGCACCGTGTCCGTCACCTGGAAGGCGATGGTCATGCCGCCATCCCGCCGCTCGATCGATCCTTCCGCGACCAGCCCGCCCATGCGCACATGGCGTTCGCCGGGCGGGTTCACCTGAAGGTCGCTGGGGCTGTAGAAGAAGACCAGGTTCTCCTCGAACGCGGTCAGGGTCAGGGCGGTGGCGGTGCCCAGGCCCAGCAGGGCGAGGCCCAGCATGTACATCCGGCGCTTCTTGCGGGTCATCTCAGCATCCCCCGTCGGCCACGGCGCCCGCGGAACCGGCATCCCCGCCGCCGCAGGACTCGGTCGTCCCGGCCGATGCCGCGATCATGACCACGGCGACCGCCGCCCCGTCCCCGGCATCCCCGCCGCGGCCAGGCCGGGCGGCGTTGCGGCGCCGGCGGCCGACCTGGGCCGTTTCCAGCGCCGCCAGGGTCCGTTCCTGCGCCCGCAAGCCCAAGATCGTGGACGCGAACAACCCGGCCAGCACCAGCACGGCCAGGCCGTAGCTGCTCCAAACGTAGAGGGCATAGCCGCCCATCGCGAAAAACTCAACCATGCCCGTATCCTCCCGGACCAGAGATGGCCCGGCGACCCGCCGGTGTGAAGAACGGCGACGAGCCGCCGCAGGCGGCACTCGAAAGGGTGCAGGCGTCGGCGGCGGTCAAGAAGGGTGCCGCCGCAGGGGCGGGTCCACCAGGGCAGGTGCCGGTCCGGGCCATGGCCGCCCTCACTCCGCCGCCAGGGCTTCGGAGGCACCGGCCCGCGCGGCCTGGGACAGGCGCAGGGCCTGGATCTTGCGGGCGGCCAACTCGGCACGCATGCGCAGGATCACGGTGACGACGAACCAAGCCTTGCAGGCGAGCGCCATGATGAACAGCGGCCACAGCATGTCGCCATAGATCGTCGGCCCGTCCATGCGGAAGACGCTGGCCGGCTGGTGCAGGGTGTTCCACCAGTCGACGGAGAACTTGATGATCGGCACGTTGACCACGCCCACCAGCAGCAGGATGCTGCCCGCCTTGTTGCCCCGGGTCGGATCGTCGAAGGCATTCACCAGGGCCATGTAGCCCAGGTAAAGGAAGAACAGGATCAAAACGCTGGTCAGCCGCGCATCCCACACCCACCAGGTGCCCCACATCGGCTCACCCCACAGCGACCCGGTGGCCAGGCACAGTGCCGTGAACCCCGCACCCAGCGGCGCCGCTGCCCTGGCATAGACCTCCGCCAGCGGGTGCTTCCAGACCAGGGCGACGGCGGCGGCCACCGCCATGCTGGTATAGATGAACAGGCTCATCCACGCGGCGGGAACGTGGATGTACATGATCCGGACCGTGTCCCCCTGCTGGTAATCGGGCGGGGAGGCGATGAGCGCCAAGTACAGCCCGGCAGCGAAGGACAGGACGGCGATGCCCGCCGCCCAGGGGAAGACCCAGGCAGCGATGCGCAGGAAACGGGCAGGGTTCGCGTAGCGGTGCATGGTTTCCTATATAGCATGCCGCCCACCGCTTTCCCATGGCAACCGGTGCCGCAGGGCGCGAATTGATCCACATCACGGAACAGGTTGGCGACCGAACCACCACCCCCCCGGGCCAGCACCGGGCCAGCCCGGGGCCTGGGGGATCGCCGGTCCCGTCACGGCTTCGTCACCCGGCGGAGTGTCAGGTTGATGCGGCCGCCGCCGGGCACCAGGGTGCTGCTGCCGGGTAGGATGCGGTCGATGCCATGGTAGAACACCCGGGACTGCCCGCCGAAGACCATGACCGTACCGCTGGCCACGGCGAAGCTGCTGGTCGGGTCGGTGCGGCGGCGCCCGCCCAGGCGGAAGATGCCCGTATCGCCCAGGGAGATGTTCAGGATGGGGGCGTCGAACGCCTCCTCATCCTCATCCCGGTGCAGGCCCAGCTTCGCCCCCTCCCCCCGGTACAGGTTGACCAGGCAGCACTCCGGCGGGGCCGGGTAGCCGGTCAGGCGATCCCACAACACCAGCAGCGTATCCGGGATCGGCGGCCAGGGCCGGCGGGTCTTCAGATGGACGGGGCTGTACCGGTAGCTGGACCGGTCGGCCACCCAGCCCAGCGGACCCGCATTGGTCATGTCGGCGGAGAAGGGCCGCCCCGATCCCGGCATGACAAAGCGGTCGAACGGCGCCTCCGCCGCGATGGCGTCCACCAGGGCCAGAAGGGCCGTCTGACCCGCCCGGTCCAGGTGGTCGGGCAGGAAGCGGAAGCCGTCGCCCCCGTCCATCCCGGCGGCGGCGGGGGGTGCTGTAACCGGCCGGTCGGCGTGTGTTTCGGGCATGGCGGGTCGACCCAGGTGAAAAATGCGGTTTGCGACAGATGGGACACAGCCCTTCCGGGGAAAAGTGGGCGCATCCGGGGAGGAACATGGACTCGGGCGCCGCGGGCGCCTAGAGTCCAGGATATGAGCACCTGGGATGAAGCCTTCGACACCGAACCGAACGCCGACTGGTCGCCCGTCGCCCTGCGCGGCGGTGTGGCGCGCCTGCGCGTGCCGCCGGACTGGCGCCGTGTCTCCCGCGATGACGGGGGCCTGGCCTATCAGTCGCCGGGGGAGAATGCGGTGGACCTCCTGGTCTCCGTCACCACCTACCGCAATCCCTATGGCGTCTCCACGGAAGAAGCGATCCAGTACCTGGACCGGGAGAATGTGCTGCCCCGGGGCATCGCGCCTGCTTCCGATGATGACGACCTGGACCGCCGCTGGATCGCCTATGCCGTGGCCCAGCCGCCGGACCGGCAGATCTTCGTCTGGAAGGTGGCGGAATTCTCCCCCCCCGACCATGTCCGCGTCGTCACCATCCAGCTCCATGTCCCGGAGATCAGCGAGGCCCAGCCCGACCTGGCCGACCTGATCGACCGCCTGGGGGAGGAGGCGGCGCGCATCGAGTTCAGCGACGACCCGGTGAGCGAGCCGGTGCAGCCGGTGACCATGCGCAATGTCGCCCATGGCGATCTGGTCCGGTTCCGCCTGCCCTGGGACTGGCGGTCGGAGGCGGATGGCGAGTTGACCATGTTCTTCCGCGATGCGCCCGGCACCGGCACGCTCCGCGTCGCCGTCCACGCCTTCCCCTATGACGGCCGCCCCCTGGAGGAGGAGCCGGATACGGTGGAGGTGGGGGAGGATGGCCTGACCCCCGCCATGCGGGAGGCGGAGATCGCGGCCCGCGTCATCCTGCGCCAGACGGCGGAGCAGTTCGCCGACGGCCCCGATGGCCGGGTGGGTGAAGGCAGCGTGGAATGGCTTCCCGATGGGGAGGTGATGGCCCGCTTCTCCACCGAGGGGGAGGAGGATGGGGAGCGGCTGCGGTTCCATCTGTGGCTGCGGGGCACCGTGGCCGACGGGCAGACGACCCTGGCCCTTTTCTCCTACGCTGCCGGGCTGGACCTGCGGGACAGCGATATCGAGCGGACGACGCTGGGTATGCTGGAGCGGGAAATCCGCGCCGCCATCGTCGGCATCGGCGCCGAAGAGGACGAGGACTGACCCCGCCCGATCGCTGGGCCCCTCACAACGACGCAGGTCGGGCAAGCAACGCGCGGCCCGACACGGGCTCTCGGCGGTTCCGGGCTGATATGCATCCGATGTCGGGCCGCGCTTGCGCTTGCCCGACCTACCGCCGATACCGGTCAGCCGGGCCGTTCAGCAGCGCCCGGCCGGCTCCTGGTGCAGCAGGTCCACGCCCTGCCGGTCGGATCCATGCCGGTCGGATCCATGTCGGTCGCCAGCGT
>JBJOKR010000069.1:0-21173 GCA_046045995.1 Pseudomonadota bacterium | reverse complement strand
CCTGCTTCGCCAAATCCACCCCGATCATGCTAACCTGTCCCACGGACGCCTCCCTCAGTAGCGGTTAAGACACCCACTACTCTGGCACACAGATGCCGTCAGGGGGGCGTCCACCCCATCGGATTAGCGCAGCGTAATCCGACAACCCGGCCTTTCCCAAGCCCACCTCGTCCCACCTCGATATCTGTCGGATTACGCTGCGCTAATCCGACCTACGCGCCAACACGGCGGTGACGGGCGGGGGGTCAGGAATTGGCCGCCCGGCGGCGCATGAAATCGTCCAGCGCTGCGGCCATGTCGGCCAACAGGCGGGCGACCAGCGGGTCCTTGCGGACGAAGGCCCAGACGGAGGCGACCTTCGGATGGTCGCCGAAGGCATCGATCCGGCCGAAGGCGGGCAGGAACCGCTCCAGGTAGAAGCAGGCGGGCACCAGGGTGCAGTCGGCCAGGCTGATCGCGGGACCGGCGGCCCAGGGCCCGACCAGCAGCCGGTCCAGCCCGTCCAGCCCGCGCTTCAGATCGACCAGTTGCTTTTCCACGAAATCCCGATCGCGGGTGACCGGGTTCATCTGGTTCAGCAGGCCCAGCAGCACCGGCATCACGTAGAAATCCACGGCCCGGTCGATCATGCGCACCTGTGCCCGCTCCCACGCCCCTTCCGGCAGCATGCGGGTCTGGGGAAACACCTCCTCCAGGTATTCGCAGATCACCTCCGACTCGATGATGTGGCGGCCCCCATGTTCCAGCACCGGCATCTTGCCATAGGGGTTGATGGCCAGGAATTCCGGCGATTTCAGGCCGCCGCCCAGGGGTTCGGCCAGGGGCACGTCCAACCCCTTGGCGCGGACCACCATCAGCACGCGGGCGACATGGGGGGACAGGGCGGCGCCGTACAGCTTCATCGGAAACCTCTGGCAGGCAGGGCAGGGGCAGTTGAAAACGGGTCGCAGGCTAGCACGCGGACACTGCCGGAACAGGGGGAAAGTTGCCACCTCCCCGCCAGCCCCCCCTCCGCGACCCCCCCACCAGCCACCCCTCCGCCCGGAAGGGTGACGGGCGCACACGGCGACGGGGGTCCGCGCAAGTCTGCGCGATCGCGACAGCGGCCCTGCGCAGGGCGCGGTTGCCTGGATCGCCCGTTCGTCCTACCTACTGGAGCAACCGATCCGTCGCCGCACTGTCCAGCCCCCTGCCGCATTGCCCGCCGCCGATGATCCCGCCCGTCCCAGACGACCTGCCCACACGCTCCATCGCGGAGACGGGGGATGCGCGTCTGATCGCCGCCTATGGCTACTGGCGGTCCCTGGTGCCGCCGGGGGCGGACATGCCGCCCGCGCAGGTCTTCGCGCCGGAGGGGCTGCCCCGTGGTGTCGTGCCCCATCTCGCCCTGGTCGGCGGGTTCGAACCGGGCGATCGGCTGCGCATCCAGTTCGTCGGTACCGTGGCCGGGATGCTGGGCGGGGCGGACGGCACCGGCCGTTATGTGGATGAGGTTTATCCGCGCCAGATGGCGGACCTGATCGTCCATATCTGCCACAGGATCGAACGCGCCCGCCGCCCCCTGATCGGCTTCTACGCCGTGGGCATGGAGGGGGAGGTCCTGATCCGCACTACCCGCCTGCACCTGCCGCTTGCGGGACCGGATGGGCGGGTCGGCGGGTTCGCCAAGGTCTTTGTTTACGAGCCCACCGACGCGGGCCGCCGCTTGCGGGCCCGCGTGCTGCAGCCCGGCATGGATGTGATGGGTATGGACTTGGCCTTCGCCGGATTGTGAGGGGGGCCTTTTGATTGTCGGCCCCCGCTTCGCCCGCACCGACCGACGGGAGCTTCCATGGGTCGGTGCGAGCGGCCAGGGGTTACTTCACGCCGAGTTCAGTCAGCAGGGCATCGGCCTGGTAGACGCTGCGCAGCGCCTCCGTCATGCCGCGCACATCCACCCAGACGGAGCGGTTGCGCTTCGGCTCGTAGCCGTACTCGCCGGACAGGGAATGGATGTTGCCGTCGAAGACCAGGCCGATCACCTCCGCCTTGTCCGACAGCAGGGGCGAGCCGGAATTGCCGCCGATGATGTCGTTGGTGGAGACGCCGTTGTACTGCACGGCCGGGTTCACGCGGTCCTTGGCCTTTTCCCAGCTGGTCGGCAGCTGGAACGGCGGGGCGCCGGTGACGCGGTCGAACAGGCCGGCATAGGTGGTGAAGGGCGTGACCTCCGTCCCGTCCGCCTCCGTCCAGCCCTGGACCCGGCCGAAGGACAGGCGCAGGGAGAAGGTGGCGTCCGGATAGATGCTGTCGCCGTAGATGGCGAAGCGGGCCTGGGCGATGCGGGACTGCGCCGCCTCGATCACCGCCTCGTACTCCTCCTGGGACTTGCGGGCCTTGCGGGCCTCGCCGTCCACCAGCCGGGCCAGGGCGATCATCGGATCGGTGGAGGCATCGATGGCGGCCTTGCCCCCTTCGAACAGGGACTGGCGCAGGGCCGGATCCCCCAGCTTTGAGCCGGCGACCAGTTCCGCCGCCTTCTGCTCGGGCGAGGACTTGCCCAGCACCTGCTTGACCAGCGCGTTGTCCGGACCGAGGGCCTCCCGCAGCTTGGTCAGGGAGAAGGCCAGCGTCATCTCTTCCAGAAGGGCGGGGATCGGGGCCGGATTGGCCAGGCGCTGGCGGATCGCCGGCATCCGCGCCTCGCTGAACTCCCGCAGGCGCTCGGCATTGGGCTTCGCCTGCTCCTCGGCGGCGCGGACCAGGATGCGGGCCATGCGGAACAGGTCGCTGTCGAAGGCGCGGCCCCGCTCCAGCATCAGCAGGCGGGTCTCGTTCCGCTGCATGGCCTTGGCCGCTTCCTCGATCTCGCCATAGGCGTCACCGACCAGGGTGCGCAGCTTCTCATCCTGGGCGATGCGCTGGCGCAGCTCCACCTCCCGGTCGACCAGGGTGCCGAAGAATTCCGGATCGGACAGGGCCTGCTGACGGCCGCGCCAGACCTTGATGGAATTCTCCACGCCCTGCAGCTGGGCCTGGGAAATGCGGTATTCCTCCGCCCCGCGGCGACCGAACTCGACCAGGCGGCCCCGCTTCTCCGACAGGAACATCAGGGTCGCCGGGATGAAGCTCGCCCGCAGCACTTCCAGCTGCGACAGGGTGTTCAGGCGGCTGGTATTGCCCGGATGGCCGGTGACGAAGGCGGCATCGCCTTCCTTCGCCCCTGCCTTGGACCAGGGGAAGAAGACCGGGCTCTTCAGCGGCTTGCCGTCGGCGTCGTAGACGCGCAGCAGCGCCATGTCCAGGGAGTAGCGCGGGAAGTTGAAATTGTCCGGGTCGCCGCCGAAGGCGCCGATCGCATGTTCCGGCGCGAAGGCCAGGCGGACATCCTGGTACCGCTTGTAGCGGTACAGGTGGTACTTGCCGCCCTGGTACAGGGTGACCACGTCGCAGCGCACAGAGGTGTCACCGCCGGAGCAGGTCTTCTCGATATCCGCCGTGGCGGCGCGGCGGGCGGCGGCGAAGGCATCGCCGCTCTTGCCGGCCGTGGCCTTCTGCACATCGGCGGTGACGTCGCGGATCTCCACCAGCTGGTTGATCTCCGTCCCGGCGCAGCGCCGCTCCTCCGCCCTGGTCTTGGCCAGGAAGCCGTTGCCCAGGACATCGTCCGCCGCCGTGGACAGATCCGACAGGCAGCCGGTGATGCAGTGATGGTTGGTCATCACCAGGCCTTCGGGGGAGACGAAGCTGCCCGAGCAGCCGCCGGCCAGCCGGACGGAGCCGAGCCGCACCTTCTCCAGCCATTCCGGCGTCGGCCGGAAACCGGTCGCCTGCTGGACCTTGTCCAGCGGCACATTGTCCAGGGTCCACATGCCTTCATCGGCCCGGGCGGTGCCCATCGCCATGATGGCGGCGGCCGCGGCGGCGGCGACCAGCGCCCCCCGCATCCTTGTGCTCACGCGCATCGACGGAACGTCCCTCTTCTTACGGGCCGCGGCCCCTGACCAGCGGCCCTTGTTCTGGTGCCCGGACCATGGCGAAGGGCCGGGACGCGGTCAAGCCACCACATGCCCCGGGCTGGTGCCGGGCCGGTGCCGGGCAGGTAGGTGGGCAGGTGGGTGGGCAGAAGGGTTGTCAGGGTGCCGGTGCGGATATGTGTGCCGGGCCGGATCAGGGGGTGCCGCCGGGCGCGGCACCGGGCTTGGCGGCTGACGCGGGGTCGGGCTTCGGCTTGGGCTTCGGGGCCCGCACATCCCCCTTCTCCATCGTCGCCCCATCCAGTTTCGGCCCGTCGCCGGGGCCGCTGCCCGCCGCGGCCGGGGGCGCATCGGGCGGGGTTGCCAGTTCCACGGAAGCCGTCTCTCCGATCAGGCCGGATTCCCGGTAATAGCGCTCCGCCCCCGGATGCAGGGGGGCCGCCAGCCCGGCCAGGGCCCGGTCGGGATGGATGGAGGCACCGCGGGGATGCACCTCCAGCAGCTTGGCCGTGGTCGGGTGCCACAGGGCGGCGGTCAGGCCGTGGACCAGTTCGGCATCGATATCGGCGCGCACGCACCACTGGGCGCCGACGCTCAGGCTGCGCACGCCGGCCACATCCGGATAGGCGCCGTCCTCGATCGTGGCGGGGGTGAACATGGGCAGGCCGACGGGGGTGGCTTCCCCCTCCGCCGGTGCCAGGGGGACAAGGCGGATGGGCAGGCGCTGGGCCAGATCCGCCACCGCCGGCAGGGGATAGCCGCCGATGATGAAATAGGCATCCACCTCCCCCGCGATCAGCCGGTCGCTGGCCGCCCCGGGGCTGAGATAGACGGGCTGCACCGTCCGCTCCGACAGGCCGTGCGCCTCCAGCAGGGCGCGGGCGCTGACCAGGGTGCCGGACCCCCGCTCGCCCAAGGCGACCCGACGCCCCTTCAACTCGGCCACGGTATGGACGGGCCCGTCCGCCCGCACCACCAGGTGGATCGTCTCCGGATACAGGTTGGCGATGCTGCGCAGGGTCTCGAACGGGGGGGCGTCGGCGAAGGGGCCCTTGCCCCGCAGGGCGGCGAAGGCGATATCCGCCTGGACCAGCCCCGTTTCCATCCGCCCGTCGCGCATGGCAATCACATTCTCCACCGCGCCGGAGGTGGACTGGGCCACGGCGATCAGGCCGGGCACGCCGCAACTGCCCCCGCGATCGCAGGGTCGGGAGCCGGGCGGGTTCGACACCGCATTCGCCAGCAGCCCGCCGATCAGGAAATAGGTGCCGCCGGTGGTGCCGGTGCCGATCTGAAGGAATCGGATATCCTGGGCCAGGGCCGCCCGCGGCAGCCCGCCGACACCGCCGGCCAGAAGAATGCCGACCCCGGCGAGCCCGCCGCCCAGCACCCGCCGTCGGCCGATTGGAAAGGGACGGTCCTGCACGGCTTTGCGCGCCCCATCGCTCATGGTCCCGCTCCCGATTGAACCCCCATCCGCCCCGACTGACAACCGCAATACCGGCCCGGAATCCACCGGAACACGCCCCTTCCCGCCCCGCCCGGCATGGTTGGACCCGAACTGTGGCGGAAATGGCGCAGACGCAGGAACAGGAAGCAGACGGGATTGGTTGGGCGCTCCGCCCGTCAGGCGCCGGTCAGGACGAAATCGATCGCCCGCAGAATCCTGTCCCGCTCCCCCAGCAGGGACGCCACCGCCGGGCCTAGAAGGGTGGTGGGCACGCCCGCGATCTCCTGCGGGGCCAGGATGACGGGCATGTCCAGGATCGTAAAGGCGGGGTTCAGGGGGGAAACCGGGTTGATGCCGCCCGCACGCAGCAAGGGCACGACAACGCGCAACGGTGTCGCCGCCAGGGTATCGATCTGCACATCCACCAGGAAGGGGACCCGGGCGCGTGTGCGCGGGTTCGTGTTCCGGTGGACATCATAGTAACCCATGCGGACGATCCGTCAGAAGGTCCGGTACTCGGTGCCGAAGGGACCGCCTTGGGCGACCAGATGGGCCTCATAACTGTCGATGGCATCGCGGTTGCGGCGGGCCCAATCCTCCGCCGGTTCCGGCGGGGGCAGGATGCGCTGGTGCAGCGCCCGGCGCAGCGCCGCTTCCGTCAGGCCGGCGATATCCAGCCCGGCGCGGGTCGCCGCGGCGACCAGATCGGCGGGCAGGTCGATCATCATGGGGATATGGCCGTCCATAAGCTCCTCCTGTCGGCCATCATGTTAGGCCATGCGGGCGCTTGCGTCCATGGGGCCGGGCAAGGGCCGGCGCCGCCATCGACAGGGTGGAACCGGGATTGCAATACCCACGGTCGGAAATTCCGACCGTGGGTATCCGCACCGACCGGTGCGGCGGCGGCTTTTGCCGCCGAAGCCGGAAATCCTGATGTGTCAGGATTTCCGGCCGCTGGTATAAGGTCCCGCCCGCCGCGACCGGCCAAGACCCGCCAAGACCAGATTCCGGGAGAGAACGCCCATGGCCCCCACCCCCGTCAGTGAGAACCTGTACCACCTGTTCGAAAGCCGGTTCCCGGCCGACCGGTCGGCGCGGTTCCTGACCATCGCGGACGGACCGCGCCAGGGCATCTGGTACACCTATGGGGATGTGGACAGTGTCTCCGCCCGCTTCGCCCATGCCCTGGTCTCCCTCGGCGTGGCACGGGGGGACCGGGTCGCCGTGCAGGTGGAGAAAAGCCCGGAGAACCTGTGCCTTTATCTGGCGGTCATCCGGGCGGGCGCGGTCTTCCTGCCCCTGAACACCGCCTACCAGAAGGGGGAGCTGGCCTATTTCCTGGAGGATGCAGGCCCCCGTGTCGTCATCTGCCGGCCGGAGAACGCGGCGGAGATGGCGGATCTGGCCGCCAAGGCCGGCGTGCCCCATGTCCTGACGCTGGGGACGGAAGGTGACGGCACCCTGACCGCCATGGCCCACGACCTGCCAAAGACCTTCGACACAATGCCCATGGCGGCGGATGACCTGGCCGCCATCCTCTACACCTCCGGCACCACGGGGCGGTCCAAGGGGGCGATGACCAGCCATGGCAACCTGGCGTCCAACGCGCTGGCGCTGCATGGGCTGTGGGGGTTCCAGGCGGGGGATGTGCTGCTGCACGCCCTGCCCATCTTCCATGTCCACGGGCTGTTCGTCGCCACCAACACGACCCTGCTGAACGGGTCGGAGATGTTGTTCCTGTCCAGGTTCGATGCCGACCGGGTGGTGGCGCTGCTGCCGCAGGCCACGGTGATGATGGGCGTGCCCACCTTCTATACCCGCCTGCTGGCCCATCCGGGGTTCAGCCGCGACCTGGTGGCCCACATGCGCCTGTTCATCAGCGGATCGGCACCCCTTCTGGCCGATACCCACCGGGAGTTCCAGGCCCGCACGGGCCATGCCATCCTGGAACGCTACGGCATGACGGAGGCGGGGATGATCACCTCCAACCCCTATGACGGGGACCGCGTACCCGGCACCGTGGGCTTCCCCCTGCCGGGGGTGCAGCTGCGCATCGTCAAGGAGGATGGCGCGGAGGCGGGGGTGGAGGAGATCGGCGTGATCGAATTCCGCGGCCCCAACCTGTTCAAGGGCTATTGGAACAAGCCGGAGAAGACGGCGGAGGATATGCGCGCCGACGGCTTCTTCATCACCGGGGACGTGGGCAAGGTGGACGGGCGCGGCTATGTCCACATCGTCGGCCGGGCGAAGGACCTGATCATCTCCGGCGGGTTCAACGTCTACCCCAAGGAGATCGAAACGGTGATCGACGGCATCGACGGTGTCGTTGAAAGCGCTGTCATCGGCATCCCCCACCCCGATTTCGGGGAGGCGGTGGCCGCCATCGTGCAGAAGCGGCCCGGCCGCGACGACCTGAGCGACCAAGCGATCATCGCCGCGGTGAAGGGGGACCTGGCGAATTTCAAGGTGCCGAAGCGCGTCTGGTTCGTGGACGAACTGCCCCGCAACCAGATGGGCAAGGTGCAGAAGGCCCTGCTGCGCGAGACGCACAAGGCGACGTTCACGGGCTGACAGGCCCGGGGCGCATCCCCGCGAAGGACTGTCACCCCTCGGGCTTCGCCCTCGCAGCGACCTACGACCCCCTGTAGGTCGCTGCGAGCGGAGCGAGGGCCGACATTTGTCTGGCCTGTGTGCGGTGATGGGCACGCATGTGCGGCTGCTCGTGGGCTTGCCACCCGGTCGATGTCCTTGGTAGGAACCGGGGTATGTTCCGGCACCGGGCGTCCCGGTGCCGTTCCCGTCTGACCGGAGGCCTGCGCCCCCATGCCCGTCAAGATCGCGCCCAGCATCCTGTCCGCCGATTTCGCCCGCTTGGGGGAAGAGGTGCGGGCGATCGACGCGGCGGGGGCCGATTACATCCATGTGGATGTGATGGACGGGCATTTCGTCCCCAACATCACCATCGGCCCGGCCGTGGTGAAGGCGCTGCGGCCCCATACGGCCAAGCCCTTCGACGTGCATCTGATGATCGCGCCGGTCGATCCCTATATCCAGGCCTTCGCCGAGGCAGGGGCGGACATCATCAGCTTCCATCCGGAGGCGGGGCCCCATCCCCACCGCACCATCCAGCTGATCCGGTCCCTCGGCAAGAAGCCTGGCATCGTGCTGAACCCCCATACCCCGGTGGAGATGGTGGATTACCTGCTGGCGGAGGTGGACCTGGTCCTGGTCATGTCGGTCAATCCCGGTTTCGGCGGCCAGTCCTTCATCGCCAGCCAGCTGGACAAGATCCGCGCCCTGCGCGCCCGGATCGACCGCATCGGCCGCGCGATCGACCTGGAGGTGGATGGCGGGGTGACGGCTGAAACGGCGCCGCTGTGTATCGCGGCAGGAGCCGATGTGCTGGTCGCCGGCACCGCCACCTTCAAGGGCGGGCCGGATGCCTATGGCCCCAACATGCGCCGCCTACGCGGCGACCAGGGCTGAGAGCGCCCGGCATGGCAAAGGGCTCCCCCCGTCCCGGCCGGCTGCATCGGCGGTTCACGGCGGGCAGCCGCGCCTGGCTGCGAGGGACGGCGCTGTACAGCCTGACCACCCTGTCCGGTCGCGCACCCACCGGCCTGTCCGCCGTGCCGCCCGATCCCTGGCCGGGGGATGCCGGGCGCGGGGTGGAGCTGCTGAACAATGTCTTTCGCTTCGCGGGCCAGACCCTGTCCGGCGAACAGCCCCCCTGGCTTGACGATGCCGCCGGCCCCGCCTGGCTGGGGGAGATGCACGGCTTCGACTGGTTGCGCGATCTGCGCGCCGTCGGCGGGGATGCGGCGCGGCGTCAGGCCCGGCTGCTGGTGGACCTGTGGATCGAACGGCATGGGCGCTGGAGCCCGGTGGCCTGGGCCCCCGATGTGACGGCGGCCCGCCTCTGCGCCTGGATCGGCCAGCATGATTTCTTCCTGGCCAGCGCCGACGATGCCCTGCGCGCCCGCATCTTCGACAGCATGGCCCGGCAGATGCGCCATCTGCAGAAGGCGGTGCCCGGGCGGCTGAAGGGCCATGCCCTGCTGCTGGGGCTGAAGGGGATGATCTATGGCGGGCTGTGCCTGCCAGGATTCGACGGGGCGGAGGTGACGGCCAGCCGCCTGCTTGTGCGCGAACTGCCCCGCCAGATCTTGCCCGACGGGGGCCATGTGGAACGGTCCCCGGCGGTGCAGCTCCAGGTGCTGCGCCATCTGGTGGATCTGCGGTCCTGCTACCGCGCCGCCCGCGCTGCCGCACCGGAGGCGGTGCAGCACGCTATCGACCGGATGGCGCCCACCCTGCGCTTCTTCCGCCACGGCGACGGCGGCCTGGCGCTGTTCAACGGCACCGGTGGAACCGGCGGTTCCAGCGGGGGCGGCGGCACCGGTAGTGCCAATGGCGGTGAGGCCGGGGTCCTGATCGACACGGTGCTGGGCCAGGCGGATGCCAAGGGCCGGCCGCTGAAATCCCTGCCCCATATCGGGTTCGAACGGCTGACCGGCGGGCGGGCCTGCATTCTGATGGACACCGGCGCGCCCCCGCCCCCCGGCCTGGATGAGGTGGCCCATGCCGGCACCCTGTCCTTCGAGATGTCGGTGGGGCGGGAACGGCTGATCGTGAATTGCGGCGGCCATCCCTCCCAGGTGGGGCCCTGGCGCACCGGCCTTGCCGCCACCGCCGCCCACAGCACCCTGGTCCTGGCCGACACCAATTCCGCCGCGGTGAAGGAGGATGGGGGCCTGGGCCGCCGCCCCGCCAAGGTGGAGGTGGTGCGCCAGGACGGGGAGACCGGCACCCTGGTGGAGGCCGCCCATGACGGCTGGCGGGAGAGCCACGGCCTGGTCCACCGCCGCCGCCTGTTCCTGTTCGAAACGGGGGAGGATCTGCGCGGGGAGGATACGCTGGAGGGGCCGGGCCCGGCCAATGGCGGGGCCACCCCCTTCACCATCTGCTTCCACCTGCATCCCGCCGTCCAGGTGGGCCTGCTGAACGCCGGGGACGCTGCGCTGTTGAGGGGGGCGTCAGGCCAAGGCTGGCGCTTCCGCGTCCGCGGCGGTGTGCTGGAGCTGGCGGAAAGCGTCTATCTCGGCAGCGGGGTGGACCCGCGCAAATCCGTCCAGCTTGTCATCCGCGGAACCGCCCTGCCGGGCGTGACCACGGTGAAATGGGCCCTGCGGCGGGAGAAGCCCGCCGCCCAGGGCCCCGGCACCACCGACGGGGACGGCGGTTCCGCCCGTGCCACCGGCCTGACCACGTGAGACCCCCACGATGGTGAGACGCCCCCGATGGACAGCCCCGATTTCTCCGAGATCCTTTATTTCGCCGCGATCGCCGGCGGCCCGATCGTTCTGGGCCTGGCCCTGGCCTTCGCCCTGATCACCCGGCGCCGCCGCGGGCGCCTGAAAACCCCCGGCGAGCTTCAGGCCGGCATGACCGGCCGCCCCGCAGAGCCTTCCCCGACCGATCCCTCCCGTACCGACCGTACCGACCCACCCCAACCGAGACCCTGACCCATGTCCTCCCCCGATCTCGTGCCCCTGCGCCGCGCCCTCATCTCCGTCTCCGACAAGGCGGGGCTTCTCGACCTGGGCCGGGCCCTCCACGGGCGCGGTGTGCAGATCCTGTCCACCGGCGGGTCGGCCAAGGCCCTGACCGATGCCGGCATCCCGGTGACGGAGGTGGGGACCCATACCGGCTTCCCGGAGATGATGGACGGTCGGGTGAAGACCCTGCACCCGAAGATCCATGGCGGCATCCTGGCCCGGCGCGACCTGCCCGGCCATATGCAGGCCATGACCGACCATGACATCCCCGGCATCGACCTGGTCGTCGTCAACCTCTACCCCTTCGAGGCGACGGTGGCGAAGGGGGCGGACTTTGAAACCTGTATCGAGAACATCGATATCGGCGGCCCCTCCCTGATCCGCGGGGCGGCGAAGAACCACGATTTCGTCGCCATCGTCACCGACCCGGCCGATTATGCCGAGCTGCTGGCCCAACTGGACGGGAATGACGGGCAGACCCGCCTGGATTTCCGCCGCCACCTGGCCGCCAAGGCCTATGCCCGCACGGCGGCCTATGATGCCGCCATCGGCGCCTGGTTCGCCGGCCAACTGGGGGAGGCCTATCCCCAGCGCGTCACCATCGCGGGTGAGCTGCGCCAGACCCTGCGCTATGGGGAGAACCCGCACCAGTCCGCCGCCTTCTATGTGACGGGGGAGGCGCGGCCCGGCATCGCCACGGCGACCCAGCTCCAGGGCAAGGAGCTTTCCTACAACAACCTGAACGACACGGATGCCGCCTTCGAGCTGGTGGCGGAGTTCGATCGCCCGGCCATCGCCATCATCAAGCACGCCAATCCCTGCGGCGTTGCGGAGGGGGAGACGATCCGCGAGGCCTATGCCCGGGCGCTGGCCTGCGACCCGGTCAGCGCCTTCGGCGGCATCATCGCCACCAACCGCCCCCTGGACGCCGCCACGGCGGAGGAGATCGCGAAGCTGTTCGCGGAGGTGGTGATCGCCCCCGACGCGGAGGAGGAGGCGCGCAAGCTCCTGGCCACGAAGAAGAATCTCCGCGTCCTGCTGACCGGGGCCATGCCCGATCCTGCCGCCCCCGGCCTGTACCACAAGTCGGTGTCCGGCGGGTTCCTGCTGCAGTCCCGCGATGCGGGCCGGGTTTCCCTGGAAGGGCTGACGGTGGTGACGAAGCGCGCACCCGGTCCGGCGGAGCTGGCGGATCTCCTCTTCGCCTTCCGGGTTGCGAAGCATGTGAAATCCAACGCCATCGTCTATGCCAAGGACGGGGCCACGGTGGGCATCGGGGCGGGGCAGATGAGCCGGGTGGATAGTTGCCGCATCGCCGCCTGGAAAAGCCGCGATGCCGCCCAGGCGGCTGGTCTTTCCGAACCCGGAACGAAGGGCAGCGTCGTCGCCTCCGACGCTTTCTTCCCCTTCGCCGACGGGCTGATCGCCGCGGCGGAGGCGGGTGTCACGGCGGTTATCCAGCCGGGCGGGTCGATGCGCGATGCGGAGGTGATCGCCGCCGCCGATGAACGCGGCCTGGCCATGGTCGTCACCGGGATGCGCCACTTCCGGCACTGATGCCGGGTGGGGGTGGTCTGGAACCGCTGGCCATCAGAACCGCAAGCTGGTGCCCAGGCGCAGGGAGCGGCTGCCATCCTCTTCCCAGCCGGCGCCTGCCTTCAGGCGGACGGGCGTGGCTCCCAGGGTCACGCCCAACCGGCCCAGGTCCATCTCCGCCCCCAGCTCCGCCGCATCGCCGTTCAGGTCGGCGTTGAAGGCCGTCAGGCCGGTCCAGGCGGGCAGGGGGCCGAAGCGGTCCGGGCGGTATTCCAGGCCGACGCTGCCCGTCCGCTCCGGCCCCGTATCGCGCAAGCCCGCGGTCAGGCGCCAGCCGGTCGCCCCCTTGGCGCAGGCCGTTCCCCAGGCCGTGCGGACACCGCCGGTCCATGCCGCGTCCGCCCCCTTGCTGGGCGTCGTCCGCGCGCCCAGGTCGGCCCGCACCTCCGTCGGCAGCCACAGCCGCCCGCAATCGCCGGCCAGTGTCAGCGTCTGGCCCATCCGTTCCGTGCCGACCTGGACCGACAGGCGGCTGTCCAGCCCCAGCGTCGTCAGGTCGGCGCCAGCACTCAACCCACGGGTGTCATAGGCCAGGGGATTGGCCGACAGGCGCAGGTCGCGCACCGCCACGGTCCCCAGGCTGAGCGTTTCCATCATGGTGGCGGCCCGCCTGCCGGGGGGGACGGTGGTCACGCCGGGGGATCCCCCGCGCAGGTGGCGCAGGAACCGGTCGGCCAGATTGCCCAGGGTCGACCGTACAGCGTCCTTCCCCTGATCCACGCCGCCTTCGGGCGCGGGCAGGGCCAGCAGCGGAAAGCCCGGCCGGGTCCCGGTGATTTCCGCCGCACCGGCGGATGCCGTGGCTGCCAGGGTTATGGCGATCGCCGTGCCCATCAATCGCCCGTACCTGCCCATGTTCGCCCCCGTCCACCGCGCGGCACCGGCCGCCCCGACGCCGCCATCCTGTCATTCGGTCGACCCGCGACGGTGTGAGAAGCAGGGGATTACCCCCTTCGCGCTACCTCCGGCTGGTCTGAAGCCCGGAACAAAGGCTGGCCGTGCTTCGCGGCGAAAACGCGGCCGCATCGGGGAAAGACGGGGACCGGCCCGGGATGCCGGCAAAAGGAAGCCCCGCCGGATGGACCGGCGGGGCAAGGCCCAAGAAAATGCCCCGCCGGATGGACCGGCGGGGCAAGGCCCAAGAAAATGCCCCGCCGGATGGACCGGCGGGGCAAGGATGGTACAGGGATCGCAATCAAGGACAGCAGATGTGTCATGCCGCTGAAGCCCGGGCGGGCAAACCGGCGTGACCCCGCCCGGAAGCCTGGGCAGCGGGGGCGGTGGCTGACCGCTCCTGACCAGAAGAGGAAGCAAGGTCCATGCCAGGGCCGATGATCCCGTCATCCTTCCTGCATTCCCGCGGCATCGGGGCACGGGCAGAAGGGCGACAGAGCCGGCCAGGGCAGGGTGGGGTGCCAGGAACTGGCGAAATCGGCTATTCCATCGCCTCTCCCGCCACTGCTGTGATGCGCCGGGCAGGCCGGTGATGCATGCACCGAGGGGTGGTGATGGTCAAAAAGGCTTGGCGTCTTCAAAGGGTGGACGCTATAGCTGTTTCCATGCGTGACACCGTCCGGATGGCTGCGCGGGGCCCCCCTCCCGCGCCACGGACGGTTATTGCCTTATCACCCGCCCGGACCCCATGGCAACCGGGCGGAATCCAGGATGTCGAGGAGGAATCATGGCCCTGCCCCTGATGCCGAAGGCCACCGCCGTGTGGCTGGTCGAGAACACCGGTCTGCCCTTTGATCAGATCGCCGAGTTCTGCGGCATGCACGAGCTTGAGGTGCAGGCCATCGCCGATGGCGAGGTGGCGGTGGGCATGGTTGGGCGCGACCCCGTGGCGGGCGGCGAACTGACCTGGGATGAAATCCACCGGGTGGAGAAGAATCCCAACGCGAAGCTGACCATGCGGGAGCAGGACCTGCCCCAGCCGGTGGCCCGGGCCAAGGGCCCGCGCTACACCCCGGTGACCAAGCGCGGGGACAAGCCGGACGGCATCTCCTATCTGCTGAAGACCTTTCCGGAACTGTCCGATGCGCAGATCTGCAAGCTGATCGGCACGACCAAGCCGACCATCGCCGCCATCCGTGACAAGACCCACTGGAACAGCCAGAACATCAAGCCGAACAACCCGGTCCTGCTGGGCCTGTGCAGCCAGCGGGAGCTTGACGCCATGCTGGAGCGGTCGCGCAAGGGCCGTCCCACGGCGGAGGAGGAGGTGGATCCGGCGACCGCCGAGGATGCCGACACCAGCCCCGACATGGCGGACGACGACAGCGAGGCCTGATCCGGCCATGTCCGACACGCCGACTCCCGACACGGCAGGCCCCGACACGCCCGGCCCCGATACGCCCCGCCCTGATACGCCGCCCCCGGACGACAAGGCTGCGGGCGCCGATGCCCCGGCCCCGGCGGCTGCCGCTCCGGTGGCCGGGCCCGCCGCCGACAAGCATCCCCTGGCGGATGCCGCCCGAACCCTGTACGCGGAGCTTCAGGCGGCGGGGAAGCCGGTGGTGGGGGTGGGGATCGGCGATGGCCGCATCTATCTGCGCGTCACCGGCCGTGACCACGGCGCCCCGGAGGGTTTCCGGGGCTACCCGGTCCAGGTCCTGACGGATGAGGCGATCAAGCGCTGATCCCAGGTCGGTCGCGGCGGCTCCTATCGTGGCGCGAGCCCGTGCCGTAGGCCGTATGGAGCGAAGTGCAATGCGACGCCCCTATCCCCTACACCCACAGCACCCCTGTCACGTCTTACCGACCTGCCTCACAGGCAGGTGCCCTCTTCCGGGCCGGGGCGTTGGATGGTCAGCGTGCCGGCCTTGATGGCTGTGCGGGCGGCCTCTATCCGCTCCGCCATGTCGGCGACCAGGGGGGCATTGTCCTGGTCATGGGCCCAGTCCACGCCGCCTTCGACGATGCCCAGCGACCGGGTGCCGGGGGACCAGGCATCGCCCAATGCCTCCTCCACCGCGCGGGTGACGGCCGTGTCCACCCGCTTCAAGGCGGAGGTGAGGACGAATCCGGGCTGGTAGCCGTTCAGATTGCTGTCCACACCCACGGCGAAGCGGTCGTATTCCGCCGCCACCGACAGCACGTCCAACCCGGCGACACCGGCGGCGGGGAACAGCACATCGGCCCCGTACAGCACCATCTCCAGCGCTGTCCGGCGGGCCCGGTCGCGGTCGCGGAACCCGTCCGGCCCGGTGGACAGATAGCGCACGGTCACCCGTACCCCCGGGGCCGCGTCCCGTACCCCCTGGATGAAGCCGCAGGCATAGCGCCGCACCGGCAGCACCGCGACCCCGCCGATGAACCCTACCTGACGGGTGCGGGTGGCGTAACCGGCGGCCAGGCCCACCAGGTACCCCGCCTCCTGCTCCCGAAACAGGACGGTACGGATATTCGGCCCCTGCGCCTCCCCGTCGATCAGGGTGAAGCGGACATTGGGGAAGGACGCGGCCTCGCTCTGGATCGCGGCGGCGTGCATGTCGCCCAAAGCCAGGATGATGTCCACCCCGCGCTCCGCGAAGTCACGGATGGCGCGACGGCTTTCCTCCTCCGTCTCCACCACCCGCTGGCGGATGCGCAGGTCCGGCCGTTCCTCGAACGGTTTCAGGGCGCTGACCGCCAGGGTGTTGTAGACCCGGTCTTCCTTGATGGCGCTGAAGATGAAGCCGATATTGCGGAATTCCCCCGCCTTGGCCGGGCTTGGCGCCAGGGCGACAAGCAGTGGCAGCGTCCATGCCAGCAACAGCGCGATCCGCCCCATCTGCCCCATCCTCCGGCCCGATCGCCCATCCGGGGCCACACCAGCCCCCCTCGGCGCATACGGCAGGAGGAATCACGAAAGAGTGTGACAGTTTCCACCTTATGGACGAGCGTGGGGAGCGTGCTTGGGCGGTGTCGTGGGTCGGTGCGAGCGAAGCGAGGGCCGACACGCTGTGGCCCGCAATCGGCGAAGAACCGTCACCCCTCGGGCCTTCGGCCCTCGCAGTGACCTACGGCGTCGGCGCCGGGACGCCGGCCTGGCCAAGCACGGCTGCCTGGCGCTGGGCCAGGGTGGCGGTGTCGAAGCCGGCGATCAGGTCGTGGAACATCCGGAACCAGTTGATCTCCGACTTCAGGTGCAGGAACACGCTGCCCAGCCCGATGGCCGCCCGATCCATGAACACGAATTCCCGCGGGATCTCCACGCCCCCTACCCGGCGCAGTTCCTGGTGGACCTTGGCGGCGGTGGCCTGGCCGTAGCGGCCGTTGTTCGTTTCTTCGATCGTGCGGGTGCGGTCCTCCAGGATGGGGGCATAGATGAAGCGCGCCCAGATGTTCAGCACTTCAAGCAGCTCCGTCGAGACATCCTTGAATCCCCACAGGCTGTAGGCATGGCGGGCACGGTCCATGTCGTCGGCCCGCAGCGCGCCGTACAGCTCGATCACGCCTTCAACAAAGCGGGCGGGGAAGACGCGGACGCAGCCGAAATCCAGCAGGTTGACCGTCAGGTCGTCGCGGATGGTGTAATTGCCCAGATGCGGGTCGCCGTGGATCACGCCGTAGCCGTAGAAGGGCACATACCAGGCCCGGAACATGTGCAGGGCGATGCGGTTGCGCGTCTCCAGATCCGCGTCCTTGAAGGCGGTGATCTTCCGCCCCTCCACCCAGGTCATGGTCAGCAGGCGCTTGGTGGACAGGTCGGGCAGGACCCGGGGTACGCGCACTCCCTCCACCCCCGCCAGCATGGCGCCGTACAGCGCCATGTGCCGCCCTTCCAGATCGTAATCCAGCTCCTCCCGCAGCCGGGCGCCGATCTCCCCATGGATCTGGTCGGTGCGGATGGCCTTGTCGTAACGGGCATACAGGCCGAAGACCAGCTGCAGCTGGCGCAAATCCGCCTCCACCGCCGACTGCATGTCCGGGTACTGCAGCTTGCAGGCAAGGGCCTGCCCGTCATGGGATGTAGCCCGGTGCACCTGGCCCAGGGAGGCGGCCGAACACGCCTCCTTCTCGAACCGGGCGAACCTGCCCTGCCAGTCCGGCCCCAGCTCCGCCACCATGCGCCGCTTGACGAAGGGCCAGCCCATGCTGGGCGCATCGGATTGCAGCTGGGCAAGCTCCTGCACATATTCCTGGGGCAGGGCGTCCGGGATGGTGGACAGGATCTGCGCCACCTTCATCAGCGGGCCCTTCAGCCCGCCCAGGGCGGTGCGCAGCTCCGCCGCGTGCTGGTCGCGCTCCAGCTTCAGGCCCAGGAACCGCTCCCCCGCCACCCGGGCCGCGACCCCGCCCATGGCCGTTCCCACCCGTGCATAGCGGGCGAGGCGGCCTTGCAATGTGCTCTGTTCATCGCTCATGCCCCGTAACATGGGGTGCGGCAGGGCCGGCGGCGAGGGTCGACGCACCCACCCTTCCCGGGGGTGACATCGGACCACAGGTGAACGGCGGATCGGGGTCTTTTCAGGTGGCAGCGGGGCCGGTGCGCGACCATGTAGCTGGATGCCTGCCCCGTAAAGCGCGAATGCCCCTGCCGATGCCCCTCCCGATGTCCTTGCCCATGGACCTGCCCACCATCGTCGGGACGATCCGGTCCCTGGTCATCTACCGCGCCCGGCCCTGGCGGACGGCGCGGATGCGCCGGTTCTACCGCGCTTTCGTGCCGGACGGCGGCCTTGCCTTCGATATCGGGGCCCATGTGGGGGACCGGATCGCCTGCTTCCGTGCCCTGGGCGCCCGGGTGGTCGCGGTTGAGCCACAGCCCCATCTGGCCGCCCTGCTGCGGCACCTGCATGGGCGTGACGGCGGCGTCACCCTGCTGGACTGCGCCCTGGGCCCGGCGGCGGGGACGGCGGTGCTGAAGCTGAACCGCCGCAACCCCACCCTGTCCACCCTGTCCAGCACCTGGGCCGGGCGGGTAGGGGACAGCCCGCGCTTTCCCGGCGAACGCTGGGAGGGCAGCGTGACCGTGCCCGTGCGCCCCCTGGACGACCTGATCGCCGCCCATGGCCCACCGGATTTCGTGAAGATCGATGTGGAAGGCTTCGAGGCGGAGGTGCTGGCCGGGCTGTCCCGCCCGGTGCGGGCGTTGAGCCTGGAATTCCTGCCCGAAACGCCGGATGCCGCCCTGGCCTGCCTGGACCGGCTGGCCGGGCTGGGTGATTACCGGTTCCAGACCTGCCGGGGTGAAAGCTTCCTGCCGGAACAGGCGGGTTGGACCGATGCCGTGGCCATGCGGGCCCATCTGGCCGCCCTGCCCCCCGGCCATCCGGGCGGTGACCTCTATGCCCGGCTGGCCTAGACCCCTGAACGGCCCACCCTGCTGAATGACCCTTCCCGATCCGGTGCCATTTGCAGCGCAGGCCCCGAACGGGTACACCTGGGGGGGAGATCGACCGGAAGGACCCGCCATGAACCAGCCCGCAGCCGCCCCCGCCGCCACGCCCATGCCCCTTCCTGTACCGGAGATCGTGGCCGAGCGGCAGGCGCGGGCAAAGGCCTGGTTCGAGAGCCTGCGGGATCGGATCTGCGCCGCGTTCGAAGCGATCGAGGATGACCTGGCCGAAGGGCCCCATGCCGACCTGCCCCCCGGCCGGTTCGAGCGCAAGGCCTGGGACCGCGCCAACCATGACGGTGCGCCGGGCGGTGGCGGGGTGATGAGCGTGATGCGCGGCCGGGTGTTCGAGAAGGTGGGCGTCAACGTGTCCACCGTCCACGGCACCTTCAGCCCGGAATTCCGGGCCAGCATGCCCGGTGCCGGGGAGACGGGGGCCTTCTGGGCCAGCGGGATCAGCCTGGTCTCCCATATGCGCAGCCCGGTGGTGCCGGCCGTCCACATGAACACCCGGCACCTGACGACCCAGATCGCCTGGTTCGGCGGCGGGGCCGACCTGACGCCCATGTTCCTGGACAGCGCGGAAACGGCAGACGATCGGGAGAGCTTCCACGCCGCCCTGAAGGCCGCCTGCGATGCCCATGGGGCCGATTACTACGCCCGCTTCAAGGAATGGTGCGACCGCTACTTCTACCTGCCCCACCGGGGGGAGCCGCGGGGTGTGGGCGGCATCTTCTACGACAACCTGGACACCGGCGCGTGGGAGGCGGATTTCGCCTTCACCCGCGCGGTGGGGGAGGCGTTCCTGGACGTCTATCCCCGCATCGTCCGCCGCCGCATGCACCAGCCCTGGACCGCGGACCAGCGTGAACACCAGTTGGTGCGCCGCGGCCGGTATGTGGAATTCAACCTGATCCACGACCGCGGCACCCTGTTCGGGCTGAAGACCGGCGGCAACATCGAGGCGATCCTGATGAGCCTCCCGCCGGAGGTGAAGTGGCCGTGACCGGAGCCTGCCGGGAGTAGGGGGGGCGGGATTGTTATTCCCGCGGGCGCACGGATTCCCTCGCCTCCTCCGCCTGTTCCTTCACCGCTTCACCGGCATCCTCCACCCGGTCGGCGGCATCCTTCGTCGCGTTGTCGATGGCCTCCCCCGTCTCCTCCGCCGGACCGTCATTGTCGCAGGCGGTCAGCGCCAGCGGGGCGGCGGTCAGCAGGGCCAGGGCCAGCAGGCGGGGCAACAGGGCGGGGCCGATGATCCGGGGGTGGGGCATGGGAATTCCTTTCGTTCGTGGGGGCCGTCACCCCCAAGAACGGTCACCATGGGCCCATGTTCCCACCGGGTGCGGTGCCAAACGTAGGTCACTGCGAGGGCGAAGCCCGAGGGGTGACGGGCCTTCGCGGTTGGGCCCGTGGCGTGTCGGCCCTCGCTCCGCTCGCACCGACCAACGGGGTTATTCTTCGGGGGGTTCGCCCCAGCGGCGGACGGTGCCGGTGTCGATGTCGAACAGGTCCAGCACCCGGCCGATGGTGTGGTCCACCATCGCCTCCACGCTGGCGGGCTTGGCGTAGAAGGCGGGGACCGGGGGGTAGACGATGGCGCCCGCTTCCGCCACTGACGCCATGGAACGGATATGCCCCAGGTGAAGCGGCGTTTCCCGCAGCATCAGCACCAGCCGCCGCCGCTCCTTCAGCACCACATCCGCCGCCCGGGTCAGCAGGCTGCTGGTCACGCCGGTCGCGATCTCCCCCATGGTGCGGATGGAACACGGGGCGATGACCATGCCGATGGTGCGGAACGACCCGCTGGAGATGGCGGCCCCGATATCCTGGACCGGATAGACCACATCGGCCAGCGCCCGGACATCGGCCACCTTCAGCGATGTCTCATGCGCAAGGGTCACCTCGGCAGACCTGCTCATAACAAGGTGTGTTTCGACGGCAAGGGGGCGTAACATCTCCAGCATGCGAACGCCGTAGATGACACCGGACGCGCCGCTGATGCCGATGATCAGGCGGGGTGTCTTTGGGGGGGATGATGTGGTCATGGGGCGTGAGATAGCGCGCCCCGGCCCTGCCGTCCACTCCCCCACCTCCCGATGGGCGGGGACAGGTGTCACAGGTCCGGCGCCGGCCTTGGCCCCGCTCGCACCGCTTCCGCCGTCATGGCGGGGGGTACTGTCGTTCGGCCCGAATCCTGACATTTTATTGCGGAAATCGACGCTGCTGCGCATCTTTATGACGGATTTGGTTGCTTGGAGCGTCCATCGGTGTATCGTGGGTGAACGGCC
>JBJOKR010000068.1:0-21180 GCA_046045995.1 Pseudomonadota bacterium | reverse complement strand
TCCTCCAGCCACGCCATCGCCACGCCCTCCCACCAAATCCGACACCAACCGAATCACGCAAGCACCAGATTGGCAAGAGCACTCAAGATGTGTGCATCCCGTAGCCCTGAGGGAGAGGGAGGGGCCCGCCCGGAGCGACAGCGCAGGGTGGGAGGGTGAGGGGTCCGGCAGCACCGGCCCAATCCATCATCCAGCTCCGCAGTTGTACCCCTCACCCTCCCAAGCCTTCGGCTTGGGCCCCTCCCTCTCCCTCAAGGGGAGAGGGGTTTTCTGTGCCCTCACCCTCCCAAGCCTTCGGCTTGGGCCCCTCCCTCTCCCTCAAGGGGAGGGGTTCTTCAGCGCCCTCAACCTTTCCAGGTAACGCACCGGCGGCCGGGCCGCCCCCTATCCGCCTGAACCGGGTGTTGCCGGTACCGTGTGTTCGGGGCAACACAGATTGTCCCTTTCCTTCACCCTGGTATCGGCCTATATATGAGGAGCTTGACCGTGACAGTTTCGCCACGGGCGAGGCTTCAACCTCCTTATGAGGCTCCCTTCATCTCAAGCCGGCTGCCCCCGCAGCCGGTTTCTTTTTGGCTGGACGGTCGGGCGATCGGCCCCTAAGGACGGGCGGCATCAGCCGTTGGTGCGGGAGAATTCGCGGAAGGTGACCGCGATCTTGTCTTCCACGATCGTCACCTCCCCCCGCCCCACCATACGGCCGGAGACGATGATGTCGGAAAGGTCGTCGATCTTGCGGTCCAGTTCCACGATGGCGCCGCGGCCGAGCTTCAGCAGATCCCGCACCCGGATGACGGACGTGCCCAGGACGACGCTCACCTCCACATCCGTGTCGTAGACAGCCGACAGCTCGGCGATTCCCTTGTCGGAATCCGCCGCCTTGGAGGTCGCAGGTCCGGCGATGTCGCCGAACATGGCATCGATATCGTCCTGATCCGGCATGGCCGCCGTTTCCCCGAAAGTGTTCCGCCCAAGCAACGATGTCCGGACGATACCACATCCGTGGAAGGGCGCGCGGGGCAAAAGCGGGCCTGACCGACGCGGTTGCGCCGGGGCGGCCCGTCTGCGCACACTTCATTCCTTCTTTCCGGTACCGGCGACCCGATCCGATGCCCCCCACCCTGTCTTCCCGCCTTGCGTGGTTCCGCCGCGGGCGGACGGCCGCCGTGCCGTTCATCATGGTCACGATCTTCCTGGACGTGCTGTCCTTCGGCTTGGTTATCCCGGTCCTCCCGGCCCTGGTGACCAAGCTGTCGGGGGGCGATCTGGCCACGGCAGCCACCTGGACGGGGGGGCTGATCGCCGTCTTCGCCGCCATGCAGTTCGTAGCAGCCCCGGTGCTGGGCGCCTTGAGCGACCGGTTCGGGCGGCGGTCGGTGCTCCTGGCCTCCGCCCTGGGGACGGCGGTGGACCATCTGATGATGGCCTTCGCCCCCACCTTGGGCTGGCTGCTGCTGGCCCGGTTGTTGAGCGGGGTGACCGCGGCCAGCTTCCCCGTCGCCAATGCCTATATCGCCGACATCACCCCGGCGGAGGCGCGGGCCGGTGCCTTCGGCAAGCTGGGGGCCGCCTTCGGCCTGGGCTTCATCCTGGGGCCGGTGGTGGGGGGCGTGCTGGGGGAGATCGACCTGCGCCTTCCCTTCCTGGCGGCGGCGATCCTGGCGGGACTGAGTTTCCTGTACGGCCTGCTGTTCCTGCCTGAAAGCCTGCCCGGCGACCGCCGCAGCCCCTTCCGCTGGGCCCGGGCCAATCCGGTGGCGACCCTTCGGACCCTGGGCGGAAGCCCGGTCACCCTGGGGCTGGCGGGTACCTTCTTCTGCCTGATGCTGGCCATGGGGATCATGCAGGCGGTCTGGGTCCTGTACACCGGCGACCGTTACGGCTGGTCGGGGACGGAGAATGGATTGAGCCTGGCCCTGATCGGCCTTGCCACCGCCATCGTCCAGGGGGCGCTGGTGACACCCGTGGTCGCCCGGATGGGGGAACGGGCGGCGGTGCTGGGCGGCATCGCCTGCACCTTCCTGGCCTTCATCGCCTATGGGCTGGCGCCCACCGGGTTGCTGTTCGCGGGCGCGATCCTGATCCATGCCTTTGGCGGGCTGTCCACACCCACGATGCAGGGCATCCTGACCCGGCAGGTGGATCCCACACGCCAGGGTGCCGTGCAGGGGGCGGTGACCAGCCTGAACAACCTGACCTTCATGGTGGCGCCGATGCTTGGGGCGGCCCTTCTCGGCTGGTCGGCGGGAGCGGGGGCGGTGCTGCCGCTGCCGGGGCTTCCCTTCCTGGCGGCGGCGGGGCTGGTCCTGGCCGGACTGGTGGTCGCGGCCCGGGTTCTGGCGCTTGTCTGCCCGCCGGGGCAACCGTCCGCCGCGCCATTGCGACCCGGGATATCGGCGATCCCCACCGACAGGTCCGACCTGCCGGGTTGAACAGCGGACAGTTTCCCGCTACGTCTCTACCCGGATCATCCCATTCGCCTGAAGGAGCCGCAACCCGTGCTCATCCATCCCACCCGCCTTGACGACGAAGAAACGCCGGAGCAGCCCGAGACCGAGAAGACGGAGCCGGCGAAGACCCAGCCCGGCCCCTTCCAGGCGGTGCAGCAGGCCCTGTTCAAGAGCCGCACCATCCTGATCTTCGGGGAGATCAACCAGAAGGTGGCACAAGACACGGTGGCCCAGCTCCTGGCCTATGCCGCCATTGGGGACGAGGACATCACCATTGTCATCAACTCCCCCGGCGGCCATGTGGAATCCGGCGACAGCATCCACGACACCATCCGCTTCATCAAGCCACGGGTGAAGATCCTGGGCACCGGCTGGGTCGCCTCCGCCGGCGCGCATATCTTCCTGGGCGCCAAGCGGGAAAACCGCTTCTGCCTGCCCAATACCCGCTTCCTGATCCATCAGCCGATGGGCGGGGCCGGCGGCCGCGCGACCGACATCGCCATCGAGGCGCAGGAGATCATCAAGATGCGCCGCCGCATCAATGAGATCATCGCCCGCGAAACCGGCCAGCCGCTGGCGCGGGTGGAACTGGACACGGATAAGAACTACTGGATGAGTGCTGAAGAGGCGAAGGCCTATGGCCTGGTCACCCATATCGTTGCCAGCCAGGACGCGTTCGTCTGAGAGCGGTATCGTTCCCGGGTAGTCCATCCGGGATGACGCACAAGGGGGCGGGCCCATGATCGGACCCGCCCCTTTTTCTTGAGGCCCACGTCCTCCCCCAAGCGGAAGCCCGAGCCCATGGCGCAGATCCTGTCCGTCAATATTGGCCGTGTTACCCTGCGCGCATCCTCCCGCGGGGCGGAGAAGCCGACCGGCATCGGCAAGCAGCCCGCGGTGGGACCGGTCCGCATCGGCCGGCTGGGGCTGGACGGGGATGAAAGCGCGTACCGCGCCCGGGACCAGGGCGATACGGCCGTCCACATCTTCTGCGCTGAAAGCTATGCCGCCTTCTCCGCCCAGGCTGGGCGGCCGATCCCCATCCCGAGCTTCGGGGAGAATCTGACCGTGCAAGGCTATACGGAGCAGGAGGCCCGGGTGGGCGATGTGGTCCGCGTCGGCACCGGCCTGCTGCGGGTGAACCAGCCGGTGGTACGCTGTTCCTGGCCGACGGTGCAGTCGGGAGAACCGCGACTAACCCGTTGGGCCACCAAGGCGCTCACCACCGGCTTCTACCTGGATGTGGTGGAGGAGGGCGTGGTCCAGGCCGGCGACCGGCTGGAGATCGTCAGCCGCGGGCCGGAGGGCTGGACCATCGCAGCCCTGAACGCGATCCTGCACGCCAAGCCGCCGGACAGCGCCGCGGCGGCGGCGGCCCTGGCCCTGGCCGAGCTGGCCGAGCGGTGGAAGGCCGACCTGCGGGAGACCCTGGCCAGCGCCACCTGATCCCGGGCCAGGGCCGTGACCGACGCCGCTATTCCGCGCTGCCGGCCGTGCGGCCGATTCCACCGGGAGGGCGACCCGCCCGGCTGAAGCCGGTCAGCGTCGGCCGGGGCTGCATCGCGGTGCCGTGCAGGCGGGGATCGGCGGGGCCCAGATCGCCGATATCGGTGGAGAGCGGAACCGGCCGGTCCACATACTGGAACTGGCCCTTGCCGTCCGGGCTGGGGCCCGCGGCCCAGCGCCCCTGCTGGCTGTCGCTACCTTCACTGGCGTTCCAGAACTGGTAGGAAACCTCCTGCAACTCCAGTTCCTGCGGGAAGCTGTGGGGCACCGGGGTCATCTCCAGCCCGTCCTCCTCCAGCTCCCGGATGGCGGCCAGCCACTGGTTCTGGTGCATGGTGTCCCGGGCCAGCAGGAAGCTCAGCATATCCCGCACGCCTGCATCATCGGTCAGGGCATACAGGCGGGAGACCTGGAGCCGGCCCTGGCTTTCCGCCGTGACATTGTAGCGGAAATCGGCCAGCAGATTGCCCGACGCCACCACGTAGCGCCCGTTCCAGGGCACGCCCATGCTGTCGGCGGCCTGGGCGCCGCCGCCGGTGACAATGGCGTGTTGGGGGTTCATGCCGGCCAGGATCGCATCCTCCACCCGCGCCCCACCCAGGACGGCGCCGATGACACTGTCCTTGTTGGCCATCTCCTCCGCCTCCACCGGCGATTTCTCCAGCAGGCGGGCGATCATGGTTGAGATCATCTCCACATGGTTGATCTCCTCCGTCCCGATGTCGAAGATCATATCCTTGTATTTGGCGGGGGCGCGGCAGTTCCAGCCCTGGAACAGATACGTCATCATGACCGAGATCTCACCCCACTGCCCGCCCAGGATTTCCTGAAGCTGCTTGGCATAGAGCGGGTCCGGCTTCTCCGGACGGGCGTTGTACTGGTACTCGTTCATGCGCAGGAACATGACTTGTCTCCCTGTCAAGGTCGGAGGTGGATGTCCGGATGCCGGGCCGGATTCAGGGCCGGATGCAGGGCCGACCGGTTGCCCCGCCCTGCGACAACAGGTGGCTGGACGATGGTCGCGCATCGGCCGGGCCGCGCATTCGCGGCAGTCCTGCCCCTTGTTCGCAGGGATGGGTCGGATCGCCCCCCCCTCCCCCGTCATCCCCTACGTCCCCCGCTGGGTACCCGCTGTACGGATGGCCAGCCCCGATCCACTCGTTATCCAATCGTGGTAGGGGTATGGTGGTCGGGCGGGGATGATCACAACGGCGATGGGACGGATGACGGGCGAACGGACGGCGGCGGCTCAACGCTCCGGTCAGGGGATCCAGTATCCACCGCCAGGTGATGCGCTGGCCCAGGACCGGCGGCTGGTGCGCCGCTTCACCATCGGCTACATCACGGCGCTGTCCCTGATTGCGATCCTGTCCGGGGCGATCCACCTGATCCTTGACGGGATCATCGACCGCCAGTCGGACAGTGCCGCAATCATCAACATCGCCGGGCGCCAGCGCATGCTGTCCCAACGCACGGCCATGCTGGCGACGGAGTTGGTGGCCCTTGGGAATGAACAGACCCGGAACGACCTGCTGGTGGCGGTGGACCTGATGGACCGCAGCCATACGGCGCTTACCCGGGGCGACCCGGCCATGGGCATCGTCAGCAACCTGTCCCCGGCCATGAAGGTCTTCTACTTCGAAGGGCCGGCGGATCTGGACCGGCGCATGGGCATCTTCCTGGACAAGGCGCGGCGCATCGCCGATCCCGCATCGCCGCCGGCGGAGCGGGAGGCCGCGCTGAAGCATGTGCAGGAGGAGGCGCGCCGCCCCCTGCTGCAAAGCCTGGACGACGCCGTGCGCCGGTTCGAGGAGGAGGCGAATGCAAGGGTGGACAGCCTGCGCACCGTGCAGCGGGGCGTTCTGATCATCCTGTTGTCCACCCTGCTGCTGGAAGCGCTGTTCATCTTCCAGCCCCTGGTGAACAAGGTCCGGGATTTCGCCCGCCGGCTTTATGCCGCTGCCACGACGGACAGCCTGTCCGGCGCCCTGAACCGCAGCAGCTTCATGGAGGCGGTGGAGCGGGAAATGGCGCGCAGCCAGCGCAGCGGGCGGCCGGTGACCCTGCTGCTGATGGACCTGGACCATTTCAAGTCCATCAACGACACCCACGGCCATCCGTCGGGTGATGCGGTGATCCGCGGATTCGCCCGCATGGCCAGGGATCAGATGCGCACCGTCGATACGGTCGGCCGCGTGGGCGGGGAGGAATTCGCCGCCCTTCTGCCGGAAACGGGAACGGCCGATGCCGTCACCGTCGCCGAGCGGCTGCGCCGGGCCGTGGCCGATACCCCGGGCTTCGGAGAGGCGGTGGTGCCCGTCACGGTGAGCATCGGCGTCGCCACCCTGGCGCCCCCGACGGCGGACAGCCCCGGTGAAACGCTGGAACAGTTGATGATCCGGGCTGACAAGGCGCTTTACCGCGCCAAGGCCACGGGCCGAAACCGCACGGTGGAAGCGGAAGCGGCGGCCGCCTGAACCGGCCGCCGCCTGAACCGGGCCGTCTTGAACGCTGACGATCAGTCAAGCCCTTGCGCGGGTGGGGTCAGGGGGTCGGCTGCTGCTGGGTGATGCAGTGGATGCCGCCGCCGCCGCGCACGATGTCCAGGGCGGGGACCTGGACCACCTCCCGCTCGGGCCACAGCTTGCGGAAGATGCGGAACGCCTCATCATCCGCCGGATCCTCGAAAGCGGGCATGACGATGCCGCCATTGGCCATGTAGAAATTCGTGTAGGACAGGGTCAGGCGCACCCCGTCCTGTTCCTGGCGGGCGGGAGGGCGGATGGTGACGATCTCCAGATCGCGCCCAGCTGCATCCTTCGCCATGGACAGTCGTTCCAGATTGTCCTGGAAAATGGCGTAGTTGGGGTCGCTGGTATCGTCCGTGGTCAGGGTCAGGACCACGCCGGGGCGGACGAAGCAGGCGATCTCATCGATATGGCCGTCCGTCTCATCCTCCTCGTACCCCTCACCCAGCCAGATGATCTCCCGCACGGCCAGATGGTCGCGCAGGTGGCGCTCGATTTCCGCCTTGGACAGGCCGGGATTGCGGTTGGAGTTCAGCAGGCATTGCTCCGTCGTCAGCAGCGTCCCCTCCCCGTCCACGTGGAAACTGCCGCCTTCCATGATCAGGGGGGCGGCATGGCGGGGCACCTGCAGGCGCTCCAGCACATGGCGCGCCACTTCCGTGTCCGGCTGGAAATCCTCATAATTCCGGCCCCAGGCGTTGAAGCCCCAATGGACCCCGGCCAGGCCCCCTTTGCCGTCGATGACGAAGCTGGGGCCGTTGTCGCGGATCCAGCTGTCGCTGGTCGGCAGGGGCAGGACATCCACCCCTGGCCCGCAGGCCAGGCTGACATCCGCCACCTCTCCCTCCGGACAGATGACCGTCACCCGCTCGAACGCGGCGATGGCCTTCGCCACATCGGCATAGGCGCGGCGCGCCGCCTCCAGACCGTTGGGGAAGGTCTTCTCCCGGACGGGCCAGGCCATCCAGCAGCGGTCATGCGGAGCCCATTCGGCGGGCATGAAGAAACCGTCGGCGGCGGGCGTGGACATAAGCGTCCTCCCTGTCTGGGGTCGGTGGATCTTCGGCGGCGAAACGCAAACGCCCCGGCGGAAGCTAACCGCCGGGGCGTACCTCTGACAACCATGGAACCGGTCCGAAATCAGGAACGCGGGTCAGTCACACAAGGGTCAGATCGAAAAATAAGAAGTCTGAAAAGAACTGGGCCGGTTCGCCTCAATCGCGGCGGGCGGCCTTCACAGCAGGGGTCTGGGCCGGGAACATGGCACCGAGACGAAACAGGGGAAGCATCAGGAAGTACCGCATGATACGGCCTCTTTGGCTGTTGACGATGGCCGTAACATAGTTGCGCAAGATTATTTCCACCAGCGGGACGGACGCCGTCCCCGCCCTGCGCCAACTGCATGGCTACGGCCGAAGCTGCCGGAAAAGGACAGGTCAGCGGCCGAATCGGCTCACCGGAACAAATCGTCACTGCCCGGCGGCGGCTCCCCGCCGACGATCATGGTCCAGACCGCCCAATAGAACAGGGCGGCGAAGGGGGCCCCGACCAGCAGCCCCAACAGCATATAGGCAATGTACATCCGATCCATCCCAACCAAGTGGCACCCCCCTGGGGATCACGCCGCACCAGCGGGAGGATACCGGAATACCCACACGGATCGGAAGGGCAATACGGTCGCAGCTACGGTGCACGGCCCGCATGCACGCGGGGGGGGCGGCGAAGGCCCCGCCCGTCCCTACTCCCCCTGCGCCTGGGCCATCCGTTCGTCGCGCACGCGGGTCTTTTCCGCCCGGGCGTTCAGGATGCCGGCGATGATGATGCCGACGGCGACGATGGCGACGATGATTGTCGCCAAGGCGTTCACCTGGGGGTCCAGGCCCAGGCGTACCTTGGAGAAGACAACCATCGGCAGGGTCGTGCTGCCGGGGCCGGAGACGAAACTGGTGATGACCAGGTCGTCCAGCGACAGGGTGAAGGCCAGCAGCCAGCCGGACACGATGGCGGGCGCGATGATCGGCAGGGTGATGACGAAGAACACCTTGGCCGGCCGGGCACCCAGGTCCATCGCCGCCTCTTCCAGGCTGGCATCCAGGCTGACCAGCCGGGATTGCACCACCACCGTGACGAAGGCCATGGTGAAGGTGATATGGGCCAGGATGATGGTGGTCATGCCCCGCCCCTCCGGCCAACCGATCAGCTGCTCCATGCTGACGAACAGCAGCAGCATGGACAGGCCCAGGATCACCTCCGGCATGACCAGCGGGGCGGAGATCATGCCCGCGAACAGGGCCCGGCCCTTGAAGGCGCCGAACCGGGCCAGCAGCATGCCCGCCATGGTGCCCAGCACCACCGCCCCCGTGGCCGTCACGAAGGCGACCTTCAGGGACAGCCATGCGGCATTCAGAAGCTGGGCATTCTCCATCAGGGCGCTGTACCAGCGGGTGGAGAATCCGCCCCAGACGGCCACCGACCGGGCATCATTGAAGCTGAACACGATAAGCAGGACGATCGGCAGATACAGGAACAAGATGCCGATCATCAGCGCGATGCGCAGGAACCAGGATTTCGGCATGGCTCAGCGCCCCTCCTGGCGGCCCTGGACGTTCTGGAACAGCATGATCGGCACCACCAGGAACAGCAGCAGGGCGATGGCCACGGCACTGGCCACCGGCCAGTCGCGGTTGTTGAAGAACTCCGCCCACAGGACCTGGCCGATCATCAGCGTATCGGGCCCGCCCAGCAGCTCGGGGATCACGAATTCGCCCGTCGCCGGGATGAAGACCAGCAGCGACCCCGCCAGCACACCCGGCAGGGACAAAGGCAGCGTGATGGTCAGGAAGCTTTTCCACGGGGGGGAGCCAAGATCGCTCGCCGCCTCCAGCAGGGTGTTGTCCAGCTTCTCCAGCGTCGCATAGAGCGGCAGGATCATGAACGGCAGATAGGAATAGACGATGCCGATATAGGCCGCCGTCGGCGTGTACAGGATCTTCAGCGGCTGATCGATGATCCCCAGGGACAGCAGGACCGCGTTCAGATTCGCCGTCACCAGCCCCTCATCCCGCAGCAGCACGATCCAGGCATAGACCCGGATCAGGAAGCTGGTCCAGAAGGGCAGGATGATCAGCATCAGCAGGGGCGCGCGCCAGGTGGCATCAGCCTTGGCGATGGCATAGGCGACAGGATAACCGATCAGGATGCAGATCACGGTGGAGATGAAGGCGATCTTCAGTGAGTTGAGATAGGCGACGATGTACAGGTCGTCGCGCAGCATGAAGGCGAAATTGTTCAGGTTCAGCTTGATCGTCAGCATCGTCTCCTGGGGGGACCAGTCCAGGATCGGCAGATAGGGCGGGATGCGGATCGCCGCTTCGGACAGGGCGATCTTGCCCACGATCAGAAACGGAACCAGGAAGAACAGCAGCAGCCAGAAATAAGGGACCGCGATCACGGCGTTCCGGCCGGACAGGCCGAAGCGACCGACCAGGGCGCGGAGCCGGTCCGTCACCCGCGGTCCCTGACCGCCGGGGGCCTGGCCGCCGGAGGCAAGATCGGCCACACCGGCGCCGGCGGTGGATGCGGGGCCGCCTGATGAGCCACTGGAGGCGGCGGGTGCCGGGGGGGCAGCGGGAAACGCCATGGCCTTCCTCCCTTCCCTATTCGGTCAGCACGCTGCCGGCGAAGGGCCGCCAGCTCAGATATACCCGATCCTCCCAGGTGATGGGCATTTCCGTCCGCCGGGTCAGGTTCGGTGCGGTCACCCGCACCCGCTTCCCGGTGTCCAGGTCCACATCATAGATGGAGATGTCGCCCAGATAGGCGATCTCCCGCACGGTGCCGCTGACCTGGTTGCGGGTTTCCCCACCCGGCAGCGGTTCCTTGGCGATGGTGATCTTCTCCGGCCGGATGGCGACCCAGCAGCCGGTGCCGGGGCTGATATTGGCTGGATGGTTGATGTACAGGTCGATCCCCGCCTGTTCGGAATGGACAAGGCAGTGGTCGGGCTCGTTCTCCACCACCCGTCCTTCGAAGATGTTCACCGACCCGATGAACTCCGCCGTGAAGCGGGATCGGGGATACTCATAGATCTCTGTCGGCGTGCCGACCTGGGCGATATAGCCCTTGTTCATCACCGCGATGCGGGAGGACATGGTCATCGCCTCCTCCTGATCGTGGGTGACGATGACGAAGGTGATCCCCACCTTCTCCTGGATGTTGACCAACTCGAACTGGGTCTGCTCACGCAGGCGCTTGTCCAGCGCACCCAGGGGTTCGTCCAGCAGCAGCAGCTTCGGCCGCTTGACCAGGGCGCGGGCCAGGGCCACACGCTGGCGCTGGCCGCCCGACAACTGATGGGGGCTGCGCTGGCTGAATTGGGAGAGCTGGACCAGGTGCAGCACCTCCGCCACCCGCTCCTTGATCTCCGGCTTCGGCACCCCGTCCTGGTGCAGGCCGAAGGCGATGTTCTTTTCCACCGACATATGGGGAAACAGGGCATAGGACTGGAACATCATGTTGACCGGGCGCCGATAGGGCGGCACCCCGGTCATGTCCACGCCGTCGATGAAGATCTTGCCCTCGGTCGGGGTTTCAAACCCGGCCAGCATGCGCAGCAGGGTGGTCTTGCCCGACCCCGACCCGCCCAGAAGGGAGAAAAACTCCCCTCGGTAGATGGACAGGGAGACATCGTCCACGGCCGTGAAGTCGCCGAACTTCTTCGTGACCTTCTCGATCCGGACATACGGCTTCTCGTCCGGGTTCTTCCACGGTTCGGCTTTGAGCTGTGCCTGCGTACGGCTGGACTGGGTCTGCGACATCCGCGTGGTTCCTGCCCCGATTGCGCCCCGTCGGTCCGCCCTTCGGGGCATGACCGCTTCCCTACTCGATAGTGAAACTGAAACGCCCTGGCAAATCCATTGCCAGGGCGTTCCCCATCAAACTTTAACGCGGCCTGTGTCCACGGGCCTGGATTCCACGCTGCCGACCGGATCAGCGGCCGGATTCGATCGTCGTCCAGGCGCGGGTGCGCTCGCGGTCGGCAGCCTGGCTCAGCTGCTTGGTCGTGAACATCCTCGCCTTCTTGTCCGCCGGCGGGAAGATCTTCTCGTTCGCCGCGATTTCCTGGTTCATCAGCGGCCAGGAAGCGGGCACCGCGTTGGCATAGGCGACGAAATCGCTGACACCGGCCATCACCTTCGGATCCAGGACATAGTTGATCCAGGCGTGGGCGGCATCCAGGTTCGGGGCATTGGCTGGGATGGCAGCGGTGTCGAACCAGATCTGCACGCCCTCCTTCGGGATCAAATAGTCGATGGTGGCAGTGGACCCGGCCTCGGCCGCACGGGCCTGGGCCTGGAACACGTCACCCGAATAGCCGAAAGCCACACAGGCATCGCCCGTCGCCAGCGGATCGATCACCGACGGGACGAAGGCCTTGATATGCGGGCGGATCGCCAGCATCGCCGCCTCGACCTTGGCCAGATCCTCGGATGATTCGGAGGTGGGGCTCAGACCCAGGTAGTTGAAGACGGTCGGCAGAACGTCGGTGGCGCTGTCCAGGATGACGATTCCGCACTGGGCCAGCTTGGCCGCGTTCTCCGGCTTGAACAGCAGGTCCCAGCTGTCCATCGGCGCGTCGGGGAACAATTCCCGCACCTTTTCAACATTCACGCCCAGGCCGATCGTGCCCCACTGGTAGATCACCGCATACTCGTTGCCCGGATCGGTCTTGGCGACCAGGGACATGAGCTGCGGGTCCAGGTTGGCAATATTCGGGATCTTGGACTTGTCCAGCTTCTGAACGGCACCGGCCTGGATCAGCTTGGCCAGGGTCGGCTCCGCCGTGGGGACGATCACGTCATAGCCGGAATTGCCGACCAGCAGCTTCGACTCCAGCGTCTCCAGATCGGTGAAGACGTCGTACTGGACATTGATGCCGGTGGCGGCGGTGAAATCGGCGTTCGTCGTCTCACCGATATAGTCCGCCCAGTTGTAGACATTGACCTGACCGCCGGCCGCCGGGGCCGCGGCGACCTGGGTCTGCGCAGCCGGCGCCGCGGGGGCGGCCGGCTCGGAAGCGGCGGGGGTGGCGGCGGGAGCGGCCGGCGCCTGGGCACCCTGCTGCTGCGCCTTGTCGTCTCCACAGCCCGCCAGCGCCAACAGCGCGACGGCGCTCACCACACCCAGCAAAACGGTCTTGTTCTTCATCCGGACCCCCGACAGGTTCTTGTTTCGGCCAACGCCTGAACACCAACGGCGGCGGATCTCTGACGCCGCCGTCCCGCAGGTCCGAAATACCACCCGTACCGGCCCCGGATGTCAACGAAAAGGGACACCAAAACCCCCTTGCAGGGCACGATTTCCCTTTCCGGACAAGGGGCTTAAGGTACGACAAGCTTGGCGGAGCCTAAAGCACGCCCAGATCGCGGGCCGTCTGGTCCAGGGACAGCTTCGCCAGCCGGGCCATCTCATCCGCCTCCCCGTGGCCCAGGGTCAGCGGCGGGGAGAAGACAAGGCTGTCGCGGATTCCGCGGAGAATCACATTGTTGCGGAAGCAATGGTCGCGGGCCATCAGCCCGACCTTGCCGCCGCCGGGGAAGCGTTCCCGGGTCTTCCGGTCCTTCACCAGCTCGATGGCGCCGATCATCCCCTCACTGCGGATCTCCCCCACGATGGGGTGGCCGTCCAGTTCCTCCTCCAGCCGGCGGCGCAGATAGGGGCCGATATCGCTGCGCGCCCGCTCCACCAGACCTTCCCGCTCGATCACGTCGATATTGGCCAGTGCCACGGCGCAGGCGACCGGGTGACCGGAATAGGTGAAGCCGTGGTAGAACTCCCCGCCCTCGTCGATCAGGGTCTGTGCCACACGGTCGCCAACCATCACGGCGGAAAGCGGCACGTAGCCGGAAGTAATGCCCTTGGCCAGGGTCATGAAATCCGGCTTGATGCCGTAGCGGTGGCTGCCGAACCAGTGGCCCAGGCGGCCGAATCCGCAGATCACCTCATCCGCGATCAGCAGGATGTCATGCTCCGCGCAGATCCGCTGGATCTCCGGCCAGTAGCTTTCCGGCGGGATGATCACGCCACCCGCCCCCTGGATCGGCTCCCCGATGAAGGCGGCCACATTCTCCGCCCCCAGTTCCAGGATCTTGTCCTCCACCGCCTTGGCAGCCAGCCGACCGAAGGCGTCGGCATCCATGTCCCGGCCCAGGTCGAAGGGATAGGGGGGCATGACATGGACGAATCCGGGCAGGGGCAGATCCCCCTGTTCATGCATCACGCTCATCCCGCCCAGCGAGGTGCTGGCCATGGTGGTGCCGTGATAGCCGTGGACCCGGCTGATGAAGGTCTTCTTCGACGGCTTGCCCTTCAGGTTCCAGTAATGGCGCACCATGCGGACGATGGTGTCATTCGCCTCCGACCCCGAATTGGCGAAGAAGACCTTGGAGAGGCCGTCCGGCGTGATCTCCGCCAGCTTGGCGGACAGGGCGGCAGCAGCCGGGGTCGTCGTCTTGAAGAAGGCGTTGTAGAAGCTGAGATCCAGCATCTGCCTGTAACCCGCCTCCGCCAGCTCGGTGCGGCCGTAGCCAACATTCACGCACCAGAGTCCGGCCATGCAATCCAGGATGCGGTTCCCGTCCGCATCCCAGATCCAGCTCCCCTCCCCCCGGGTGATCAGGCGCGATCCGCCCGCGGCGGACAGTTCCTTGAAATCCGTGAAGGGGTGCAGGTGGTGGGCGTCGTCGAGCTTCTTGAGGTCGAGATTGGTGAGCGGCGCGTGCATGGCGATCCGGTCCTGAACAAGGGGAAAGGCGATGGGTGCTGGAATCGGCGAAAGCCGGCTGCGACCTCAACCCGGAGGGTTGAAGCCGATGCGGGCGCAGAGCAGCAGCATCACATCCTTTCGTGTCAGGGCCTGGTACGGCATGGCGGTCTCTCGCGGGATCGCGGTTCCACAAGGAAGGCCGGGGCCGGGATTGACTATCCGCCCACCCGGCAGGTGATACCACGGTCCCGGCGCCATCGTGAACCCGATGTGCTCAAGGATCCGCCGCTTCCATGCCAAGCCAGGACCGCGCCGCCGCCTCATCCGGGAAGGCGCGATGCCGGGCGCCTGGGAACAGGAAGCCGATCACTGTCAGGACACGGGCCATGATCCGGTCCTCGATCACATAGGCGCAGCGCACATCGACGGGGGCGGCACCGGTCCAGTCCCGCTGGATCCAGGGGGCGAACGCGCGGGCATCCCGAACCATGTCCCAATCGATGGTGCCGGTGAAGAACCGGGTATCGATCAGGCAATCCACATCCGGGACGAACCAGCCTTCATCGGCAGCAATGCGCAGGGCGACGCGGAAATCATCCCCTGTCGGCTCCCCTATGGCGCGGATACAGACCATGGTACCGGACATCGATATGTCGACATACCCGCCCCGCGTACCGACAACGAACATATAGTCCCCTCTCTGTCCTTAGCTGATTTCATTTTTCCAGCAAAGAAAAACCAGTGTCAACGCATTCACATATCACAGTCTATCGTTAAAGGATTTTCAATCAGGTTATGATAAATCCCGCTTCAAGCCCACGAATAATCGTGTTGGGCATGAGAGCAGTTTCAATACTGCTCCAACGTTCCTCATTGCAGCAGATGTCGTCTCTTCCGGATGAGTCCAGCCCGATCCGGGCGGCCACTCGATGCCGGGACATGGAAACCGCCACAGTCCACCGCCACAGCCCATCGGGGGCGTGCCGATACAGCCGCCCGGCTGTTGTGCTGCCGATCGGGACCCCGGCCCAGGGGCCGGCTCCCGCCCAGCCGCAGCCTCCCTCGCCGCAGCCGCCCTCGCCGCCAAAGGATCGCCGATGCCCAGGATGCCGCAAGCCACGCTCCGGACCACCCGCCATGACGGCGGGGACAGCCGCCACGGTATGCCGGTACCCCTGTCCCTCACCGCCTTGGGGGGGCTTCTCTTCTCAACCGGCTGGTACACCCGCCAGCGGACGAAGCGCATCGAACGCCGTCATTCCCCTGCCGGCCGGTTCGTCCCCGTGGATGGCGCCCGCCTGCATATCCTGGATGAGGGGCCACGGCAGGGGCGCGCAATCGTCTTCCTGCACGGCATAGCCACCATGGGGATCGATTTCACCCTGACCGGGACTCCGGGGCGGCTGGCGGAGGGGGGCTACCGTTGCCTGTCGGTGGATCGTCCAGGATACGGGCACAGTACCCGGGCGCGCGGCATTATCTGGACCGCTTGGCGCCAAGGCCAGGCGGTGTGGCAGGCCCTTGACCGGCTGGGGATCGACCATCCGATCCTTGTCGGCCATTCCTTCGGGACCCAGGTCGCCCTGTCCATGGCGGCCCAGAGACCGGGGCATGTGGCGGGACAGGTCCTGATTTCCGGGTATTACTTCCCGACGCCCCGGATTGAACCATACACCCTGGGGCTTGGGGCCGTCCCCGTTCTGGGGGATCTGCTGGCGCATACGATCGACCCGTTGCTGATGCGGGCCAGCCTGCCCCTTCAGATCAAGGCGATCTTCAGCCCACGTCCGGTTCCGACTGTGCATCGACGGTACTGGCCCATGGATCTGGCTGAACGCCCCTCCCAGATACGCGCCTTCGCGGAGGATTGGGCCGTTCTCATTGCCGGAGCGTCCACTCTTGTGCCGTTGTATCGGCAAATCACCACCCCGACCATCCTGCTGCATGGGACGGCCGACCGGGTTTCGGATGCGGAAACCCAGTCGGCACGCCTGTCGCGCCGGCTACCGAACGCGGATCTGGAACTGCTGCCGGGTGAAGGGCACATGCCCCATTACGGGCGAAAGGATCGGGTGATGCGGGCGATCACCCGGATCCTGCGTGTTTCAGACGGGGCGCGACCGCCAGATCAGATGCCCCCGTCACGGATGCCCCTTGCAGCCGGCGCCGCCTCGCGGGCAGCGGCGCCGACCGTGTGAACACACCAACGGATCAGAACCGGGTGGTGAGGTTCAGGCCGAAGGTCCGCGGCTTGTTCACCTGCCGGGCGACACGGGCGCGGAACCCGCGCTCGCGGTCCAGGGACAGATAGGCCTTCTCATCGAACAGATTGTTCACATAGGCCGCCGCCTCCCAGCTGTCGGCACGGATGCCGAGGCGCAGGTTCACCAGATCATAGGCCGGCAGCTTCGGATCGAAGCTATAGGCCGTGGCCGGCTGGGTGCCGATGCCGATGCGGGTGAAGGTGCCGACCGACGTCGCATCCTGGTCCACCGCCTGGGTGAAGCGGGAGCCCACATGCTGGTAGGTGGCGACCAGGAAGCCCAGCAGATCGGGCGTGATCTCCCGCTCATAGCTGCCGCTGGCGCTGAACTGGAACTTAGGCACCGTGGGCAGGCGGTTGCCATCCTCGATACCGCCCACCACCCGCGTGGTGGTGCCGGAGGTGGAGGTGACGGTCTCCGTGAACTCGCTGTCCACGATACTGCCGCCCAGGTTGACGGAGAAGGTGTCGGTCAGCTGATAGCTGAACTCCGCCTCCGCCCCCATGGAGCGGGCATCGGCATTGAAGATGATGCGCGAGGAGCAGGTGCCCGCATCCAGGGTCACCTGCAGATTGCTGATGTCGCTGTAGAAGCCGGCGACGTTCAGGCGACCGCGGCCGCCCCCGAAGGTGACCTTGGCACCACCCTCATAGTTCCACACGGTCTCGTCGTCGAAGTTCTCCCGACCGCCGAAGGTGGTGCGGTCCTGGGTGGAACAGAGCGGCAGGTTCAGCGGATCGTTGATGCCGCCGAGGCGGAAGCCCTTGGCCACCTGGGCGTTCAGCTGCACATCCTCGTTCACGTCATAGGCCAGGATGACACGGGGCGATAGGCCGTCGCTGCTGGTGTTGCCCGGCACGCCGATGGTACGGCTGGCGAAGATGCCGTCGAAGTTGAGGACGCGGTCCTCCTCGAAATCGAACCAGCGCAGGCCGGCCGTGACCGTCAGCGCATCGGTCAGGTCATAGCTGCCCTCGCCGAAGACCGCCAGCTGCTTGAAATCATAGGGGATGGCGGAGAAATAGAGCACGTCCGTCGGCGCCAACGGACCGGCCGTGGTGACACCGGTCAGGGCGGTGAAGCCAGGAACGTCCAGCCGCTGGCCGTATTCGCGCTCGATCTCCGAATAGAAGGCGCCGGCCACCCACTGGAACCGCCCCGACCCGGCGGAGGCGATGCGGCCTTCCTGGGTGAAGACGGTGACATCGGTCGTATCGGCCAGGGGGGTGGAGATGCGGTAGACATTGGGACCACGGGCCAGGCCGCCCGGCTGTCCGGTGATGGACCCGGTGAGCTGGCTGGCATCGCGGCGGACCAGGATGTCCCGCTCCGTATAGCTGGTGATGGAGGTGAGGGAGATGTTCTCCAGGTCCCACTGCACCGTCAGGTCGGTCAGCAGGAATTCATCCTCGAACCGCTCCTCCAACTGACGGAACTGCTGGAGATCGTCGAAGATATAGAGGCGGCGGGCATCGGTCGTCGGCGTCAACTCATTGGCCAGGATGTTGAACTCATCCTCGCGGTTGAAACCGTCGGTCTTGATCTCCTGGTAGATGATGCGGGGCGTGATGCTGATCATCTCCGTCGGGCGCAGCAGGACGGAGGCGCGGGCGCCCGTGCGGGTGCCATCGTTCACATCCTTGTCGATGCTGCCGTCCGGCTGCACCGCGTCGATGAAGCCGGCATAATCCGTATGGTAGCCGACGACGCGCAGCGCCACCTTGTCGGAAGCGGGCACGTTCACCATGCCCTTCACGCTGTAGCCGGTACCGCCGCTCTCGATCGTTTCGATGCCGACCTCACCCGATCCCTCCACCCCGTCCACGCTGGGCTTGGCGGTGATGTAGCGGATCGTGCCCGACATGGAGCCGGAGCCGTAGAGCGTGCCCTGGGGGCCGCGCAGCACCTCCACCCGCTCCAGATCATACAGATCGATGTCGGGGGTGAAGAGCGACAGGGAGATGACGGATTCATCCAGATAGACGCCCACCTGTTCCTTCACGCCCGGCTGGTCGCGGACGATCTGGCCGGAGGAAATGCCGCGGATGGCGACCTGGCTCTGCCCGGGGCCCAGGTTCTGGATGGTCAGGCCGGCGATGTTGCGCGCCACGTCCTCGATGTTCTCCGCCCCGCGTTCCCGCATCTGGTTGCCGCTCAGCGCGTTGATGGAGAACGGCACGCTTTGCAGCGTCTCGTCCCGCTTCCGCGCCGTGACGATGATCTCCTCCAACACGAAGGCGTCATTGGCGGGCGGTGCCGTCGGCGCCTGGGCCGATGCGGTGCCCGCCAGGGCGACCAGGGCGGTGGACAGCATCAGGGCACCGGCCCGCACGGCACGGTGTGGGCGGCTGACCCCCTGGAACCGACTGGACCGATGGGTCGGAATGGACAGCGATCGCATGAGAACCCTCCTTCACCGTTTTTGGACCGCCCCTTGCCCTCGCGGCGGGGTCGGCCGGATGCGGCGTTGTTGTTGCCGCTTTGTAAGGGAATTGTTACTACCGCCGGGGCCGCTTCCAGGAAACAAGCAAAAAGAAACGCCCCGCCGGTGGGCAACATCCGGCGGGGCGCTGTGACGGAATTACATCACATCTGGCGTAGGGGCAACGATTCCCCCACCAGGGATTTTAGACATTCAAAAGAAGGTTCTCCCGCTCCCAGGAGCTGATGACCCGCTGATAGGCCTCATACTCCGCCTGCTTGACGGAGCTGACGGCCTGGATGAACCGGTCGCCCAGGATTTCCTTCAGCGGCTTGCAGGCATTGAACTTGGCCAGTGCATCCGCCTGGTGCCGCGGCAGGGAGAAGGCCAGGCGGTGGGCGCTGCCCTTCACCGGATCGCTCGGCTCCAGCTCCTGTGCGATGCCCAGATAGCCGCAGGCAAGGCTCGCGGCGATGGCCAGATAGGGGTTGGCATCCGCCCCCGCCACCCGGTTTTCCACCCGGCGCGCTTCCGGCGGGCTGACCGGCACACGGAAGCCGGTGGTGCGGTTGTCCCGGCCCCAATGCACATTGATCGGCGCGTCCGATCCCTGGACCAGCCGGCGGTAGCTGTTCACGTTCGGCGCCAGCAGCGGCATCGCATAGGGCAGATACTTCTGCAGCCCGGCGATGAAGCTCAGGAACATGGGCGTGTCGCTGCCGTCCTCCGCCCCGAACAGGTTCCGGCCCGTCTCCCGGTCCACCACCGACTGGTGGACATGCATGGCGCTGCCCGGCTCGTTCTGCATGGGCTTGGCCATGAAGGTGGCATAGACCTGATGGCGGATCGCCGCCTCACGCACCGTGCGCTTGAACAGGAACACCTGGTCGGCCAGGGACAGCGCGTCGCCGTGGTTGAAGTTGATCTCGATCTGGGCGGCACCGGCCTCATGGCTCATGGTGTCCACGTCGATGTCCTGCTTGTCGCAGAACTCGTACACATCCTCGAAGATCGGATCGAATTCGTTGACCGCGTCGATGCCATAGGCCTGACGCCCGCTTTCCTGCCGGCCGGACCGGCCGACGGGCGGGACAAGCGGGTAATCGGGGTCCTTGTTGGTGGCGACCAGATAGAATTCCAGCTCCGGCGCCACGATCGGCCGCCAGCCCTTGGCCTCATACAGGGCCAGCACCCGCTTCAGGACGGAGCGGGGGGAGATGTCGACCGGGCTGCCGTCGGCATAAAGGCAGTCGCAGATCACCTGCGCCGTCGGCTCGGAGTACCAGGGTACCGCCCGGATCGTATCCGGGTCCGGGATCATGTAGACGTCCCAGTTCTCCGAACTGGTGACATCCTCATCGTCCGGGTACTCACCCGTGACGGTCTGGACGAAGATCGATTCCGGCAGCCGCAGGCCACGGTCGCGCAGGATCCGAAGGAATTTCTCCGCCGGCAGGATCTTCCCGCGGGCGATACCCGACATGTCGGGCACAAGGCATTCGACCTCGGTGATGGACCGAGAACGGATGAACTCTTCCAATGTACTCATGAAATCGCCGCGGGTTGGCGGCCCGGTCGCTGATGCCCGCATTGCGCCGGCGGTCCGCGAGGGGAAATAAAATGTCCTGAGCGCGCCCGCAGCCCTCCGCGTTGTTTCGGGTGTGACAGTATAGATACAGGCCCCGGGGGGCAGACAAGCGGATTCGCGCACCAATGGATTGGTCCCCTCCCCCCCGTGCGTGCCCCAGCCGGCACTCCTTTCCAGCACCTTGCTGCACCGCGGTAGGCATTGACAGGGGTGAAGGAGCGGGTTGAGCATGCGCGCCGCCCGAAGCTGTATAGACCGGTTGCCATGCCCGCTACCGCCCCACCCGCCCCCAGCGCCGACATTCCCCTGACCGAAGCCGCCCCGACCGATCCCACCCTCACCCATCCGGGGGCGCGGGGCGACACGGCCCTTCAGCGGGAGATCCAGGCCTTCCTGGACCGGCATCCGGGGATCGTGGCGGTCGATGTGCTGCTGCCCGACCTGTGTGGCGTGTTCCGGGGCAAGCGGGTGCCGGTGGACGAACTGGCGAAGCTGGCGGGGGATGGTGTCGCCCTGCCGGGATGCACCTTTGCCGTCGACATCACCGGGGAAACGATCGAGGAAACGGGCATGTCCATCGACCGGGGCGTGCCGGATCAGGTCTGCCGCCCGGTGCCGCGCACCCTGGCGCCTGTGCCCTGGGCGGCGCGGCCCCTG
>JBJOKR010000067.1:0-21412 GCA_046045995.1 Pseudomonadota bacterium | reverse complement strand
CGCCCGCTGGCCCGGCTGGTGGACCTGCCGCTGGTGCGGCCGGTCGCGGTCTTCGTCTATGACCGGATCCTGGCGCCGGTGCTGTATGCCCATACAAGGCGGCGGGACCGGCGCGATGCCGCGGCGGCGGCTTCAGGCGCGGAGCGGGGATAGGAACCGGTGCAGACGAATTTCACCCTGGCCCAACTGGCCGACAGCGACACGGCCGTGGCGGAGCAGATCCTGAGGACATGCGTCCATTGCGGGTTCTGCACCGCCACCTGCCCCACCTATCTGCTGCTGGGGGATGAGCTGGACAGCCCGCGGGGCCGCATCTACCTGATCAAGGAGATGCTGGAGAACGACCGCCCGGCCGACCCGGTGACGGTGCGCCATGTGGACCGCTGCCTGTCCTGCCTGTCCTGCATGACCACCTGCCCGTCGGGGGTGCATTACATGCATCTGGTGGACCATGCCCGCCACCACATCGCCCGCACTTATACCCGCCCCCTGGCCGACCGGATGCAGCGGCGCCTGTTGGCGGGCATCCTGCCCCATACCGGCCGGTTCCGGGCGGCGCTGAATGCGGCCAAGGCCGGGCGGCCGTTCCGGGCCCTGCTGCCCGCCCGGCTGCGCACCATGCTGGACCTGGCCCCGGGCAAAGTGCATCCGCCCGGGCGGCAGGAACGGCCGGGAACCTTCCCCGCGATCGGCCCCCGGCGGATGCGGGTCGCCCTGCTGCCCGGCTGTGTCCAGCCCGCCCTGAACCCCGCCATCAATGAGGCGGCGATCCGCCTGCTGACCCGCCTGGGGGCGGAGGTGGTGATCGCCCCCGGCACCGGCTGCTGTGGGGCGCTTTCCCACCACATGGGGGAGGACGGGCCCTATGCCCCCGCCAATGTCCGCGCCTGGATCCGGGAGATCGATCGGGCGGCGGGGCAGGGGGCCGGTGGGCAAGGCAGTGGCGGTGGGCAAGGCGGTGGCCTGGACGCCATCGTCGTCACCGCGTCCGGCTGCGGCACGACGGTGAAGGATTACGGCCACATGCTGCGCAACGATCCGGAATTGGCCGAGGCTGCGGCACGGGTCAGCGCCATCGCCCGCGACGTGACGGAGGTGGTGGCCATGCTGGGCCTGCCGCCCGCTGCGGCTGCCCCGGAAAGCCTGCGCGTCGCCTACCATTCCGCCTGTTCGCTCCAGCATGGGCAGAAGCTGCGGGACCTGCCCGCCGACCTGCTGCGCCGGGCGGGGTTCACGGTGCTGCCCGTGCCGGAAGGGCATATCTGCTGCGGGTCCGCTGGCACCTACAACATCCTTCAGCCCGAGTTGGCGGGGCAGCTGCGGGAGCGCAAGGTGGCGAACATCGAAAGCACCCGCCCCGATCTGGTCGCCGCGGGCAATATCGGCTGCATGACCCAGATCGGGCAGGGCACGGCCCTGCCCGTGGTCCACACGGTGGAACTGCTGGACTGGGCGACCGGCGGGCCGAAGCCATTCGGGGCGTCGGCCGGGCTTTGACGAGCCCCCCCATCCGTTCGTTCCGTCCGTAACAGTTTCCTTACAGTGCCTGTGGGTATTGTGTTATAGGCGCCTTTCCCCCCGTTTATCGAGCTGGGCAGATGGCGATCCTATCCTCCGATCCCGATCGCGGCTTCTTCGGGCACCCGCGGGCCCTGATGCCGTTGTTCTTCACCGAGATGTGGGAGCGGTTCAGCTTCTACGGCATGCGCACGCTGCTGATCCTGTATCTCGTCTCCCACTTCGCGTTCCCGCGCGACCGCGCCTATGACACGCTGTCGGCCTATCTGGCGCTGGTCTATCTGCTGCCCCTGTTCGGTGGGCTGCTGGCCGACCGGCTGCTGGGGTATCAGCGGGCGGTGATGATCGGGGCCTTCCTGATGCTGCTGGGCCATGTGGTCATGGCCTATGAAGGGGGCGGGGGGGATGATCCGCTGGCGGTGGGGGCCATGTTCCTGGCCCTGTCGCTGCTGTCGGTCGGCAACGGCTTCATGAAGCCCAATATCTCCTCCATGGTGGGGAAGCTCTATGCGCCCGACGACCAGCGGCGGGATGCCGGTTTCTCCATCTTCTATTTCTCCATCAACCTGGGCGCCTTCGTCGCCACGCTGATCTGCGGCTGGCTGGGGGAGACCTGGGGCTGGTCCTACGGGTTCGGGGCGGCCGCCTTCGGCATGGCGCTGGGCCTGGTCGTCTTCTCCCGTTCCCGCCCCATGCTGCCCCGGGATGAGCTGGTATCCATGGGCACCGGCCGGGTCCTGTCCCAGCAGCCGGGAATCCCGGTGTGGATGTGGGCGGTGATCCCGGCGGCGGTGGTCGTGTCCTGGTGGCTGATGCAGCGGGCGGACATCGTCGGCATCCTGCTGGCGGTCAGCGCCTTCGCCATGATCGGCATGGTGCTGTACCAGATGGCGACGAAGGCGACGAAGGTCGGGCGCGACCGCATGATCGTGGCCCTGGTCCTGACCCTCTTCGCCGTCTTCTTTTGGATGCTGTTCGACCAGTCGCCCGGCTCCCTGAAGCTGCTGGCCGACCATTTCGTTGACCGCCAGGGCTGGGGTGCCAGCCAGTTCGAGGCGCTGAACCCCCTGTTCATCGTCCTGATGGCGCCGCTGATGGCGACCCTGTGGACCATCCTGGCCGCGCGCGGCAAGGACCTGTCCCTGCCGGTGAAATTCGCCCTGGGCCTGCTGTTCAACGGCATCGCCTTCGGCCTACTGGTCATCGCCATGCAGAATCCGGAAAGCGGCGTGCTGATGAGCCTGTGGTGGCTGGTGCTGTTCTATTGGGTCCAGGCCTTGGGCGAGCTGTGCCTGTCGCCCATCGGCCTGTCCATGATCACGCGGCTGTCCATGCCGGGCACGACGGGTGTGATGATGGGCATCTGGTTCCTGTCCACCGCCGGCGGCGCCTGGCTGGCCGGGCAGACGGCCAAGTGGTTCTCCGCCCCGGAGGAAGTGACGGGCTTCGATGCCGCCTATGGCTTCACGGACCTGTTCTGGAACCTGTTCTGGCCCGCTTGTGCTGCCGGTGTGATCGTGCTTCTGCTCGCCCCGTGGCTGAAGCGGATGATGCATATCGGCGTGGATGCGGCGACGGTGCGCTCCGCCGGGCTGGACCAGGGGCTGGCGGCGGAAAGCCGGTCTGTCCCGGGTGCTGCCAAGGGCGCGGAGTAATCGATCTCCGGCCGGCATCGGCGGGATCGCAGCAGATGGGGCCGCCGGGGCGCATCCGGCGGCCCTTCGTCTTTCCGGGGTTCGTGTGTCCTGCGGGTTGGGCTTGACCCAGGTCATGGCTGACCGACCATGATGCGGTTACGGAACGGTTCATCGATACGGGGACCCGGGGGCGATGCCGCGGGCCGGAACAGCAAGGGGTGGGTGATGGGCTACAAGACGATCCTGGTGCATCTGGGCCCGGACGGCGAATCCGACCGGCGGCTGCGGACGGCAATCGAGTTCGCCCGACGGCAGGATGCCCATCTGCGCGGGCTGCACATCCTGCGCCCGGTGGAGGTGCCGGGGATGTGGCAGGGCATCAACCTGACCGATGTGACCCGGCTGGCCAAGACGGCGGCGGAACCGGCGCGCGACACCTTCCTGGCCGCCTGCGCGCGCGACGGTGTGCGCGGCGAATGGTTGATGGAGGTGGGGGATGCGGGCGAACATCTGGCCCAGCACACCCGCTATGCCGATGCCGTCATCATCAGCCAGGACCGTCCGAAAAGCGCGCTGGACGATTATACGGCCGACCTGCCCGAACACCTGCCCTTCGCCTGCTCCGCCCCGGTGCTGGTACTGCCGCGCGGGCGGGACAGCGTCATCGACCCGGCCCATGTGGTCATCGCCTGGAAATCCAGCCGGGAGGCCGCGGGCGCCGTGCGCGATGCCCTGCCCCTGCTGAAGGAGGCGGAGGCGGTGACCGTGCTGACCGTCGTCCCCCCCGGCGACCGGTCGGAGGATGGGGCGTGCCTGTCCCGCTACCTGGCCGAACACGGGGTGAACGTCACCCTGCACGCCGTCACCGCCAGCGACCATGAGGTGGGGCAGGCGATCCTGGCGGAGGCGAAGGCGCTGGGTGCGGGTCTGATCGTCATGGGCGTCTACGGACACAGCCGCCTGCGCGTCCGCATCCTGGGTGGTGTGTCCAAGCATGTGCTGGAACACAGCCCCGTGCCGATGCTGGTCACCCACTGAGACGGGGGTGATCCCGGTTCAGGTGAAGCGCCAGAGGAAGGCGATCAGCTTGCGGGTGCGTTCGGCGAACAGGGTCGGGGTGAACCAGGCGCCGGCGGCGCGCTTGTTCACCTCGCCCAAGGTCGGGTAGGGGGCGATCATGCTGGTGAAGGCGGAGAGTTTCAGCCCCGCCGTGATCGCCAGGGCCCAGGGTTGGATCAGGTCCCCGGCATGGGGCCCCACGATGCCAGCCCCCAGGATCCGGCCCTTGGCGTCCAGCACCAGCTTGGCGAAGCCTTCCGTCTCACGCTCCGCCTGGGCGCGGTCGTTCTCATGCAGGGTCCAGCGCACGGTGCGCACGCCGTCCCCGTGCTTCTCCCGCGCCATCGCCTCTGTCAGGCCGACATTGGCCAGTTCCGGATCGGTATAGGTGACCCAGGGCAGGGCCTTGTAATCCACCTTGGCCGGCAGCTTGAACAGCATGGACCGGATGACGATGCCCGCATGGTATCCGGCCACATGGGTGAACTGCGGCCCGCCCGCCACATCGCCCACGGCATAGACCCGGCGGTTGCCGGTGCTGCGCAGGCCAGCATCGACGGTGATGCCGCGGGGGCTGTATGGGATTCCCGCAGCTTCCAGCCCCAGGCCGTCCACATTGGCCTTGCGCCCGGCGGCGACCAGCAGATGGGTGCCCTCCACCCGTTCCTCCCCCGCCGGGGTGGTGAGGATGACGACGACACCGCCTTCCGCCGTCGCCTCCACCCGCGCCGGGCTCACGCCCTCCCGCAGGGTGATGCCCTCCGCCACCAGGGCGGCACGGACGACGGCGACCAGTTCCGGATCGTCCTTCGGCATGATGGTGCCCCGGTCCAGCACGGTCACCCGGGCGCCCAGGCGCCGGTGGGCCTGGGCCATCTCGATCCCGATGGGGCCGCCGCCAACGACCAGCAGGTGGCCCGGTGCCTCCGTCCGCTCGAAGATCGTCTCATTGGTCAGGTAGGGCACCGTCTCCAGCCCCGGGATGGGGGGGACGGCGGCCCGGCTGCCCGTGGCGATGACGAAGCGCTTGGCGCGGATGCGGTCGCCCTTGTCCGTTTCCACCGTGTCGGGCCCGGTGAAGCGGGCAGCGGCCTGGATCACCCGAACCCCGAAGCCGGTGAAGCGCTCCACCGAATCATTGGGCTCGATGGCGGCGATGACACCGTGGACATGGCCGTGGACCTTGGCGAAATCCACCACCGGCTCCCCGCCCGTGATGCCGAAGCGGCCGGCGGTGCGGATGGTCTGGGCCACCTTGCCCGCAACCAGCAGCGCTTTGGACGGGACGCAGCCGGTGTTCAGGCAGTCCCCACCCATGCGGTGCTTTTCGATCAGCACGACCTTGCGGCCCAACTGGGCGGCCCCCGCGGCGACGGACAGGCCGCCGGATCCGGCCCCGATGATGCAGATGTCGGCGTCGATGATACCGGCCATGGCAGGCATTCCTTCTGTTGGGCGGAAGCGGAGGCGGGAGGATCAGGACTTGCGGGCGCGCAGCCGCTTGGCCGCCACCGGGATCAGGGACAGCAGGGCCAGGCCGACGATCGGCCCCAGCACGGCCGGCTGGAAGATGATGGACAGATCCGGCTGGGCTCCGCTGTCGAACACCGCGCCCAGCCCGTTACCGACACTGGCGAAGACGACACAGCCAGGGATGATGCCGATGACCGTGGCGGTCACATAGGTGGACAGCCGCACCCCCAGGAAGGCCGGAACCAGGTTGACCAGCCAGAAGGGGAAGACCGGCACCAGCCGCAGGAACAGCAGGTAGCTCAACGCTCCATCCTTGAACCCGTCCTCCAGCTTCGACAGCCAGGGCCCGGCCTTGGCGCGCAGCATGTCACCCAGGGCGGTGCGGGCGGCCAGGAAGATGATTGTCGCCCCCATCGTCGCCCCGATGACGACATACAGGCTGCCCAGCACCGTGCCGAACAGGAACCCGCCGCCCAGGGTCAGGAAGACCGCCCCGGGGATGCTCAGTGCGACGGCGACGGCATACATGCCGATGAAGGCCAGGGCAGCCACCGCGTGATTCGCAGCAACGAAATCCGCCAGCGCCTGCCGATTCTCCGCCAGTGCCTGGAAGCTCAGATACCTGTCCAGGTCCAGGGCGAAAACGGCGGCGATGCCCGCGGCGATCACCGCCAAAGGCAGCAGCCGCGTGACGATCCCCGACCCCTTGGCTTGGGTCGCGGCGGCCGGATCGGGACGGGGCGTCATGGGCTGTCCTTTCGCGTGAAGCGGGCGGCAGTCTGGCCACCGGTTATCGAGGAATTAAGGGCTTGGGGACTTTATCCCCTCTCCCTCAAGGGGATAGGGGGGTCTCGCTGCACCGGCGGCACTCTATCCGGTGAGGGCACCGATCCCCTCTCCCCTTGAGGAAGAGGGAGGGGCTCATTGCGCAAGCAATGGGAGGGTGAGGGGTACCGGTGGCCCCCGGCCGTCACAGGTACAGGTCACCGGGCGGGGTGGTCATGATCTTCGGCCACTTCGTTTCCGCTGTGGCGATATTCCCGCCGATGTTGTCGCGCCATTCCTTCTGAACACTCTTGTTCAGGTTCATGTACAGGCGGCCGTTGACGACGGTGAAGGCTTCCGGATCGATGTCGTACTTCACACCCAGGGCCACCCCCATGGCGCAGAACCCACCGAAGGCCGGGACGAAGCGGGCCGGATCGGCCGTGAAGGCGTCGCGGTTGGCGGCACTGGCGAAATGGTAGGTCACACCGCCATGGGCGGCGGTGAACTCCGCCGTTCCCTTCACCGCCTCGTTCCGGGTGACATAGGCGACGGCGTCGAAGCCCTTCAGGATCACCTGCCCGGCTTCCACATTCACAGGGGCGGTGGATGTCTTGTCGAAGGCGAGGGCGGGCGCCTGGAAACCGATGGGCATCAGAAGGGCGACACCCAGCATGGCGGCTTGGATCAGGGTCTTCATGGCAAGCTTCTCCGACTCTGTTTCACAACGGTTGGCAAGGAAAGGATGGGGGGGGACGGTGCGTGGACGGGGAAAGTCTACGCCGAACTCCGCCACCCGTCCCCCGCCGTCGCCATGACGGTTTCGCGATGGGGGTCAGAGCGCCTGGGCGCTGTGCGGGCCGTGGCCTGGCCGGTCATCGGCCTTGGCGACGGTTACAGGAGCGGCGGCCGTCCGCTCCGGCGGATGCCCTGGCTCCACACCCGTGGTCAGCAGGGCGGCGGAGGCGAGGATGTTGATCCCCAGCAGGCAGAGGAGGGCGAGGGTCTTCATCGGAGGCTTCCTTATCCGGGAGGGATGGCCGGGAGGGGTGGGGATCGCGTCAGGCGGCGCGGGCCTGCGGGGCGGCCTGGGGGAAGTCCACCTCCGTCCGGGCCAGGTTGTTGGCGTAGTTGGTCAGCAGGTTGACGACCGCGATTGTCAGCACCTCCATCACCTCCCCCTCGGTCAGGCCGGCCCGGCGCGCTTCTTCCAACTGGACATCGGCGATCCGGCCGCGGGAGTCCACAATGGCGCGGGCCAGGCGGACGATGGCGCGGGACCGCGGGGTCGCCGCCTCCGCCTCACGGGCGGCGCGGATCTCCCCGTCGGACAGGCCGGCGCCCTTGCCGATCAGGGTGTGGGCGGCCAAGCAGTATTCACAGCCGTTCGCCTCCCCCACGGTCAGGGCGATGCGCTCCCGGTCCTGGGCGGACAGGGTGGCCTTGCCCACCGCATCGGCCAGGCCCAGATAGGCATTCAGGGCGACCGGGGCATGGGCCAGGGTGGCCAGGAGGTTGGGCACCCGGCCCAGCTTGGCGCGGATTGCGGCCAGCTGCGGGGCGGTATCGGCAGGGGGGTTGGAGGGATCGACGGGACTGATACGGGGCATGATACCGCTCCTCGCGTTCGGGTCTTCCGACTTCGGGACAGCGCCATCGCCGCCTCGACACGCTGCAGAAGATGGCATACGATGCATCACAAATCGTCCGCACTTCATTGCAGATCGTCCGACGAGATCGTGCGCTTCCCCCACCCCGACCGGGAGCCCTGACATGCCCGACCGCTTTGCCGATCCAGACCACGGCCATGACCACAGTCCTGAGACGGTCGACCGGCTGGCCGCCATTTTCGAGCGGGTGCGCGTGCAGGCCCGGGTTTTCCAGGCCGGCACCGTCTGCGGTGTGGGGCAATACCAGCCGGGGGTGGGCGGCGGGCACCTGCACCTGCTGCGCCGCGGCGACCTGACGATTGAGGAGCCGACGGGCAACCGCCTGCACCTGTCCGGCCCCACGGGGGTGCTGATGCCCCGGCCCACCGGCCACCGGATGGAGACGGGGCCCGACGGGGCGGACCTGGTCTGCGCGGAGCTGGGGTTCGGCGGCCCGGGCAACCCGCTGGAAGCAGGGTTGCCGACCCTGCTGGCCTTCCCCCTGCCTCCGGACGATCTGCTGGGCGGGGCGCTGGGCCTGCTGTTCGCGGAGGCGGACCAGCGCCATTGCGGCCGTCAGGCGGCCCTGGACCGGCTGGCGGAGGTGGCGGTGATCTATCTTTTGCGCCGCGCGATGGAGGAAGGGGGCGGCAGTGCCGGCCTGCTGGCGGGGCTGGCCCATCCGGCCCTGGCGCGGGTGCTGTCGGCCTTGCACGCCCAGCCGGACGGGGATTGGACGCTGGAGCGCATGGCCGATCTGGCCGGCATGTCCCGCAGCACCTTCGCGGAGACGTTCCGCGCCGTCATCGGGGCAACGCCGGGGGACTACCTCCAGGGCTGGCGGCTGCAGCTGGCCCGGGCGGGGGTGGAGGCGGGACGGTCGCTGAAAGCCGTGGCGCGGGAGGTTGGCTATGCCAGCCCCGCCGCCCTGTCCCGCGCCCTGTCCCAGCGCTATGGTGCCTCTATCCGCGCGCTCACGCGGGAGGCCAGGCTGGATCGAGCGGCGGCAGCGTGATCGTGTTGGTCGCCGCAGAGGCGGCCCGGGCGACAGTTGTCCTGGATGGCCCCCGCCTTCGGGCATGAGGGGCATGCCGGAACCGGAGCGGGTGGCCCCCCGCACCGCGGTTGACACCCGGGGCCGACGTCACTATACAACGCGCTTCGTTTTTCGACCCTTTCTTGGAGTATTCCGCCGTGAAGCGTACGTTCCAGCCGAGCAAGCTCATCCGCAAGCGCCGGCACGGCTTCCGCGCCCGCATGGCCACCGTCGGCGGCCGCAAGGTGCTGGCCAACCGTCGTCGCGTGGGCCGCAAGCGCCTCTGCGCCTGATCCCCTGCATCCGGTCGCGGGTGGCGGGTCATGGCGCCCCGGCACACAGCCAAGGTGGGGCGCCTGACGCGCCGGCGGGAATTTCTTGCCGTCGCGGCCTGCCGCCGCAAGCAGGTGACGCCCGGCCTGATCCTTCAGGCCCGCGGGCATGACGATGAGCAGCACCCGAACCCCGGCCAGGCGCCGGTGCGGGTCGGGTACACCGCCAGCAAGAAGGTGGGGGGCGCGGTTGAACGAAACCGCGCCCGTCGTCGTTTGCGCGCGGCCGTTGCCGAGGTGCTGGCCCCCCACGCCCTGCCCGGCCAGGATTACGTCCTGGTGGCGCGGGCGGAGACGGTGCGCCGCCCCTATGCCGACCTGAAGGCTGACCTGGCCCAGGCGTTGAAGCGCCTGAAGGCCTGGGTCGGGCCCGCCCGCCCTGCTCCCGAGTCGCCCGCCGCCGGGCCGGACAGCGCGCCACCGGCCGATATGCCGGGCGCGCCGTCCCCCGATTCCGGCAGGGGAGGGGTGCGGTGACCGGCCCGGCGCCCGCCCGCCCGCGCGGCGGTGACAGGCGCAAGCCCTGGAATCCCGCCGTTTTCGCCCTGCGCGGGCTGGTCCATGTCTACCGCTGGGTCATCTCGCCGCTGCTGGGTCCCCGCTGCCGGTATCAACCGACCTGTTCCGAATACGCGCTCGATGCCCTATCTAAGCACGGGGCGGTGCGGGGGTCGTGGCTGGCGCTGCGTCGGATCGCGCGCTGCCATCCCTGGGGCGGTTCGGGCTGGGACCCTGTTCCCGACCCGGCACCGTCCCGGCCGCTACCGCCGGGGCCTGGGCACGGGACCATCCCGCACAGGCATACCGATTCCCACGGGGGCTGCTGCGACCGGTGACGACCGGGCCGGCGGCCCCGCATTCTGATTGCCGGACACCGTGGCCCGCCGGGCGCGGGCCGGGGGCATGGACCAAGAGCCGATGACGGACCAGAAGAACCTTTTCCTGGCCTTCGCGATCGCGATCGCCATCCTGTTCGGGTTCCACTTCTTCTATGAGGTGCCGCGTCAGCAGGCCTATCAGGCGGAGCTTGCCCGCCAGCAGGCCCTGGCGGAGCAGAACCCGGAGGTGCCGCCGCCGACGGCCGCGGTGCCGGGTTCCCCCGCCGCCGGCCCGACCGCCATTCCCGGATCCGCCGTTCCCGGTTCCGCCGCCCCGGCGGCCGGCCCGCGCGACCGCGCCGCCGTGATCGGGGAGGGGCAGCGCATCCCCATCAACACGCCCTCCCTCCACGGGTCCATCAATCTGGTCGGCGGCCGGATCGACGACCTGACCCTGGCCCAGTACCGGGTGTCGCCCGAGCCAGGCAGCGAGGAGGTGGTGCTGCTGAGCCCCACCGGTACGGCCCATCCCTATTTCGCCGATTTCGGCTGGGTCAGCGCCGATCCGGCCGTGCGCCTGCCGGACGGGGATGCGGTCTGGACCGCGTCCGCCGCGGAACTGGTGCCCGGCACGCCGCTGGTCCTGTCCTGGGACAACGGCCAGGGCCTGGTGTTCGAGCGGATATTCACGGTGGATCAGAACTACATGTTCGCCGTGACCCAGCGGGTGCGCAACGGCGGTTCGGACGCCGTCGCCCTGTCGCCCTTCGGCCGCATCCAGCGCCGCGGCACGCCCGCGACGGCCGGGTTCTACATCCTGCATGAAGGGGCCCTGGGCGTCTTCGACGGGGTGCTGAAGGAGTTCGACTATCCCGATATCAAGGACGAAGCGACCGAACTGACCACCACCGGGGGCTGGTTCGGCATCACCGACAAGTACTGGCTGGTCAGCCTGATCCCCGATCAGGCGGTGCCGGTGACGGCCCGCGTCTTCCATCAGACCTCCGGCGGGACCGATGTCTACCAGATCGATTACCGGTCGGATGCGACGGCGATCGCCCCGGGGGCGGTGGTGGAAACCACCCACCGTGTCTTCGCCGGGGCGAAGAAGGTGGAGCTGCTGAACGCCTATGGCGATGCGCTGGGCATTACCCGCTTCAACTACGCGGTCGATTGGGGCTGGTTCTTCTTCTTCACCATCCCGTTCTTCCACGCGCTGCATTTCCTGGGTGGGGCGTTCGGCAATTTCGGCGTCGGCATCCTGATCTTCACCATCTTCCTGCGGCTGCTGTTCTTTCCCCTGGCGAACAAGCAGTACGAGAGCTTCGCCAAGATGAAGAAGCTCCAGCCTAAGATGGAGGAGCTGCGCAAGCGCTATGACAGCGACCGCCAGCAGCTCTCCATGAAGATGATGGAGCTGTACAAGACGGAGAAGGTGAACCCGCTGGCCGGCTGCATGCCGATCCTGTTGCAGATCCCGGTCTTCTTCGCCCTGTACAAGGTGTTGTATGTCACCATCGAGATGCGGCACGCGCCCTTCTTCGGCTGGGTGATCGACCTGTCGGCCCCCGATCCGACGACGATCTTCAATCTGTTCGGCCTGATCCCCTGGGATCCGCCCAGCTTCCTGATGATCGGCGTCTGGCCGCTGCTGATGGGCTTCACCATGTGGCTGCAGATGAAGCTGTCGCCCAGCAACCCGGACCCGATCCAGCAGAAGGTCTTCATGGTGCTGCCCTTCGTGTTCACCTACATGATGGCGGCCTTCCCGGTCGGTCTGGTCATCTACTGGACCTGGTCCAACGTGCTGTCGATCGCCCAGCAGTGGTACATCATGCGCCGCATGGGCGTGAAAATGGGCTGACCGGAAACGGTCGCCCCCATCGGTGCCGCCGGTCGATGACCGGCCCGGGCCTCTCCCCCCGCCGGGGGAGAGGTTCCGCTTTTTTCGAGGAGTTGCGACGGTCATGAGCCGCCAATATCAGATCACCCCTTCCCTGCTCGGCGACTTGACGGCGGAGGAGATCGAGGCGGGGCGTCTGCTCTTCGCCAAGGAATGCGACTTCTACTGGGGGGCGGAGGCGGCGACCGCCCTGCCGGAGGCCGGGTTGCCGGAGGTCTGCTTCGCCGGGCGGTCCAATGTGGGCAAATCCTCCCTCATCAACGCGCTGACCGGCCGGACGACGCTCGCCCGCACCAGCCAGACCCCCGGCCGAACCCAGCAGCTGAACTTCTTCAATCTGGGGGAAAGGCTGGTCCTGGTGGACATGCCGGGCTACGGCTATGCCAAGGTCAGCCGGGAGCGGACGGAGGCCTGGACCGACTTCATCCGCCAATACCTGAAGGGCCGGGTCACCCTGCGCCGGGCCCTGGTCCTGGTCGATTCCCGCCATGGGCTGAAGCCAACGGATATCGACATGATGGTGATGATGGACAAGGCGGCGGTGCCTTATCAGATCGTCCTCACCAAGGCGGACAAGCTGACCGACAAGGCGATCGAATACACCCGCCGCGACGTGGCCGCCGCCCTGAAGAAACACGGCGCCGCCCATCCGGAAGTGGTCTTCACCAGTTCCGACTCCGGCCTCGGCATCCCGGAACTGCGCGCCAGCCTGACCCGGCTGGCCGAACCGGCGGCGTGAGGACGGCCGGCGGTCCCGCTCGGGGGAATCCGCCGTCTGGAGACTATCCGCCACGGCGCAGTCAATCCCCCCCCCCCCTCTCCTCGGGGGCTGATGGAATCGCGCCTCTCCCCGGGCTGGCGGGATCCGTGGCGATTCCTTCAACCACCTCTTCCCTGTCCCTCTCCTCTCCTTCGACCGGGGGCTTATCCGAAAGTCGGGAACCCCCGGGGCCGCCGCGGCGTTTCAGGCCCGTGACGGCGCGCGGCCGAACGCGCCCGGATTTCCACCGGAGAGGAGAGAGTTCCATGCGCAGCATGATGTCCGCCGTTGTTTCGGTCTGTGCCCTGTCGGCCCTGGTCGTTCCGGGTGTCCTGGCGCTACCCGGGGTCGCCGCAGCCCAGGGCAATGCGGCCCAGGATAATGCCGCGATCGCCAACCTGACCCAGCATGGCCGCCAGGCCCATGCCGTCTACAGCCAGATCGCCGAGCCAAAGGCTTTCGCCGTGGCGCCGGACGGTGCCTTCGCCTTCTATGGCGGCAAGGGCAGCATCGATGAGGTGATGGAGGAGGCGGTTAACCGCTGCCGGGCGGTGACGACGGCGGAGACAGGGTGCGAAGTGGTTTCCATGAATGATGAGCCCTTTGTCGCCGCCGGCCCCGGCGTGGCCGAGTCGCTGAGGTCCCTTCCCACCGGTGCTGCCGCCGGTCTGCGGGAGACGGTGACGGCCGATTACCGGGCCGCGGCGACGCCCAAGGCCCTGGCCCTGGGCCCGGACGGCGCCTGGGGCTGGATGTCCGGGGCGGAGACGGTGGAGCAGGCCCGGACGGAGGCTTTGCAGCGTTGCGCCGAATGGGGGGAGGGCTGCACCGTTTCCGAATCCCAGTGATCCGGACGGGCTGACACGAAGGCGGTGATCCGCCGCCGCCGGTAATGCCGGTTGGTGGCGGGTGCCGCTTTACGCACGACCGTGCGACTTTCGGCTTACGGCAGCGGTGTCCTTCCGTTAAGGTCTGTGCGACGAGAACAGGGCCGCCCGCCAGGGGAACGGTCCGCACAGAACGGGAGGGACCCCATGACGGGGCGCGTTCAGGACAAGGTCATCATGGTGACCGGTGCCGCATCGGGTATCGGTCTGGCGACGGCGAAGCTTCTGGCACGGCAGGGCGCCGTTGTGATCATGACCGACCGCAATGCCGCGGGCGGTGCGGCAGCCCTGGCCCAGATCCATGGCCGGGCGGAGTTCCACGAGCAGGACGTGACCAAGGAACCCCGGTGGGAGGAACTGATCGCCGATGTGGTGGCGCGGCACGGCCGGCTGGATGGGCTGGTGAACAATGCCGGCGTCGGCTCAATGAACACGATCGAGAACATCACGATGGAGGAGCTGCGCTTCGTCCATTCCGTGAATGTGGACGCGGTGGCCATCGGCTGCAAACATGCCATCCGGACGATGAAGACCACGGGTGGCGGGGCCATCGTCAACATCTCCTCCGTCGCGGGGCTGATCGGAGCACCCATGCTCCCGGCCTATTGCGCATCGAAGGGCGCAGTGCGGCTGCTGACCAAGTCCATCGCCGTCTACTGCGCCCAGCAGAAGTATGAGATCCGCTGCAACTCGGTGCACCCGTCCTTCCTGCGGACGGCGATGGTGCAGTCGATGATCGATGCCGCCCCCGATCCGGCGCGGATGGAGCGCGCGCTGGAAACCTCATCCGCCCTGGGGCGGATGGGGGAACCGGAGGATGCCGGGCACATCATCGTCTATCTCTGCTCCGATGAGAGCCGGTTCGTCACAGGTGCGGAATTCGTCGTCGACGGCGGGTTGACGGCGCGCTGAGCCGCCCCGGCGGGGGCCCTTATCCGTCGGCCATCGGCTTCGCCTCGCACCGACCTACGCGCTTGAAAAATCTGAGGAAACACCCATGCATCCGCTTTTCGACCTGACCGGCAAGGTCGCCCTTATCACCGGCTCCTCCCGCGGGATCGGCCGCAGCATTGCGGAGGAATACGCGAAGGTCGGCGCCAAGGTGGTTATCTCGTCGCGCAAGCAGGATGCCTGCGACATCGTCCGCGATGCCATCACCGCCGCGGGCGGGGAGGCGATCAGCGTGCCCTGCAACATCGGCCGCAAGGAGGATATGGAGCGGCTGGTGGCCACCACGCTGGATACCTGGGGCCGGATTGATGTGTTGGTGGCCAATGCCGCCATCAACCCGGTCTATGGCCCGCTCGCCAGCGTCACGGATGATGCCTGGGACAAGATCATGGGCACCAACCTGCGCAGCACCTGGCAGCTGTGCAACCTGGTGATGCCGCGGATGGCGGAGCGGAAGGACGGGGCCGTCATCGTCCTGTCCTCCATCGCCGGTTTGCGCGGCAATCCGGTGATCGGGGCCTATGGTGTCTCCAAGGCCGCGGAGGCGGCGCTGGTCCGCAACCTGGCGGTGGAATACGGGCCCCATAATGTGCGGGTGAACGCCATCGCCCCCGGCATCATCGAGACGGATTTCGCCAAGGCCCTGACCGACAACCCGGATATCGCCAAGGCCGTGCGCCGCCGGGCCCCCCTGGGTCGGTTCGGCCAGCCGGTGGAGATCGCCGGTATCGCCTTGATGCTGGCCGGTGCTGCCGGTGCCTTCATGACCGGGCAGCTGCTTGTTGCCGATGGCGGTGCGACCATCGCCGATCCGACCGTGATCTGACCCGCAGGCGGGGAGGGGGGGGAGCCCATGTCCGGTGCCGAACTGATCGACGTCCTGCCCCGCCACCGCTTCGATGAGGGGCGGCTGGGGGCGTATCTGGAGGACCACCTGCCGGGCTTTCGGGGGCCGGCCACGATCCGCCAATTCCAGGGCGGGCAGTCCAACCCAACCTTCCTGGTGGAAGGGGCGGACGGGGCCCGCTTCGTCCTGCGCAAGAAGCCGCCCGGCACCCTGCTGCCCAGCGCCCACCTGATCGAGCGGGAATACCAGGCCATGGCGGCCCTGGCCGGGACGGCGGTGCCGGTGCCGCCCGTCCGCCTGTTGTGCGAGGATGCGGGCGCGATCGGCACCGCCTTCTATGTCATGGACTGGATCGACGGCCGGGTCTTTTCCGATGTGGCCCTGACCGGGATGGAGCCGGCGACCCGCGCGGCGATCTATGACAGCATGAACGCCACCCTGGCCGCCCTGCATTCGGTGGATGTCAAGGCGGTGGGGCTGGAGGGGTTCGGCAAGCCCGAACGCTATGTCGCCCGCCAGGTGGAGCGCTGGGCCAAGCAATACCTGGCGGCGAAGACCGATGAGATCCCGGCCATGGACCGGCTGATGGCGTGGCTGCCCGACCATATCCCGCCGGGGGATGAAACGACGATCGCGCACGGGGATTACCGCCTGGGCAACCTGATGCTGCACAAGGCGGAGCCGCGGGTGGTGGCGGTGCTGGACTGGGAGCTTGCCACCCTGGGCCATCCCCTGGGCGATCTGGCCTATAACTGCATGGCCTGGCACCTGCCCGCAGGTGTGAAGGAGTTTCCGGGCCTGATGGGCCTGGACCTGGGCGCACTCGGCATCCCGACGGAGGAGGAGTATCTGGCCGCCTATTGCCGCCGCACCGGCCGCAGCGGCATCCCCGACTGGAACTTCTTCCTGGCCTTCAGCTTCTTCCGCATCGCCGGCATCTGCCAGGGCGTCTATGCCCGCGCACTGGGCGGCAACGCCGCCGACCGCAAGGCCATGGCCTATGGCGCCGTGGCCAAGGCCAGCGCGGAGATCGGCTGGGGCTTGGCGCAGCGGCGGGCAGCATAGTCAATCTTTGACTGTGCTCCAGCGGCCCGATACAGTTCCGACCCTGGCTTTACGCCTGGATCGGGGGGAATGGATAGAAATGGATGGCATGGGGCGGATCGGGCTCGCGCTTCTGTTGACGGTCGGACTGTCGGCCTGCACGACTTCGGGGGCTGACCGGGCCCTGGTTTCCGCACCTGCCCAAACCGTTGGAGCCATAGTGCCCCAGGATGGGAGCGGTGGGGAGCAGACATCCCCCTGGCTGTCCGGTATCGCCGTCGGCAAGGTGCGGGGCGGGCAGCGGTTCGGCATCGGCCCGCTGCTGACGGCGGAATCACTGAAGGCGGAGCTGACGGAGCAGTTGACCCAGGCCGGTCTGTTATCCCGGGCGCTGAACTCCCGCTACATCCTGGATGCCACAATCACCCGGGTGGACCGGCCTAACCGCGGCAAGGCGGAAACGATGGAATTCACCGTCGCCTACACCATCCGGGAACGGCAGAACGGCACCATCGTCTTTCATGGCGAACACAATACCCGGCAGACCCGCATGGGCGCCATCGGCACCCGGTCCGTCTCCACCCTCATCGGAGCGGGAAGCGACCCGTGGCGTGTGCGTTCCTCGCCCCGCATCGGATCCTCGACCCAGCAGGTCGCGCTCGCGCAGGAGACACGGCAGGCCGCGCTGGAGACGGGGGTGCGCCGCCTGATCGCCACGCTGGGGAAGACCGCACCGGTCCGCCGGGGCCGGAGCTGCGGGTCCGGCTGCCCCAACCAGATGGCGGCCCTGGATATCTGACGCACCGGCGGCTTCCGGTCACTCCCCGCCGCCTATTCGCCGTCGAACAGGGGCATGGGGGCCAGTTCGCGGACCGGGCGCAGGACGATGTTGCTGGTGACGCGGGAAACGCCCAGGTCGCTGTCGTCGATCCAGCCCTGGGTCAGTTCCTGATAAGCGTCCACATCGCGGCAGACCAGCTTGGCGATGTAGTCGAATTCCCCGCTCACCTCGAAACACTCCACCACCTCCGGCGTGGCGGCAAGGCGGCGTTCGAACAGCTGGCGGTGGTCGCGGCCCTGGCGTTCCAGGGCGATCTGGGCCAGGACGGTGATGCAGGATTGGAGCTTCCGGATATCCAGCATCGCCTGGTAACGAACGATCAGCCCCTCCCGCTCCAGCCGGCGGACCCGCTCCAGGCAGGGGCGGGGGGACAGGCCGACCCGTTCCGACAGGGCCTGGTTGGTGATCCGACCGTCCTGCTGCAGTTCGGTGAGGATACGGATATCGATCTGATCGAGCTTGCGACGCATCCGTTGAGACTAGCCGGAAAGGGCGGGGGGAAGGGAAGCGGAAAGGCGATGGCCCCGGCCGTGCCGGTCAGGCGACCTGCCGCTGCTCCCCGCCGTTGGCCGCGGCCTGTGTGATCCCGGCAGTGAAGCTTTCCAGCAGGTGCAGGACCGCGGCCCCGGTGGCCCCGTCCTGGTCCTTGGCGGCGGCGTATTCCACCAGGTCCAGGCTGCCGACCAGCCCTGATTCGCCGGCCAGGCGCAGGGCGGCCGCCAGTTCCTCCAGCGTCAGGCCGCCGGGGACCGGGGTACCCACGGCGGGGGCCACGGTCGGGTCCAGACCATCGGTATCGACGCTGATATGGATGATTGCATTCTGGCGCCGCGCCGCGTCCAGCGCCCGGGCGACCAGGGTGACCAGACCGTGCTGGCGGACGGCCAGCATCTCATGGAAGACCACGCCCGCCCGCTCCAGATTCCGGCGCTCCCCCGCATCCACGTCGCGGATGGCGAACTGGGTCAGGTTGCGCCCGTCCATCAGGGGGGTGAAGCCCCCCACATCCAGCATCACCGGATGGCCGTAGCCGCAGGCGCTGGCCGCGGGGAAGCCGTGGGTATTGCCGGACGGGGTAGTGTCCGGGGTGTTGAAATCCGGATGGGCATCGAACCACAGCACATGCAGCGGTCTGCCCAGCAGGCGGGCATGGGCGGCGGCGGCGGCGATGCTGCCAAGGACCAGGGAATGATCGCCTCCCAGAAGCAGGGGGATGCCCCCTTCCGCGAAGGCCCGGGTGCCCAGGTCGCGCACGGCCCCGCACCAGGCAGCGGTGGCGCGCAGGCTGCGGCAGGTGCCGTCATCGGGCGTGCCGTCATAGGCGGGGCCCGCCACATCGCCCAGATCCACCGCCGGGGTGCCCTTGGCCGTCAGCCGCTGGACCACGCCGGCCGCACGCAGGGCCTGGGGCCCTTCGGCGGCACCGCAGCGGTAATTGCCGACATCGGCGGGAGCGCCGATCAGGGCGAGCCAGGGGGCACCACGTCCCGGGATGGTCATCAGGGAACCTCGTCAGCGAAGAAGGGCGGCGCGGGAAGGGGCGGCACCGGTCTACCGGTACGATCCGATGAGGCGTTGCCCCATTCCGCTGGCCTTGGTCAAGGGGGTGGGCCGACCCATGCCGGCCCGGACTGTCACGCAGGATCAGTGGGGGAAGGACCGCAGGGTTTCCTCCACCCGGTCGATCGCCCAGTCCAGTTCCTCCTGGGTGATCACCAGGGGCGGGGCGAAGCGGATCACGGTCTCATGCGTCTCCTTCGACAGCACGCCGCGGCGCATCAGCTCCTCACACACCGTGCGGGCCCGGGCGCGGGCCGGATCGATCTCCACCCCCACCCACAGGCCGCGGCCGCGCACGGCGCCGATCAGGGGGGAGTTCAGGGATGACAGCCGGCGCATCATATGCTCCCCCAACTCCGCCGACCGCTCCACCAGCCCTTCATCGGCCAGCGTGTTCAGTGCCTCCAGCCCCACCGCGGCAGCCAGCGGGTTGCCGCCGAAGGTGCTGCCATGGTTGCCGGGAACGAACTGGGCGATCACGTCCTTGCGGGCGACAAAGGCGGAAACCGGCATCACACCGCCGCCCAGCGCCTTGCCCAGGCAAAGCCCGTCCGGGGTGATCCCCTCATGCTGGTAGGCGAACCACTTGCCGGTGCGGCCCAGGCCGGACTGGATCTCATCCAGGATCATCAGCACGTTGTGGCGGTCGCAGATCTCCCGCACCCGGGCTAGGTAACCGGCCGGCGGGACGACGATCCCCGCTTCACCCTGGATGGGCTCCAGCAGGATGGCGGCGGTTTCGGGGGTGATCGACGCTTCCAGCGCCTCGGCATCGCCATAGGCGACCTCCCGGAAGCCGGGGGCGAAGGGGCCGAAGCCGTCCTTGTATTCCGGCTCGCTGGAGAAGCCGACGATGGTGGTGGTGCGGCCGTGGAAATTGCCCTTGGCGACGATGATCTCCGCCCGGTCGGCGGCCACACCCTTGACCTTGTAGGCCCAGCGGCGGGCGGCCTTGATCGCCGTTTCCACCGCTTCGGCACCGGTGTTCATGGGGCAGACACCGTCCAGCCCCGTCAGCTCGCAGATGCGGGCCAGGAAGGCGCCCAGCCGGTCGCTGTGGAAGGCGCGGGAGATGACGGCCACCTTCTGCGCCTGCTCGATCAGGGCGTTGACGACCCGCGGATGGCTGTGGCCCAGGTTCACGGCGGAATAGGCACTCATCATGTCCAGATAGCGCGCACCATCGGCGTCCCACATCCACACGCCCTGGGCCCGGCTGATCACCACCGGCAGCGGCTTGTAGTTTTTTGCGCACCACCGCTGTTCGATCGCGATGGCATCCGCCGCCATGTTCACCCGCATGTCCATGTAGCCTCTCCCCCAGCCTCGGCCGATCCGCCAACTGAAACGAGTGTCGCACGGGGCGTGCAGCCGATTTGGCCGAAGAAGGGGGGTGCCGCGACAGATTGCGTCGTCCCGGCACGGTCCCGGCAGCCGCATGCGGCTGTGCGGCGCAACAGATCGAACTACCCCGTCTTCGGCCTGCGGATTGAAAGAATCTGTTAACCCATCCCGACGTCCTGTAGCCATGTTGCCGGTCGGGGTGGACCGCTTCGGAAACGTCCGGCGGTTCCGGGTGCCGATCCAGGATGACGGAACGGCGGGGCGGCCCTAGTATACGGGTCACGGACATAGGGGTGATGGATCCGGGTGGAACCACACGGCAAGGGCGGGCGGAACGCGGTGACAGGGCGGCGGCGGGCAGGATCGGGGGGGATGGCGGGTCGCGGCATGGCGGCGGCGCAGGCCCTGGCCGTTCTTATCGCCGGCTTGTCCCTGTCGGCACCTTTAGCCCCGGCGGCCCGTGCCGCCCCGACAACGCCCGAAGCCGCCCAGGATGAGCTGAAGCGCCTGGAGCGGGACCTGAAGGCGGGGGAGGTGCTGGCCAGGGAACTGGCGGAAAAGCGGGAGGCGCTGGAGGCGGAACTGGCCGATCTGCGCGCCCGCCTGATCGCCACCGCGGCGGAGGTGCGGGAGAAGGAAGGGGAGCTGGATCGGCTGGAGGCCGAGCTGGCCCGGCTGGCGGAGGCGGAGACCACCCATGTGGACCGGATCGAGAAGGACCGCGCCGCCCTGGCGGAGCTTCTGGCCGCCCTGCAACGCCTGTCCCGCCTCCCGCCGGAGGCCATGATCGCCAGCCCCCGCCCGCCGTCGGAAACCCTGAAAAGCGCCTTGATGCTGCGCGCCACGGTGCCGGAGCTGCGGGAGCGGGCGGATGCCCTGGCGCGGGAACTGGCAAACCTTGCCACCATCCGCCAGGATGTGGACACCCAGCGGACCCGGATCGCCGCCGCCGCCCGCCGCCTGACCACACGGCAGGCGGAGATCGCCC
>JBJOKR010000066.1:0-21481 GCA_046045995.1 Pseudomonadota bacterium | reverse complement strand
GGACCAGGGCTGCCGCCCGCAGGGCCCGCCTCATGACGTCACCCCCATATGCGCCTCTGTCTGCGTTCCCGGCCCATCCAGGTCGGCGATCAGGTCGCGCCAGCTGTCCAGTTCCGGCTTGCCCGGCTTGCGCTCCCCGAACATCTGCAGGAAGGGGGTGTTGTGCCGGTCGAACAGCTCCAGCGATGTGACGATGCCGTCCCGGGTGGGCTTGCGCACGATCCAGGCGCTGCCGACCTGGTCCTGGCGGACATGCAGGTTGAAGCGCGGGTCCAGCACATTGATCCAGGGCCCCATGGCCTCGATCCGCTTCACCGGGCCGGTATGGATCTGGATGCAGCCGGCATTGCCGACGAAGACCATGATCGGCACCTGCCGTTCCGCCGCCAGGTTCAGGGCGCGGGTCAGACTGTCCACCGCCACCGGCCGGGCCAGGTCCGTCCCGATCAGGCGGAAGGCCTGATGCCGCCCCACTTCGAACTCCCGCAGCATGGGGAAGAAATCATGGGTGTCCTGAAGGCTTTCCCAATGGCGGCGGAATCCAGTGCGGTCGATCTCCCCGTCCGGGCGGTCGGCCCGGGGCGTGGGCAGGGGCAGGACGGTGATGCCCGGGCTCTGGTCGGCGGCGGTGAACCGCTCCACCAGCCGGGCATAGGCGCCGGCATCGCTGGGCCCGGTCAGGAACACCTTGTGGACGGCCGTGCCGTCGATATCGAAGAACTGAAGGCTGTCCCGCACCCCGCTTTTCACCTGCTCCCGCACGGCGAAGCCGAAGCGCCAGTGGTTCAGGAACAGGCGCAGATCGATCTCCGGATCCAAGACCAAGCCATGGCCGGGGCCGACATTCACCTTGTCGAACCGCCCGTGCTTCTCATGCACCGCATGGGCGTTGCGGGTCAGGCACATCACCTGGCCCAGGGCGGGCAGGTCGCGGATCACCGCCCCCCAGCCCGCCGGGTCGTGGTCGGGGTCCAGGCGGACCACACCCCCCGCCCCAGCGCCGGGGTCGCCGATGCGGGCGGCCACCAGCTCCCCCTCGCTCACCCCCAGCTTTTCCGCCGCGTCGCGGGCACGGATGCCGGGGTTCACCGCCTTGAGCTCCCGCCAGGCCACCGCCAAGGCGATCGGGGTGAGGGCGGGCGCGGCGGGTGCAGTGCTCGGGTCTTGGATCATCGTGTCCATCGGGTCCTCACTTGGTCAGGATCAGCTTGTTCTGGCTGGTGCGGCGCAGGCGGTATTCCTGGCCCGCGTGCACGATCACCAGCTCCCGCCCGCCGCCCAGAAGCTCACGGCTGTCGATCTTCGGCAGCTCGGGCCGGGCCGGATCCGGCACCGCCGGGTCAGGCAGGGATTGCTGCGGTGTCTCGGCCGTCATCAGGGTCGGCATGGGGCAAGCCTCTCTCGGGATGGCGGGTCAGAAGGAATAAGCGGCCGACAGTTTCACGGTCCGCCCCTTCTCCGGGATGCTGGACAGGTGCCGGCGGTAGGTCTTGTCGAACAGGTTGTCGACGCCCAGGTCCAGGCGCACGGCCTCCACCGGGGTCCAGACGACGAAGATGTCGTGGGTGACATAGCCGGGGGTGGCCGTGTCGGCGTTCACCCGGTCCTGGTCGGCGGTGAAGGTCGCGCGCCAGCCGCCGGACAGGTCCAGATCTGGCAATGCCCGGCCGATGGTCAGGGTCAGGCGGTCGGCGGGGATGCTGTCCAGATCCGCCCCGGTGTTCCGATCCTCCCCCCGCAGGAGGGAGGCGGACAGCCCGGCGAACCAGGTGTCGCTGTCATACCCCGCCTCCAGCTCGATGCCTTCGATCCGGGCTTCCTGCACATTGCGGCGGGTGGTCTGGCCCTGGGGGATCAGCACGGCCTGTTCGATGAAATCATCCACGTCGTTGCGGAACACCGCCGCCTTGGCCAGAAGCCGGTCACCGGGCTGGGCCAGATCACGGAAGGACAGGTTCACGCCCGCCTCCCATGTCGCCGCCTGTTCGGCCCGCAGGTCCGGGTTGGGCACGAAGAAATTGTTGGGCACGACGCAGGGGCGGCCCGGGATGGGGCAGACGCCGGGGAAATGCAGGCCGGTATTGTACAGCTCCGTCAGCGACGGGGACCGGAACGCCTCCGCATAGCCGGCGAAGACGGTCAGCCATTCCGCCGCCTCCACCGCCGCGCGCAGGCTGGGGGACAGTTCCTTGTCGCTGCGGTCGCGCTGGCCCTCCGCCGACTGGTCGAACCGGTCCCAGCGCAGGGCGGGGGTGATGGTGAACCGTTCCGCGATAACGGTTTCCGCCTGGATGAACAGGCCCAGCACGTCGCTTTGCGCATCGGGGAACTGGGGCCGGGCGGCCCCGTTGCGCCGCCCCTCCTGGCTGTCGCGGTAGGCTTCCACCCCGTAGGTCAGGGCGAAAGCGGCGGGGCCCGCGTCGAACCGGCTGGTATTGGCAAGGTCGATGCCCAGTGTTTCCAGCACGGTGTCATCCTCCCGCACTTGGCCCACCCGATCCTCATCCAGGTCGGTGCGCGACCAGTAGGCGGTGCCGCGCAGGTCGATCCAGGGGCCGGACACGCCTTCATAGCCGAGGGTGCCCGTGTCCTGGCGGCTGACCCGGTCGACGACGATGCTGGTATCGGTCGTGTCCGGGGCGCTGGGCAGAAGCTGGTCGTTGCGGTAGCCCTGCCAGGACAGGCGCAGGCGGTGGCCCGTTGCCGGGGCCCAGTCGGCCTTGACCAGCCCGCTCCACAGGTCATCACCGCTAAAGGGGATGGTCAGGCCGCTGCCCGTTTCCACATCGCCGCTGTCGCGCCGGGTCAGACTGGCCAGAAGGCCGATGGTGTCGCTGGGGCGGGCATAGCCGGTCAAGCTGCCCACCAGCTCCTCCCCGTTATCGGCCCAGGACAGGCGGGCGCGCCCGCCCATGCTGTCCCCGTCCTTCAGGAAGTCACCGGCATCCTTGGTGGTCAGGGCGATCACCCCGCCCACAGCCCCGCTGCCGTACAGGGCGGAGGCGGGGCCGCGCAGCACATCCACCTGCCGCAGAAGCGACGGGTCCAGGAAGGCCCGGCCCTTGTGCCCGGCCTGGAAATTCTGCCGCGCCCCGTCCAGCCGCAGGACGATGCGCTCATCCCCCAGGCCGCGGATGGACGGCTGTTCGGCCGTGGTGCGGGGGCCGCCGGACAGTTCGACACTGGGGACATGGCGCAGCAGGTCATCCAGGCTTTGGGCCTGGGCGCGCTCGATCTCCTCCAGCCCGACGACGGAAATGGCGGCCGGCACCTCGATCGCCGGGCGGGGGGTGCGGGTGGCGGTGATGGTGATGACCTCCAGCTGGGCCACCTGCTCCACCGTCTCCGCCGCGGTCGCGGCGGCGGTGCCCTGGGCCAGGGCGGGCTGGGCCAAAACCGGTTGGGCGGCCAGTAGGGCCAGGGAAGGCAGGGTTCCGGCCAGAAGGCGGGCCAGGATCTGGGAACGGGACAGCGGTCGGACCACGGACATTCGGAACTCCAAACGGCGGTGTCGGCCGCGCGGTGATCCGCGACAGCCGCACCAGGCAGGTTCGGTGTTCTGGCTGGCGTCCGTCGGTGCCCGGGAGGAGAGGGGAAGCGGGCCCGCTTGGCTGGCTGAACGGGGATGATGGTTTAGTAATGCGAGTCGTTCGCATTAGCAAGGGCATTTCTGTGACCGACCCTGTAATCCCCCATCCGCCCACCGCGCGGCACCCGGCGGAACAGCACCGCGGCAATTCCTGTTGGGGCCGCGGATCGACCAGGACAGGGGGATGGGGTGATGGCACGGATCGGTGGAACAGAGGCGACGGGGACGAAGTGGGCCCGGCAGGCGGCGACCCTTCCGGCGGCCCTGGCAGCGGTAAGCGCCATGATCGCGGCGGGTCCGGCGGCGGGGGTGCCCGCGGGCACGGAAAGCGTGGAGACATCGGCCGGCCCGGTCCAGGTGCAGGCGGTGGCGGAGGATCTGTCCCATCCCTGGGGCATGGCCTTCCTGCCCGATGGCCGCCTGCTGGTGACGGAGAAGACGGGAAGCCTGCGCATCATCGGGCCGGACGGCGCCGTCTCCGACCCCGTTCCGGGCACGCCGGAGGTCTTCGACGAAGGGCAGGGGGGGCTGATGGATGTGGCCCTGGCGGCGGATTTCGCCGAGAGCGGCCACATCTACCTGTCCTTTGCCGAGCCGGGGCCGGAGGGCACGGCCGGAACCGCCCTGGGCCGCGGGCGCTTGGCGGAGGGGCGGTTGGAGGATTTCACCGTGATCTTCCGCCAGGAACCGAAGGTGGCGGGGGACAAGCATTTCGGGAACCGCATCGTCATCGGGCCGGACGGGCATGTGTTCCTGGCCCTGGGCGACCGTTTCCAGTTCGAACCGGCCCAGGATCCGTCCACCCATCTGGGCGCAATCGTCCGCCTGAACCCGGATGGCAGCGCGCCCGACGATAATCCGTTCCGGAGCCGGAACGGGGCTCAGGCGGCCTTGTGGTCCTTTGGCCACCGGAATATCGAGGCCGCGGCCATCGATCCCGCCACCGGCCATCTGTGGGTGGCGGAGATGGGGCCGCTCGGCGGGGATGAGCTGAACCGGCCCCGGGCGGGCGCCAACCATGGCTGGCCCTTGGTCAGCTGGGGGCGGCATTACGACGGGCGCGACATCCCCGATCCCACCACCCGGCCCGATCTGGCCGATGCGGTGCGGCACTGGACGCCCGTCATCTCCCCCTCCGGCATGGTGTTCTATACCGGTGACCGGTTCCCGGCCTGGGCGGGCAGCGCCTTCATCGGCGGGCTTTCGGCCAACCAACTGGTCCGGGTTGTCATCGACGGGGAAACCGCGGGGGAGGAGGAGCGGATCCCGCTTGGTGCGCGCATCCGCGATGTGGAGCAGGGGCCGGACGGGGCGCTCTATGTCCTGACCGATGGGGAGGACGGGGATCTCTGGCGGCTGACACCCATGGATGTGGCGGAGCGGTGACCGCGCGGACCAAGATTAGTCCGCGTTGGTTGGGGCCGGTGGGGTCGGGGCACCCGTATCCCTGGTCCCCGCCGGTCGCAGGCCTGCCCGCGGTGGCCCGCATTGTGCTGGGGTGCCGGATGCTGGTATAGGAAGGCGACCCCGCACGGCCGCCTTGGCCGCGCGGGCTTTGCCGCTTCCATCGGCCGGTGCCCTTTCCGACGGGGCCGGCCTTCAGTCAACGACCACCCTGGACGCCAACCCATGACGCGACGCCGGCGGATTTACGAGGGCAAGGCGAAGATCCTCTTCGAGGGTCCGGAGCCCGGCACCCTGGTTCAGTACTTCAAGGACGATGCCACCGCCTTCAATGCCCAGAAGAAGGGCACCATCACCGGCAAGGGCGTGCTGAACAACCGCATCAGCGAATACCTGATGACCAAGCTGGCGGAAATCGGCATTCCCACCCATTTCGTCCGCCGCCTGAACATGCGCGAGCAGCTGGTCCGCGAGGTTGAGATCATCCCGATCGAGGTGGTGGTCCGCAATGTGGCCGCCGGCAGCCTGTCCAAGCGCTTCGGTATCCCGGAGGGCACGCCCCTGCCCCGCTCCATCGTCGAATGGTACTTCAAGAACGACGAGCTGGGCGATCCCATGGTGTCGGAGGAACACATCACCGCCTTCGGCTGGGCCACCCCGGCCGACCTGGACGATATGATGAGCCTGGCCCTGCGGGTGAACGACTATCTGTCCGGCCTGTTCCTGGGAATCGGGCTGAAGCTGGTGGATTTCAAGCTGGAATTCGGCCGGCTGTGGGACAATGATGAGATGCGCATAATCCTGGCCGATGAGATCAGCCCGGACAATTGCCGCCTCTGGGATGTCCGCACCAACGAAAAGCTGGACAAGGACCGCTTCCGCCAGGACCTGGGCAATGTGGCCGAGGCCTATCAGGAAGTGGCCCGCCGTCTGGGCATCCTGCCGGAATCCGGCCCCGGCGACCACGCCCCCCCGAAGCTGGTGCAGTAACAAGGCCCCGGTCGCCGCCGCCCCCGGCCGCCCTGCGCGGTCGGGACAGGGGCGGCCCGGGATCGCCGCGTTCCGCGCCCCCTTATCCCCTCTTCCGATCCCCCCCTCAGCGTTGCGAGCCTTCCCCATGAAAGCCAAGGTCACCGTCACCCTGAAGAACGGCGTACTCGATCCCCAGGGCAAGGCCATCGGCCACGCCCTGCACACCCTGGGCTTCCTGTCAGTGGGTGAGGTGCGTCAGGGCAAGTTGATCGAGCTGGACCTGGAGGAGACCGATCCGGAGGCCGCCCGCGCCACCGTGGATGCCATGTGCCGCAAGCTCCTGGCCAACACCGTGATCGAGAACTACTCGATCGAGCTGGTCGCCTGACCGGGCCATGGGGAAGGGACCGTCCATGCACCGCCTTGCCGCCCGCGCCGCCCTTCCCGCCATCGCCGTGCTCTGCGCCGGGCTGTCCGTCGCCGGCCTGCCCCTGGTCGGACGGGCCCAGCCGGCCGGCGGGCCGGTGGATGCCGTCCTGGCCTGCGCCCGCCTGACCGAAGGGGCGGAGCGGCTGGCCTGCTATGACCGGACCGTGCCCGCCCTTCGCAACGCCCCGGTTGCCGCCGCCGCTGCCCCTGCCGCCCCCGCCGGCCCGTCGGTGGGCACGCCCGGCGCCCCGCGGGTGGCCGGTTCCGCCGCTGCCGCCGCGGCTCCCGCCCAGGGCCTGGGGGCTGGGCGTCTGGCCCGGCCGGAGACGGAAGCCACCGCCACGGACCGGGCGCTGACAGCCATGGTCACCGGCATGCGTCGCCTTGCCAACGGACGCACCGCCCTGGAACTGGACAACGGCCATATCTGGGTCCAGACGGAGGCGGAGCGGCTGCCCGTGAAGGTGGGCGACCGGATCACCATTGAGACCGCCCTGCTGGGCAGCTTCAACCTGAAGACCGAGCGTGTCTCCCGCATCTTCAAGGTGGAGCGCGTCCGCTGAGCCCGTCCCCGGCAACGGGAGGCAGGCGACAGGCGGCTGGATTTCCGGTGGGGAGAGCGTGACCATGGGCCAGACCGAACCGGCATCCCCGGCGGGGGAGATCGCGGAGCTGACCCGCCGGGTGACCGAATTGGAGATCCGCCTGACCCACCAGGACCGGGTGGTGGAGGAACTGTCCGACGTGGTCGCCGCCCAGGCCCGCAGCATCGACGGCCTGACCACCCGGCTGCGCCTGCTGATCGACCGCCTGCGGGACATGGAGGCTTGGCGCCCCAGCCCCACCGACGATCGCCCTCCGCCCCATTATTGACAGGCGGGACCCGGTCCGGGATGCCGCCTCGGGGCCCCAGGTGCCGGGGCCGTGTCGCAATCCGCTTCGCTGCTTGCGACCTACGGGTCGGAGACGGTGGTGTCGGGCCGCGCGTAGCTTGCCCGACCTAAGGGTGGGGCTGCGGTGGCGGAACCGTAGATCGGGCAAAGGCGAAGCCTCCGGCCCCGACAGGGCGGGGAGAGGCGCGGTGGCTGGAAGCCCCGCGCGGTTCAAGCCGCGCCGGCGCTTGTCCGACCCCGCGCGGTTCAAGCCGCGCCGGCGCTTGTCCGACCCCGCGCGCCCCCTTATGCCGCCTTCTCGCCCGGCGGGCCCCAGTGGTGGCAGGCGACGTGGTGGCCGGGGGCCTTCTCCTCCAGCACCGGTACGGCTTGTGCGCACAGGTCGGTGGCCCGGGGACAACGGGTGCGGAAGACACAGCCCGACGGCGGATTCATGGGGCTGGGCAGGTCGCCGCCCAAGACGATGCGCTGCTTGTTCTTCTCCAGGTCCGGATCGGGCACCGGCACGGCGCTGATCAGGGCCTGGGTATAGGGGTGCAGGGGCTGGGCATAGATGCTGTCGCGGTCCGCGATCTCCATCACCCGGCCCAGGTACAGCACCATCACCCGGTGGCTGACATGGCGGACGACAGAGAGATCGTGGCTGATGAACAGGAGGGAGAGATTGAATTCCTCCTGCAACTGCATCAGCAGGTTCACGATCTGCGCCTGGATCGACACGTCGAGGGCGGAAACCGGCTCGTCACAGACGATCATCTTCGGGTTCAGGATCATCGCCCGGGCGATGCCGATGCGCTGGCACTGCCCGCCGCTGAATTCATGCGGGTAGCGGTTGATCATCTGCGGCAGCAGGCCGACCTTGGCCATCAGATCCTTGACCTTGGCCTTCTTCTCCTTGTCGGAGAGGGTCGGCTCGAACACGGTCAGCGGCTCGGCGATGATGTCGCCGATGGTCATGCGGGGGTTCAGGCTGGCAAGCGGGTCCTGGAAGACGATCTGCATCTCTGCCCGGTACTTGCGCAGCCGTTCGGCCGCGGCACTGGTCAACTCGTCGCCCAGGAAGACGACCTTGCCGTCGGTCGGCTTGATCAGCTGCAGGATGCCGCGGCCCAGGGTGGACTTGCCGCACCCGCTCTCCCCCACGATGCCCAGGGTCTCACCGGCCTTCAGGGTGAAGGTCACCCCGTCCACCGCCTTCAGCGGCGTGTATTTGCCGAAGACGACACCGCCGGTGCGGATGGGGAAATGGACCTTCAGGTTTTCGACGCGCAGAAGTTCGGTCATGGGGGGCTGTACTCGGCGGTGGGCGTCAGGGTGGGGTCAGGCGGCAGGCGACAGAAGGCGGGCCATCGTCTCGGGCTCTCGCTCGATCGCTTCCAAAAGGCGGCGGGCGGCCGGATCCTTGATGCGGGGGTTCTCCTCCCAGCCCTGCACCAGGGCGACAGGCAGGTCGTAGCGCCCGGCAAAGGCATCCAGGCTCAGGCCCATGCCTTCCCGCAACCGGCGGACGTTCACGACACGGCGCAGCCGGTGTTCAATGGTGTCCACGGGCGGATTGTCCGGATCGTCAAGCGCCCGGCGCGTGATCTCTTCATCGGACATGGCGTTCACCAGATCCCAATCGGTATCTGTTTCCGGGAAGGGATCCCCCTGTCTACGGGTGACCATGACGATATCGTCGCTCCTCGACGTCGTTGGCCCGACGGACACTGATGATCCTGACATGGTCCCAATCCCTTTCGAAGCTGACGACGGTGAGAACGCCCCGCGCACCCTGTCCGATTGTAATCCAACGCTCCTCACCGGACCATGGCTCGACATCGTCCAGAACGACGGCATAGGGGTCGTCCAGTACGGCGATCCCATCTTTGAGCGCGAAGCCATGCTTTTTCCGGTTGATCCGGTCCTTTTCCAGGCTCCAGGAATAGCGGATCACGGAACGTCTCCACTCACGCCGTCTGCGCCTCCACCATGTCGGGCATCAGTCGGGCCTGCGCCCGCACATCCACCGAGGGGGCGGTGGGGTCCGTCACCGGATTATCGAGGCTGACCAGATGGCAGGCCTTGGTCTGGCCGGTCCCGGCCTCCCCACCGCCCACGGCGCGCAGCACCGGCAGTTCGGCGATGCAGCGCTCATGCACGAAATCGCAGCGCTCCTGGAAGGGGCAGCCGGCGGGCAGGCGTTGCAGGTTCGGCGGCTGGCCAGGAATGGCGTAAAGGGTGGAGCGGCGATCCTCGGTCAGGCGCGGCATGGAATGCAGCAGGCCGGCCGTATAGGGATGCTGCGGGTTGTAGAAGATCTGGCGGACATCGCCCGTCTCCATGAACCGGCCGCCATACATCACCTGCACCCGGTCGCAGAGGCCCGCCACCGTCCCCAGGTCATGGGTGATCAGGACGATGGCCGCCTTCGTCTCCCGCTTCAGGTCGGCCATCAGGTCCAGGATCTGGGCCTGGACGGTCACGTCCAGGGCTGTCGTCGGCTCATCCGCGATCAGCATGTCCGGCTCGCACAGCAGGGCCATGGCGATCATGATGCGCTGGCGCATGCCGCCCGACAGCTCATGGGGATACTGGTTCAGGCGGCGCCCGGCCTCCGGGATCCGGACCAGGTTCAGCATCTCCAGCGCGCGCTTGGCGGCATTCGCCTCCGACATGCCCTTGTGCTCCACCAGAACCTCGGTCATCTGGCGACCGATCTTCAGGTGGGGGGTCAGGCTGGTCATGCTGTCCTGGAAGATCATGGCGATCTTCTCGCCGCGGACCTTGTTCAGTTTGGCGACAGGCATGCCGATCAGCTCGGTCCCGCGGTACTTGGCGGAACCCAGCGCCCGGCCGTTCTTGGCCAGCAGGCCCATCACCGCCATGAACAGCTGGCTCTTGCCCGAACCGGATTCACCGACGATGCCCAGGCATTCGCTCTCATTCACGTCGAAGGAGACACCGTTGACAGCGGATACCTCGCCGTCGGGGGTGGAGAACCGGACGCGGAGGTCGCGGACTTCGATTACAGCCGTCATGTCCAAATCCCCCGTCACCGGTCCTTCGGGTCCAGCGCGTCGCGCAGACCGTCACCGATGAAATTGAAGCAGAAGAGCGTCACCGCCAGGAAGATGGCCGGGAAGACCAGCATCCAAGGGGCGCTTTCCATCTGGGCCGCCCCTTCGGAAATCAGCACGCCCCAGCTGGTCATCGGCTCCTGCACGCCCAGGCCCAGGAAGGACAGGAAGCTTTCCACCAGGATCACAACCGGCACCAGCAGGGTCATGAAGACGATCACGGGGCCGATGACGTTCGGGATGACATGGCGGCGGATGATGGCGCCGTTGGAGACACCGGCCGCCCGCGCCGCCTCGATATATTCCTTGCGCTTCACCGACAGGGTCTGGCCGCGGACGATGCGGGCCATGGTCAGCCATTCGACACAGCCGATGGCGGCGAAGACCAGCAGGATGTTCCGCCCGAATACCACCACCAGGATGATGACGAAGAACATCAGTGGCATGGAGTAGATGACGTCGACGATGCGCATCATGATCGCGTCCACCCGGCCAACCACATAGCCGGCGATGGCCCCGTAGGTGACGCCGATGACCAGCGCCACCAGGGTGGTGACGATACCCACCATCAGGGACACCCGGGCACCGTAGAGCGTGCGGATGAACAGGTCGCGGCCGTTGCTGTCCGTGCCGAAGATGTGGAAACCCTCCCACGTCGGCGGGATGGCCATGCGGTCCCAGTAGACAGCATCGTAATCATGGGGCGACAGCACATCGGCGAAGATCGCCAGCAGGCCGATGATCCCCAGCACGATCATGCTGCCCACCGCCATCTTGTTGGCGAACAGGCGCCGGCGCGCATCGTCCCACAGGGAGCGCCCCTGGATCTCCGTCGCCGCCTTCGTCATCATCTCGGAGCCGTCGCCCCGTACGGTCAACTGTGCCATCGGTCCCTTCACTCCCAAGGCGCCGTCATTCCGCCGCCAACGCCTGTGAACGCTCCCACAACGTATCCGCCGGCAGTTCCATCAGGTCCGTCCAATGGACAGACCATCCCCAGTCACCGACGCGGACCTTTCCAAAAGCGGCCGGATCGTCCCGCAGTGGAGCGAACACAACGAACCGGCTCACAAAATCCGACACATCGACCACGCTATCGCGCCCATCCTCCCAGGACACCCGCAGTCGGTATCCCGAAAGTGCCGTCACCGCAGTGATCCTCGGGTGCGCCATGATCCTCACTCCCGTCCGTTCAGCGCCGTCCAGTATCCCATCAGAACGTCCTTGTGACGAGCCGCCCAGTCCATGGCCTCAGGATACTTGCGGGCATCGCCGTGCAGCACCCTCAACGTCGCAATCTCCACCACGACCGCCGCTTCCGGACTTTCAAGGTGGAAATGGGGAACTCCATGCTCCCGCGGGTAAACGGCGATCCGACAGCCGGCGAAACGTCGAACAGTCGGCATCGCCCTTCCCCGGGTCAGTCGAAGCGGACACGCGGGTCCAGCACGCCGTAAACCAGATCCACCAGCAGGTTCATGAAGACGATCAGCGTGCCGTAGGTGATGACCGTGCCCATCACCAGCGTGTAGTCGCGGTTGATCGCGCCCTGGACGAAGTAACGGCCGATGCCCGGCAGCTGGAAGATCTGCTCGATCACGACGGAGCCGGTGACCAGACCCGCGATCGCCGGCCCCAGATAGGACACGACGGGCAGCAGGGCCGCGCGCAGGGTGTGGCGCACGATGATCAGCCGTTCCGGCAGGCCCTTGGCATGGGCGGTGCGGACGAAGTTGGACCGCAGCACCTCGATCATGCCGCCGCGGGTCAGGCGGCTGATGATGGCGATCTGCGGCAGGGCCAGTGCGGTCACCGGCAGGATCATGTGCAGCCAGTACGGCTCCTTCCATGCCGCCACCGGCAGCAGGCCCAGATAGATGCCGAAGATCAGGGTCAGCAGCGGTGCCATCACGAAGTTCGGGATCGTGATACCCACCATGGCGAAGCTCATCACCCCGTAATCGACGGAGGAGTTCTGGCGCATGGCGGCGACGATGCCCATCGTGCAGCCGACAATGACGGCCAGCAGGATGGCGGTCAGGCCAAGACGCATGGAAACGGGGAAGCCGGTCGCCAGAAGCTCGGCCACCGTGAAGTCCTTGTATGTGAAGGACGGGCCGAAATCCCCCTGGATGGCGCTGCCGAGGTAAAGGAAGAACTGCTGCCAGACCGGCTTGTCCAGGTTATAGGCGGCCTTCAGGTTCGCCTCGATCTCCGGCGGCAGCACACGCTCGCTGTCGAACGGGCCGCCGGGGGCGGAATGCATCAGGAAGAACGCCAGGGCCACGATCACCAGCAGCGTGGGGATCGCCTCCAGCAGGCGCCGGACGGCATAAGACAACATTCGACGGAACCCCTCCCTCGCGCACCCCGGCTATTCGCACATTTGAGCCATTCCCGGGGCGCAACCCGCTCGGCCGCGATGACGTTTCTGTGAAAATGGAGGGCCTGTCAACCGTGCCCCGGTGAAAGCATGATAATTAGCCGGATCAGCGGAAATGGCGCAATGGAACCGGCGGATTTTCGCCGGAATCGAAAGTTTCTGAGGATTCTTTGACCCTGGTTTTGCTGTGGTCTGGCCTGCGCGCAGGCTGTGCAGACAAGCCATGCGGACTGGGCGGGAATCCGGACCGGGTTAAGCCGCACGAACCGGCTGGAGCCACGGGTCCAAGAAGGCGTAGCGATCCGAAGAAAGCACGTAATGATTATACTTGCAAATCACCCCTAGCGCCGATGCGCCTTGTTGTATTCAAGTTGCGCCACCTGGGAAACTTTATGATACCCTTCCCACTGGATTGTTGATAAGTTCGACCAATGCAATTTACGGCCTTGCGTTATGTCGCCAATTCATTTAGATATCGGTTTATGAGGCTCTCTCATGCGGAGACGGCCCCGACAAATGTACCTGGATGATTGGAATGAACATGGCAGAGTCGACGACGCAGGCTGGTCAGGAAGGTGCAGACAGCAATCTGATCTGCGTCAATGATCAGGGTCTGTCCGAGGTCGCCATGCGGCGGGTCCTGTCGCCCTTCAGCAACTCCCGTCATTTTGTGGGGGTGGTGGAGGCGGCGACGAAGCTGGAATCCGGTACCGTGGATGCTGACCTGGACGATGATTTCGCCCATTTCGCCAAGGCTGCCGTACAGGGTTAACAGCCCAGCACTGATATGGCCCGTCGGGATGCGTTCCGGCGGGTCTTTTTTTACGTAATTCCTGCAAGGTTGAAAAACACGACATGTCGCAGCGCAAAGACATACACTTTGATGAGTTGAAGGCACTCATTGATGCAGCAGCGAGGCGCTTCAGTCAGGAGTATGCTCAGTTTAGAATGTTTCGAGATGGCGCGCTGGTTCACGAGGTTGCTATGCGGGCCTCGGTGACGCTGCGCGAATACAATATGAGTGGAGAGCGACTGAACGGTGATCCCGAGGGGCCGGTAGAGTTGCCTAATTACTTTAAAGAAGCTGGTCATTTGGCCTTTTGGATAACACGGATGAAGCCGCTGCGGCTTGCGAGCTCAAATTTTGTCAAGCATGCTCTCGATATTGCTAAAATTGGTTACGACGAGTCGCATATTCGGCAGATTTTCGGTAGTTCGGTCAATGTTCCGGTTCTGATCAACGAATATGCCGCGCTCTATGTGGCGCAATCAATAATCGTTCGCGCTGAGCGCGAGCGGTTACGGCGCTATGTTTTGACCCTGACAGAGAAAGAAGCGGCTGCTGCGAGCGAGGAATTCAATTCTCTGCGCCAGCAGGCCAAAAAGAAGGTTCACCGGCTCACCAGCTACGTCTTCAGTTCCCTGCGCTACGATGTCCATTCGCCCAACTCGGTGGCATTGCTGTTCGAAGCGCTGATGGGAACCGGTTTCCCGTTTCCGCCGGATGAGATCGGGACGGCACCCGGCAACACCATCGCCTGAAATTACGTCCGACCTGGATCGATGACCAGCGATGACCAGCCTTGTGCCGCTTTACTGGATCGACGATCCCGTCGCATTTGATCCGTCACTGAAAAAGCGCTAAACCGGGCCGCGACATGCCACCCGGCGCAAGTTCCCTGCGCCCCGGACGCTGGAGCCGGGATTCCGCTGGGCCCTTGGGCCGTCATCCCCGGTGGCGATCAGACCCCGATGGAGGAGTCCCCCCCGTGTCCACGATCACCGGCCAAGACAGCCTGAAGACCCGCCAGACCCTGAGCGTCGGCGGCAAGAGCTACGATTATTTCAGCATCCCGGAGGCGGAGAAGACGCTGGGCGACCTGTCCCGTCTGCCCTTCTCCATGAAGGTGCTGCTGGAGAACCTGCTGCGCTTCGAGGATGGGCGCACGGTGACCGTGGAGGACGTGAAGGCCGTCGCCGAGTGGCTGAAGGACCGCAAGTCCGACCGGGAGATCGCCTATCGCCCCGCCCGCGTGCTGATGCAGGATTTCACCGGTGTTCCGGCCGTCTGCGATCTGGCCGCCATGCGGGAGGCCATGGCCGACCTGAAGGGCGACCCGCAGAAGATCAACCCGCTGACCCCCTGCGATCTGGTCATCGACCATTCCGTGATGGTGGACGCCTTCGGCACGCCCAAGGCGTTCGAGGAGAATGTGGATCTGGAATTCCAGCGCAACGGGGAGCGTTATGCCTTCCTGCGCTGGGGCCAGAAGGCCTTCGACAATTTCCGCGTCGTGCCGCCCGGCACCGGCATCTGCCACCAGGTGAACCTGGAATACCTGGCCCAGACCGTCTGGACCGACCGTGACCAGCATGGCGCCACGGTGGCCTATCCGGACACGCTGGTCGGCACCGACAGCCACACCACCATGGTGAACGGCCTGGCCGTGCTGGGCTGGGGTGTCGGCGGCATCGAGGCGGAGGCGGCCATGCTGGGCCAGCCCATCTCCATGCTGATCCCGGAGGTCGTGGGCTTCAAGCTGACCGGCCGGCTGAAGGAAGGGGCGACCGCCACCGATCTGGTGCTGACAGTCACCCAGATGCTGCGCGCCAAGAAGGTGGTCGGCAAGTTCGTGGAGTTCTACGGCCCCGGCGTCCAGAACCTGACGCTCGCCGACCGCGCCACCATCGCCAACATGGCCCCCGAATACGGTGCGACCTGCGGCATCTTCCCCATCGATGCGGAGACCATCCGCTTCCTGGAATTCACCGGCCGTGATGCCAACCGCGTCGCCCTGGTGGAGGCCTATGCCAAGGCCCAGGGCATGTGGCTGGAAGCCGGGGCGGCCGATCCGGTCTTCACCGATACGCTGGAGTTGGATCTGGGCACGGTCGACAGCTCGCTGGCCGGGCCGAAGCGCCCGCAGGACCGGGTGCAGCTGTCCAACGCCGCCACCGATTTCGGCAAGTTCCTGGCCACCGATGTGGCGGGCCGGCCGAACAGCCAGCCGGTCGCGGTGAAGGGCACCGATTACAACGTGGACCATGGCCATGTGGTGATCGCGGCCATCACGTCCTGCACCAACACCTCCAACCCGTCGGTGCTGGTCGCCGCCGGTCTGGTGGCGCGCAAGGCGGCGGCCCTGGGCCTGACGCGCAAGCCGTGGGTGAAGACCTCGCTCGCCCCCGGGTCCCAGGTCGTCACCGACTATCTGGTGGCGGCCGGGCTCCAGGCGGATCTGGACAAGCTGGGCTTCAACCTGGTCGGCTATGGCTGCACCACCTGCATCGGCAATTCCGGTCCCCTGCCGCCCGCCATCGCCGACGCGGTGGATGAAGGCAAGCTGACGGTCGCCAGCGTCCTGTCCGGCAACCGCAACTTCGAAGGCCGCGTGAACCCGCAGGTGCGCGCGAACTACCTCGCCTCCCCGCCGCTGGTCGTGGCCTATGCCATCGCCGGCACCATGCACCTGGACCTGACCCGTGAGCCGATCGCCCAGACGCCGGACGGCAAGGACGTGTTCCTGAAGGACATCTGGCCGTCCAACCAGGAGATCGAGGACACGATCCGCCAGTACCTGACGCCGGAGATGTTCAAGTCCCGCTACGCCAACGTCTTCCAGGGCCCGACCCAGTGGCAGGGCATCGAGACGGCGGAGGGTGAGACCTACAAGTGGCAGGACAACTCCACCTATGTGAAGCTGCCTCCCCTGTTCCAGGGCATCACCATGACGCCGGACGCCGTGTCCGACGTGAGAGGCGCCCGGGCCCTGGCGGTGCTGGGCGACAGCATCACCACCGACCACATCAGCCCCGCCGGCAACATCAAGAAGGCCAGCCCCGCCGGTGAATACCTGCTGGGCTATCAGGTTCGCCCCGACGACTTCAACAGCTATGGTGCCCGCCGCGGCAACCATGAGGTCATGATGCGGGGCACCTTCGCCAATATCCGCATCAAGAACGAAATGGTGCCGGGTGTTGAAGGTGGCGTGACCAAGTATGTGCCCACGGGCGAGGTGATGCCCATCTACGACGCCGCCATGCGGTACCAGGCCGACGGCACGCCCCTGGTGGTGATCGCCGGCCAGGAATACGGCACCGGCTCGTCGCGCGACTGGGCGGCCAAGGGAACCCGCCTGCTGGGCGTCAAGGCCGTGGTGGCGGAAAGCTTCGAGCGCATCCACCGCTCCAACCTGGTGGGCATGGGTATCCTCGCCCTCCAGTTCAAGCCGGGCACCAACCGCCAGAGCCTGAAGCTGGACGGGACGGAAACCTTCGACATCACCGGTGTCGAAGCCGGCCTGAAGCCGCGCATGGACCTGACCATGACCATCACGCGGGCCGACGGCACGGTGGATACCGTGGACCTGCTCTGCCGCATCGATACCCTGGACGAGGTCGACTACTACAAGCACGGCGGCATCCTGCAATACGTGCTGCGCGGCCTGGCGGGTGAGAAGGCGGCGGCGGAGTAACCCCGCCACGGCTCATTCCGATACCGGAACGAACGACGAAGGCCGGTGGGGGCGACCCTGCCGGCCTTTCTCATGGTGCCCCCGGCCAGGGCCGGTCCTGCCACCTCCCGGACCGTCGGGGGGGCCGTCACCGACGGCATCGCCTTTGCCATGGTCGATGGGCTCCGCGCCGCCGGGCGGATGTGACCTTTCGGATACTTAACAGCCCGGGCCTGCGGCGCCAGGATGCGGGTGGCGACCCTGCCCCGACCGCGATGGAAAGGCGGGACCGATGATGCCCACCGTCCCCGCCGACACGACCATGCCCCATCTGTCGGCCCTGGAGCGCCTGCGTCTTGCCACCCGCTCCCTGCATGACGGGGTGGAGGCGACGGGGGCATCGGCCCGCATCCTGGCTGCGACAGTGGACCGGGGAGCCTATGCCGCCTTCCTGGCCCGGACCCTGGCCGTCATCGCCCCGGTGGAGGCGTGGCTGGAGGCCGCATGCACCGCGTCGGGGGAGGGGGATCCTGCGATCGGCCGGCGCAGCGCCGCCCTGCGGTCCGATCTGGCGGTGCTCCGGGCGGCGGCGGGACATTCCATCCCCGTCATGCCCCCGGACAGAACCCCGGCGGTGGCGGCAGCCCTGGACCGGCTGCCACGGGATCGGGGCACGGTGCTGGGCGTGCTTTATGTGCTGGAGGGGTCGCTGCTGGGCGGCAGCGTCATCGCCCGGCATATCGCCGACAGGCTGGGGCCGGGGGCGGCGGACTTCACCCATTTCCATGCCGGGCAGGGGGAGCGGGTGGGCGACCGCTGGCGGACCCTGAAAGCCAGGCTGAACCGGCTCCCGGACGGAGAGGTGCCGGCGGCGGAGCAGGCGGCCGTGGCCCTGTTCGGCTGCTTCCTGGCCGCCTATGGGCGTTTTTAGCCGTCCTTGCATCCTGGCGGGTCGGCATGGGCCTGCGCGGAACGAAAACGGCCGGCACCCCTGGGTACCGGCCGCTTGATCAATCCTGAAGGGCTGGTGGACCGGCGCCGGAACCGCGATGGCGGCCCCGGCCCGGAACCCGGCCGGATCAGAAGGACTTGGAGACAGTCAGCACCCACTTGTTCGGGGTGGCGTCGCGATCGGTCAGGGAGTAGGTGACGTCCACCACCCAGTCCTCATAGCTGTAGGCGAGACCGACGGTGCTGTTCAGGTAGTGGTCGCCTTCCTCGAACCCGTTCCAGCCCACGCCCACGGAGAACGTGAACTGCTCGGACAGGGCCACGTCCGTGCTGTAGGCCAGATACCAGGCATCGCCCGTGTTGCCGGAATAATCCGGGGTCCAGTACGCGGAAACGCCATAGGTGGCCCAAGCGACCGTATAGGCCAGGTCGACACCGACCTCGACATAGTCCAGGTCCTCACCGCTGGCGCCCGGATAGAGATAGTACAGCGCCTTGGCGGTGTAGGAGAAATCGCCGATCTCATTGGCGTAGCCGGCGTAGAGGTCGACCTCGTAATCGGCGTCGCTGCCCGCGAACTCCACATTGGAGCCCCAGATGCCGACGAAGAAGCCGCTCTCATGACCGGCCTCGAGGCTGGCCTGGAAGGCGGGGTCGCCGTCGGTCTGGGAGATGCCGCGGAAAAGGTAGTCGCTGGTCACCGTCGCCGTGGCGGTGAGGTCGAACGGAATGTTCTGCGCGGAAGCGGAACCGGAGGCGCCCAGGATGAGGGCGGCCACGGCCGTGGAGGCGAGCAACCGGGGGAAACGCATTGAACCACTCCTTATTCGAGGCTTATCGGTGTTTGATGGTGCAGTGCAATGATCGCCGTCGCACCACGATCGCCCCACAGTCAGCCGCAGAGACACCCCTGAATTCAAGCGCAACACTTTCGTGACAGCCCTTGATCCGTCCCATTTTGCACAGAGTGTTGCAGAAAGATAACGCAGTTGCATCGATCCCTTGCATAGGGGCAATGGCACGGCCGGGCCTCTGCCGCGGGCGGAGAGCCTGCCGCCGGTCCCTGATTGACTGTGCGGTGCAGCAGGACACGCAAGTCCGGTGCCAAGTCGCCTATCGGGGCTGGCGGTGTGCCAGATCCTGCCATTCCGCCCCCTCCACCACCCCGGATTCCCTGTTTGGGGCACCCCGGCCATGGACCTGCCCGCGAATCGGGCGCTTCCGGGAATGATCTTGCCCAACCCTTGGGCGACAGGGGATTCAAGCATCCATGTCCAGAGACGCAATCGGGCCCGCACGGCTGGCGTACGGGCCCGGAAGGGTGATCGCCGAACTTCCCCCCCTAGGGGGAATCGCGGGTCAGATGTAATAGGCCTTCAGCGGGGCGAAGCCGTTGAAGTTCACCGCGGCATAGGTGGTGGTGTAGGCACCCGTCGCCTGGATCGCCACCGTATCGCCGATGCGCAGGGCCACCGGAAGCCGGTAGTCGGACTTCTCATACAGCACATCGGCGCTGTCGCAGGTGGGGCCGGCGATGATGACGGACTGGGTTTCCCCCCCGTCATGGGCGGTGGTGATCGGGTACTGGATCGCCTCGTCCATGGTTTCCGCCAGACCGCCGAACTTGCCGATGTCCAGGTACACCCAGGGACGCTCGTCATTGGCGGACTTGCGGGAGATCAGCACCACCTCCGAATGGATCACACCGGCATTGCCGACCATGCCCCGGCCCGGCTCGATGATGGTTTCGGGCAGGCGGTTGCCGAAATGGCGGCGCAGGCTGTCGTCGATGGCGCGGCCATAGGCCTCCGACGTCGGTACATCCTTCAGGTAGCGGGTGGGGAAACCGCCGCCCATGTTGACCATCTTCAACACAACGCCCTTCTCCTCCAGATCGCGGAAGATGCTGGCGGCGGTGGCCAGCGCCGTGTCCCACTGGCCGACATCGCGCTGCTGGCTGCCCACATGGAACGACACGCCATAGGGCTCCACATCCAGCGACGCGGCGGTCAGCAGCAGGTCGCGGGCCATGCCCGGCTCGCAGCCGAACTTGCGGGACAGCGGCCAGTCGGCCCCTTCGCCGGAGGTCAGGATGCGGCAGAAGACACGCGCACCGGGGGCGTTGGCCGCGATCTTCTCCAGCTCCTCGATGCTGTCGAAGGCGAACAGGCGGATGCCAAGTTCGTGCGCGCGGCGGATGTCGCCCGCCTTTTTGATGGTGTTGCCGAAGCTGATCCGGTCCGGCGTGGCGCCGGCATCCAGGCAGTCCATGATCTCCGGCACCGACGCGGTGTCGAAGCAGGACCCGGCCTCCACCAGCAGGCGCAGGATCTCCGGCGCCGGATTCGCCTTCACGGCGTAGAAGATCCGGGCATCGGGCAGGGCGCCATGCAGCTTGGCGTAGTTATCGGCCACCACATCCAGGTCGACGATCAGGCAGGGGGTGGCGGGGGCGGTTTCAGTGAAGAATCGGGCGATCTTCTCGGTCATGGCAGACTCCGAGGCGGCAGGGCGTTCAGGGGATGTGGGGCGAAAAGGGGTCCAGCCGGGCAAAATGCCCGGTTCCGTTCAAGCAGGCCGATGGTCGGCGGGCCCGAACGGCTCACATACAGGCGATACTGCCTGCTGCCGAAATCTGATTGGACGGGGTGGTTTGGAAGGAACAAATCCAGGCGGGCGCGGCTGGCCCACCGACAACAACATCAACCATCGTAGCCTCCAATACGCCGCCTTGCTTAAGGGACGGTCGGGGGGTACGCGTTACGTCGTTGCATAACCCCACCGGGCTGACGGCGCCGTCCCTGCTGCTGTCGCGCGGGGGACGGGAGTGGGGGCCATAGGCACGTGCGCTGCGACTGATCCGCTATATAGGGCAAGGCCCCCCCATCCCCAAGTGATTTTTTTTCGACAGGCCTTGCATGCTCAGCACCCCAGGGGACCGGTTTTCCGGGACCGGAAAAGCCTGCGCGCGCCAAGGTGTTGCAGCGCTGCATCGCCCCGCCTGGGGTGGGCGTCGGGAGCGGCTTGGGATGGCGCCGCGGGTGATCACAATCTTGCCATGATCCCGCGCCATTTCGGACATGCGGCCCTGGTTTTCTGGGCGCCAGGATCGGGCATCGACCACGCCCAGCGTCCCGGGATCGCTTTCCGGGATGCGGGCCCCCTGCCGCTCCGGCGCCACCCCCGCCGGACCGGACGGGCGGTCTCCCCCGATCCTTCCAGCCCGCCCCGGCTGGACGCATCAACGGCCACCGCACCCTGCCCCCCGCGGTGGCCGTTTTCTTTTGCGCGGGGGCGGGAATTGTCGGTTTTCGGAGATTTGCAGGTCGGGCAAGGGCGAAAGCCCG
>JBJOKR010000065.1:0-21673 GCA_046045995.1 Pseudomonadota bacterium | reverse complement strand
CCCCGCCTGAACGCCTTCGCCAACCAGCTGTACCAGATCACCACGGGCGTGCGCGGCGACTTCGCCGATCTGCTGGAGGGCTGGAGCTATGATGCCTATTACACCTACGGCAAGTCCGAACAGACCCAGACGCGGGTGAACTGGGGCTCCAACAGCAAGGTGCAGCAGGCCCTGCGCGCCTTGAACACGACAAGCTGCACCAACACGGCGAATGGTTGCGTCCCGGTGAACCTGTTCGGGCCGGAAGGGTCGCTGACCCCGGCGATGGTATCCTTCATCAACCTGGATTCCCTGCTGAACCAGACGGTGGAGATGGAGGTGATGTCGGCCAGCGTCTCCGGCGACCTGGGCAAAATCCGCAGCCCGCTGACCGGCGATCCCATCGGTGTGGCCTTCGGCACCGAATGGCGGACGATGGAAGCCTTCAACAAGTCCGACGGCCCGTCCCAGATCCTGGGCGAGGTGCTGGGCACCGGGGCGCCGACGCCGGACCGCCGCGGCAAGGTGGACCTGCATGAATACTATGCGGAGATGATCGCGCCGCTGGTCAGCGACGTTCCCTTCGTCGACCAGCTGAACCTGGAGGCGGGCTTCCGCCTGACCCAGTTCGAGGCGCTGAGCGAGAGCGAGTACAGCACCTACAAGATCGGCGGCGATTGGAGCCCGATCCCGGATATCCGGGTGCGGACCATGTACCAGAAGGCGACCCGCGCCCCGTCCATCAACGAGCTGTACGCGCCGCTGGTCACCGGCCTCAGCAACCTTGCCACCGATCCCTGCCAGGGGGCCAACATCAACCAGGCCCAGGCGAATACGGCCGGCACCCTGTCCAACCTGTGCCGCCTGACCGGCGTGCCGGTGGCCGCCATCGGCAATGTGGCCGCCCCTTCCTCCTCCCAGGTCAATATCCTGTCCGGTGGCAACCTGGACCTGGACCCGGAAGTGGGGCGGACCTTCACCGCCGGTGTCGTCCTGCAGCCCCGCTGGGTCGATGACCTGACCGTGACGGTGGATTACTTCCAGGTGCGCCTGACCGGTGCCATCGGCACGCCCGCGGTGGCCGACATCATGGGCGCTTGCTATAGCGCCGCCGCCAACCCGGGCTTCGCCTTCAACGCCAACTGCGCGCTGGTCGGCCGCAACCCGAACACAGGAACCCTGAACGGCAACGATGCCCGCGGGGTCTCCCTCGCCCTGTCGAACCTGGGTGTCTACAACCTGAAGGGCATCGACCTGAACGTCGATTACAATGTCGATCTGGTCGACCTTGGCCTGCCGGATTTCGGCAGCCTGCTGTTCAGCTTCAAGGGCACCAGGAACAATGTGGTCGAGTATCAGGCGACCCCGACCTCCATCAACCGGGACTGCCTGGGCTTCTACAGCTCCGCCTGCGGCACCAACTTCAACGGCCCGATCCCGGAGTACAAGTGTACCCTGCGCAGCACCTGGCAGTATGAGGATTTCGACGTGGGCCTGACCTGGCGCCACATCGGGGAGATGGTGGCCGAACCCATCGGCCCCGTGCTGCTGGAGCGGTTCCGCAAGATCGAGGCCTATGACTACTTCGATCTCGCCCTTGGCTGGCGCCAGTCGGAGATGGTGAGCCTGAACCTGACGGTCAGCAACCTGTTCGACAAGGAATTCCCCTTCGTCGGCCAGGGGGCGGGCAACACGGCGCAGAACAGCGGCAACACCTTCCCGCAGACCTATGACGTGGTCGGCCGGTTCGTCACGGTCGGCGCCACCATCAAGTTCTGATGGTCCCGAACCCGGGGGCGGCGGAGCGATCCGCCGCCCCTTTTCCATGCCCGCAGCCCGGTTCTGACGGCCTGGAGGCCCGCCATCGGGACTTCATCGGCCCGTCATCGGCGCACCATCGCCGCCGACGGGCAATGATCGGCCCTCCCTCGGTCCTTCATCAGGACGGGTGCTTGCCCGATCTGCAACTGTCTGCCCGTGCCCCGGCCGCCGATCACCCGGCAGCAGGGGCCATCGCGCAAGCATCGCAAGACAGGAGGGGGCGGAACCATGCGTGACGGAAGGATGAGCCTGCGGGCCACCATCACCATCGACCTGACGACGGAAAGCTTCGTCGATGCGGGCGATCACCAGCAGCGCCTGACGGAGATCCTGGACCAGGTCCGCGCCCGCTATCCGGCGGCGGTGCTGGCGATCAAGGAGCTGCGGGCCCGCGGCGGCGTGGCGCCCATGGTGGCACCTGGGGCCATGGACGGCCCGATCCGGGCCGGCGGGGCCATGCCTGCCCTGACCGGCAACCTGCGGCCCTATGCCGGGGTCGCCGGATGATGGCCCCGGCCCGCGAACCGGGGACCGCGCTGGCCCTGCTGTGCCGGCTTCAGGCGGCGGACCCGCTGATGACCCTGACCACGGCCATCACCTTCACCCTGATCTGTGAGAATGAGGGGATCTGCCAGTCCGAACTGGCCTGGCTGCTGAAGGCCGGGCAGCACACCGTCTCCCGCGCGGTGGACCGCCTGTCCGCCCCGGACGGGAGCGGGCAGGGGCTGGTGGAGCGGGTGGGGTGGAGCGGGGATGGGCGCCTGCGCGTCATCCGCCTGACCGCCCGCGGGCGGGACCTGCGCGACCGGCTGGACGCCGCCGTCCGCACCGCCCGCGGCTTCGGTGCCGATACGGCTTCCCCGGTTCCGGCGGCGGCCTAGGGCAGCGATGCCGACAAAAGTTAGTCTGTTGTCGGCTGAGTCGCTGCACGTACGCACTTAGGGTCAGGGGGCTTCCGCCCGGCGGCGGTCCGGAACCAGGGAATTCAGGTAATCCTCCAGATGGGTGTAGCCGTCGCCGTCTCCGTCCAAGGCCCCATCCGTCGGATCGGCGGGGTTCAGGCCGCGGGCGGACTCATAGGCATCGGGCATGCCGTCGCCGTCGCTGTCCGTCGGTGCCGGGGTGCTGGTGAGATCGGGCCAACCGCCCACCTCCCGCTGGCTGTCGATCAGGCGGCCGGTGCGGTCCCGGACCTGGGTAACGATACGGCCATCCACCGCGTCGCGGGGGTGGGAGGCACCGGCATGGGCCAGCACCCGCTCCACCGCCTGGGCGGCACTCTCGGTCGTCACCGGTGCGGTCTCCACCGGCTTGGGCAGGCGGTTGGTCGGGGCGGGGGCGGGGCCCAGCAGGGACCAGGGATCGGTCGGGACCGTCCCGTCCATGCTGTTCTCCGCGAAATGGGACTGCGCCCCCGCACTCCGCTCCTTGAAGGCCATCCGGCCCCGGCTGGACGGGCCGGGGATATAGGCATTGGCGATGAAATTGTAGCGGGAGACAGCCTGCTTATCGTCGTTGTAGCCCGATTCCTTGCCGCCCCAGTCATAGAAGACGTTGTTGCGGAAATCGGCGGTCAGGCCGGCCGCATCCCCATCCTCCTCGAAGTTGCCGGGCCGGGGCATACGGGCCGAATGATGGGCCCAGAGGTTGTGGTGGAAGGAGTAGCGCGCCCCGTGGGACCCGCGGACCAGGCTGCCATAGCCATGGGCGCCCTTGGCATGGTGGGACCGGGTCAGGGATTCGGCGATCAGGCTCCATTGGACGGTGACCATATCCAGCTCCGCCAGGCCTGTCTTCGACCGGTTGGACACGGACAGGGTCTCATCCACCGACCAACTGGCGGAGACATGGTCCAGGATGATGCGGTGGCCGCGGTCGATGCTGACGGCATCCGCCTCCACCCTGCTTTCATCGCCCAGGCGGGAGCGGATGTAGCGGATCACCACGTCATCGCCCGTGATCACCAGGGGCTGGTCGCGCAAGGTGATGCCGTCGCCCGGGGCGGTCTGGCCGGCGATGGTGATCCGGCCGTTGCGGATGCGCAGTGGCCTTTCCAGCCGGATCGTGCCCGACACGGCGAAGACCACGGTGCGCGGGCCCGTCGCCTCCACCGCTTCGCGCAGGCTGCCGGGGCCTGAATCGGCCAGACTGGTGACGGTGAAGACGGCTCCGCCCCGCCCGCCGAGGGATGTGGCCCCGAACCCCTCAGCGCCCGGAAAGGCGGGTATGACCGGTGTTGCGCCGCCCGCGCCGCCGGCCCCGTCCGCAGTCGATGTTGCCGCGTCGCCGGTGGTCGTCAGGGCGGCGATGATCCCGGTCGCCAAACATGCCGCCATCCATGCGGTCGGCCCCCCTCTATGCGCCATCATCCCGCCCTCCCCGATCCGTCATCCATCCGGCTTTCGCCCTTGTCTACGCCATTGACACCGGTGTCGTAAAGGGGCGCCACAGGCCAGTGTTGCGGACTAGATGTCCACGGGGTGGGACGGCAGCTACCAATGATTTCCGGTCGTGGTGTCCGCCATGCTTCGAAGGCTTACCGTCCAGTCCCGGCGCTGCCTGGGCCTTTGTCGGGCGGGCTGGTCCGGCCGGGGGGCGTGGAATTTCGATCCGGCTGGAAAATTTGGGCTTGTCACCGGTGTCATTATGGAATTCTATAGTCGTGTCACCGGTGTCATCGGTGGCCGGGTATGACCGTTCGTATGGGCTATCCCCTTGGGGGAGCGCAGGCGCGGCCAAGCCACGATAGAAGAATCGCGGGAGGATAACATGAAGAAGACAGCGGGGCCCCTGCGGGGGTTGCTGGCGCTTGGCGCCTCGACGATCGTTCTCGGCATGGCGTTGAATGGGGCGGCTGCGCAGACCAATGTCGCGCCCGCGTCGGAACCATCGCCAATCGTGCCGTCCCCGGCGCCGCGCGGGCCCGCGCAGTCCCCGGCGGAAAGCCAGGTCGCCCAGGCGGCCCCGGCTGCCGAGGGTGAGACCCTGCTGGAAGAGATCATCATCACCGGCTTCCGCGGCAGCCTTCTGTCCGCCCTGAACGCCAAGCGCAATGCCACCGGCGTGGTCGATGTGATCAATGCCGAGGATATCGCCGATTTCCCCGACCTGAACCTGGCCGAATCCCTTCAGCGCGTGCCCGGTGTCGCCATCGACCGGGACGGGGGCGAGGGGCGGTCCATCACCGTGCGCGGCCTGTCCGCCGATTTCACCCGCGTCCGCCTGAACGGGCTGGAGGCGCTGGCCACCACTGGCGGCAAGGATGGATCGGGTGGTGCCAACCGCGGCCGCGGCTTCGACTTCAATGTCTTCGCATCCGAGCTTTTCAGCAGCCTGACCGTCCGCAAATCCCAGTCGGCGGAGGTGGAGGAGGGGTCGCTGGGCGCCACGGTGGACCTGCAGACCGCCCGCCCCTTCAACTATGACGACTTCGTCTTCGCCACCTCCGGCCAGATCGGTTACAACGACCTGTCGAAGGAAAAGGACCCCCGCGGCACCCTTCTGATCAGCGACACCTTCCTGGACGACAAGATCGGTGTCCTCGCCTCTGTCGCCTATACCAAGCGCAACACGCTGGAGGAGGGGTCGAGCACCGGCCGGTGGGAAAATCCGGCCATCGCCGGCAATTCCGCCGGGCCCTTTGCCGGGGCCGCCACCCTTCCCGCAAACAATGCCTGGCACCCGCGCATTCCCCGCTATGGCCGCCTGACCTATGACCAGGACCGGCTGGGTGCCACCGGCGCCATCCAGATCCGCCCCTGGGAAGGCACCCAGATCGACCTGGACGTGCTCTACGCCAATCTGGACGGCACCCGGCAGGAGGAATACCTGGAGGTCATTTCCTTCAGCCGCAACGCCGCCGCCGGCGGCAATGCCCAGACATCGGTGATCAACCCCCGCATCGATGACCGGGGCAACCTGGTGGCCGGCACCTTCAACGGTGTCGATGTCCGCACCGAACAGCGCATCGATGAGCTGGAAACGGAATTCACCCAGTATTCCATCGGTCTGGAACAGGAACTGACGGAGACGCTGACCTTCCGCGGCGTGGCCGGCTGGTCGAAATCGGTCCAGGACAACCCGGTCCAGACGACCCTGTCGCTGGAGCGCTACAACGTCCAGAACTACCGTTACGATTTCAGCGATCCAAACCTTCCGTTCTTCGATTACGGCTTCGACGTCACCAATCCTGCCAATTACGTGTTCAGCCCGTCCAACCGGCTGGTGAACAACGGGCCGGTGGTGGGCGACGCTTCCCTGATCCGGATGCGGCCGAACAAGACCGAAAACACCTTCGCGACATATCGCGGCGACCTGGAATGGGAAACGAACGAATGGCTCACGCTGAAAAGCGGCGTGACCTACAAGGATTACACCTTCGATACGGAGGAGTTCCGTCGCTTCGCCACGGTCAATCCCTTCGGTGGGCCGACCCAGACGGAAGCCGCCGTGGCCCTGCCCGCCGGCGTGACGGTCGCCGACATCTCCGAACTGGTCACCGGCTTCGGCCGCAACCTAGGCATGCCGGAGGGAACGCCCAGCAGCTTCGTCGTCCCCTCCATCGCGCGGGTGGCCGATATCCTGGGCATCTACTGCAACTGCGTGAACCAGTTCGGCGATTTCCGCCTGTCCATCGACAACCAGCGCGGCGCCAACCGCTCGGTCGATGAGAAGAGCCTGGGCGGCTATCTCCAGGCCGATTTCGAGACGGAACTGGCGGGCATGCCATTCCGCGGCGATCTGGGCGTGCGCATCGTCCGGACGGAACTGGCCTCCACCGGATTCACCGGCACCGCCCTGTTCACGGTGGAGCGGGAGTATACGAACACCCTGCCGGCCATGAACCTGGTGCTGGAGCCGACCGACGATGTCTTCGTCCGCTTCGGTGCGGCCAAGGTGTTGTCGCGCCCGCAGCTTCCAGCCTTGGCGCCAGGCGGGGCGATCAACAACAACGCCCAGACCCTGAATATCGGCAATCCCTTCCTGGAGCCGATCAAGTCCAATACCGTCGACCTCAGTTTCGAATGGTATCCGGACAGGGAATCCCTGGTCAGCCTTGGCCTGTTCTACAAAGACATCAAGACCTACATCCAGCGGATCACCGAAACGATCCCCTACAGCCAGACCGGTCAGCCGGCCAGCCTGCTGTCCGGCAACAACACCCCGGACACGGTCTTCACGGTCCAACGTGATGCCAATACCGAAGGTGGCCCGCTGAAGGGGTTCGAGATCAGCGTGCAGCGGCCCTTCGATTTCCTGCCCGAACCCTTCGACGGGTTCGGCGGCATCGTCAACCTGACCTATGTGGACTCGCAGATCGAGTACGTGGTCGGCACCAATCAGACGGTGGACGAACAGCTCGTCAACCTCTCCCCCCTCTCCTTCAACGCGACGCTCTATTATGAGAAGGACGGGTTCAGCGCCCGCATCTCCGGCGCGTTCCGGGATGAGTATCTGACCGGCGTGCCGGGCGGCAACGGCAATGCCCTGCGCGGCAAGGCCTCCACCTTCAACCTGGATTTCTCCGCCAGCTATGAGGTGACGGAGCAGATCACCGTCAGCTTCGAAGCGATCAACCTGACCGACCAGTTCGATGAGCGCTGGGTCGGCGATCCCGATCGCAAGAACCTGGAATCCTATGAGCATACCGGCCGGCAGTTCTACCTGGGCGCCAGCTACCGGTACTGATCACCTCCCTTTTCCCGAGGCCCTCCTCTCCGCAGGGCGTTTTCCCCTCCCCCCCGTACCCGCCTGTGGTACGGGGGATTTTTTCTGGCCGGAACCCAGGCGGGAGGAGCGGAGCGTGATCCGACACCCGGCTCCCGGAGAGGGGGCCGGCCGTGATTGGGATACGAGGGCTGCGTATCGATGGATGTCGGATTAGGCTTCGCTGATCCGACCTATCCGGCCTACCCGACCCACCCGTCCCCGCATCAGGTTCCCGGCTGGATATAGGGCACTGCGGCGAAAAGGCGGCGTTCGTCGCCGCGGGGGTCGTGGGCGATGGTGGGGGTGGCGTCCACGATCAGCGTGGCGCGGGTCCCCCCCTCCCGTTCCGTCCGGTACTGGGGCCAGGCGGGAAGGCCAGGCACGGCGGGGTCGCCGCTGCGGGCGAAGGCCAGGATCACCGACTGCAGCACCGCCCCCGCCGCCTGGGCCGCCGGCCCCGTCCCGCTGCGGGAGGTGGGGGCGTCCTGGGTCCCGAACAGCAGCGGGATGTCGCCCGTGTGGTAGGCGCCCCAGCGCCCGCCGTCGATGGGGGAGCGGTAATCCAGCTGGTAGACCCAGGTGGGGGAATCGGCCGCCGCCCGCAGCTCCGCCTCGATCACCTGGCCGCGCCAGGACCGCCCGGCCGTGGTGGCGGCGAAGTAGATGTCGGCGGGGGAGAGGGTGGGATACAGACGGCGGTAGATGGCCACAACATGCTCCGGCAGGATATCCACCCGAATCCCCTCCGCCAGTCGGGCGGGCAGATCCTCCCAGGTCAGGGAGAACAGGGGATCATCCGCCTTGCGCACGAATCCCCGCGTTTCATCCCGTGTATTGCCCAGGATCATGGGGATATGGGCCGACAGGGGGTTCGCATCCGGCCAGAAGGGATGGCGATCCAGGCTCCGCTGATCCAGAACCGGGCCGAAATACAGACTGCCGCCCAGGATCGGGTCGGTCGCCGCCAACCCCTCCACCAGCCGGGCGGGGGGCAGGTCCAGCAACCCCTCCACCCGGTCGGGGGGGATGGACAGGGCCTCCAGGAAGGTCCGGGCGCGGGACGTGGCGTTCAGCGGGCCCGACGCGGTCACCTGCTGCCCGCTCATGGTCACGGCCCGGTGGAACAGGCCGGCGGCCATCGGCATGCCCATCAGGGTGGCGATCTTCGCCCCGCCGCCGGACTGGCCCACCAGGGTGACACAGGCCGGGTCACCGCCGAAGGCGCCGATATTCGCCCGCACCCAGCGCAGGGCCAGCACCAGGTCCAGCATGCCGGCATTGCCGCTGTCGGGGAACCGGGGCGACAGCCGGGCCAGATAGGCATAGCCGAAGGCGTTCAGCCGGTGGTTCACCGTCACCACCACCACATCGCCCGCCGCCGAAAGACGGGCCCCGTCCGTCAGCGGATCGGCGCCGGACCCGCTCGCATAGCCGCCGCCATGGATATAGACGATCACCGGCCGCCGGGCCGCTGCTTCGGCCCCCGGCGTCCAGATGTTCAGGAACAGGCAATCCTCCGACACAGGGTCCCGCATCCCGCGCTGGGGGCAGGCGGGGCCGACGGCGGTGGCGTCCGCCACATCGGTCCAGGGGCGGGGGGGCAGGGGGGCCTGGAACCGCACCGGCCCCGTATCCGCTCCGTACCGTACCCCGCGGAAGACCTGCACCCCCTGATCGCGCAAGCCCCGCACCGGCCCATGGGTGGTGACCACGATTGGATCACCGGCTGACGGATCATTGCCAGGCGGATCACCGGCCCCGGCTGTCGGTGCGGCCGACCGGGCGATGCCGGTAACTCCCAACGAAACGCCGGCCCCGATCCCGGCCGCCAGCACCCTCCGCCGCCCTATCCAACCGGGGCCGACGCTGCCACCGTCACCGGCGGACATGCAGCCCGTCCCCGGCCAGAAATCCGTCGATGTCCGACGCGGACACCAGGGCCAAGTCACCCGGGATGCCGTGTTTCAGGGCGGCGGCGGCCAGACCGGTGCGCACCGCCTCCGCCTCCCCCCGGTCGCGGATCAGGCCGTGCAGAACCCCGGCGGCAAAGGCGTCGCCGCCGCCGATCCGGTCGACGATGGGGGCGACATGAACCGGCCCCGCCACCTCCGTTCCCGATCGGGTCAGCAGCCGGGCGGACAGGACATTGTGGTCCACGCTCACCTGCTCCCGCTCCGTCTGGGCGATCCAGCGCAGGTGGGGGAATGCCTCGAACGCTGCATCGGCGGCGGCCCGGGCGGCGTTCAGCCCGTCGAAACGGCGGCCCAGGACCATGGCGAAATCCCGGGCATCGCCGAAGATGATATCCGCCCCGGACATCAGGCTGCCCAGGATGCCCGGCGCATCCCCGCCCCATTCCGCCCACAGCTTCGCCCGGTAGTTACAGTCGAAGGAGACGGCAATCCCCGCCTCCCGCGCCGCGACCACGGCCCGCAGGGCGGCAGCGGCCCCGCGTGGGCCGATGGCGGCGTTGATGCCGGACAGGTGCAGCCACCCGGCCCCGTCCAGCAGGGCGGGCCAGTCCAGCCGGTCCCCTTCCGCCAGGGCGAACGCGCTGTGCGCCCGGTCGTACAGCACATCCGACGGGCGGTGGATCGCCCCGGTTGTCAGGAAATACAGACCCATCCGCCCCGGCCCGGTGCGGCAGGCGCTGGTGTCCACCCCATACCTGCGCAACTCTCCCAGGGCCGCCTCACCCAGGGCGTTGTCCGGCACGATGCTGACCATGCCCACCTCATGGCCCAGGCGGGACAGGCCGACCGCCACATTCGCCTCCGCCCCGCCCACATGCACATCAAGGGATGGGCGCTGCAGCAGCAGCCCACGGTCGGGGGCCCCCAGACGCAGCAGCAGCTCCCCGAAGCAGACGATGCGGGATCCGGGATGGGAAGATGAGGTTCCGGCGGAGGGGGCGGCCATGGCGGCGGTCACCGCGCCAGCCAGCCGCCATCCACCGCCAGCACATGGCCGTGGACATAGTCCGACGCGCGGCTGGCCAGGAAGACGGCCGCCCCACCCAGATCCGACGGCTCACCCCAGCGGGCGGCGGGGATGCGGGACAGGATATCCGCGTTGCGCTTTTCATCCGCGCGCAGGGCGGCGGTGTTGTTGGTGGCGAAATAACCCGGCGCGATGGCGTTCACATTCACCCCCTTCGCCCCCCATTCATTGGCCAGCAACTTGGTGATGCCGGCGACACCGGACTTGGACGCCGTGTAGCTGGGCACCCGGATACCGCCCTGGAAACTGAGCATGGAGGCGATGTTGATGATCTTGCCCCGGCCCTGGGCGATCATGTGGCGGCCGGCCGCCTGGGACAGGAAGAAGACCGTCTTGATGTTGATGTTCATCACATCGTCCCAGTCCGCTTCGCTGAAGTCCACCGAATCCGCCCGGCGGATGATGCCCGCGTTGTTCACCAGGATGTCCAGCCCGCCCAGGGTGCCGATCGCCTCCTCCACGATCCCGGCGATCGGGGCGGTGCTGGTCAGGTCGGCGGCGATGGCGTGGAAGCGGCGGCCTTGGGCCCGCACCAGCGCCCCCGTCTCTGTCACGTCGCCCCGGTCCACGGCGACGATATCCGCCCCGGCGGCTGCCAGGGCCAATGTGATGCCCTGGCCCAGGCCGGTGCAGGCACCGGTGACGACGGCGACACGGCCGTGAAGGTCGAACAGAGTGGTCATCGGTGCCCTCCCATGGATTTCGGATCTTGCATGCGGCCCGCCCATCGGCCGCGCCGCCCCTGTCGGGCGGATGTCCCGGTGGATACAGGTAACCGGTGTCATTCCTGTTTGCAAGCGGGTTCTTGTGGGGAAGGGGCGGGTGGCAGATGGCCCCCCTGTTGCCACGCGGGAGGCTGGATCCTCTCTCCCCGAGGGAGGTGCGAACCCCTCACCCTCCCACCCTGCGCTGCCGCTCCGGGCGGGTCCCTCCCTCTCCCCCAAGGGGATAGGGGTTTTTCTGCACCCACGGTCGCTTCAGCACAGCCGGTGTCAGTCCTTCGGGGCGGCGGTGGAGCGGCGGATGGTCAGGCGGGGCTCGACCATGGGCATGCGGCGGCGCCCCTCCCCCTCCCGGATCTGGGCCAGGACCAGTTCGGCTGCCATGTGGCCCATGTCGCGGATCGGCCAGCGCACGGTGGTCAGCGGCGGCCACATGCGGGCGGCCAGCGGCGTATCGTCGAACCCGACCACCGACAGGTCGTCCGGGATGCGAAGGCCGCGCAGCAGGGCGACGTGGTAGACACCGGCCGCCATCTCATCATTCCCGCAGAAGATGGCGGTGGGCCGGGGCTTCATGTCCAGCAGCCGTTCGGCGCAGGCGATGCCGGATTCGAACGTATACCCGCCTTCGATCTGGTAATCGGGCGGGATGTCGTGGCCATGCCGGATCAGGGCGTCGCGGAAGCCGTTGAACCGCTCCTTGGCGGAGCGGTAGCCGCCCGGCCCCTTGATCACGGCGATGCGGCGATGGCCCAGGCCGTACAGATGCTCCGCCGCTTCGGCCGTGCCGATGCCGTCATTGCTGGCGATCATGTGCGACGGTTCATCCAGCGTGGCGGAGGCGACGCGGACATAGGCACAGTCCATGTCGCGCAGCAGTTCCACCAGCGCCTCATTCTCCGACACCGGCGGCAGCAGGACGACAGCGGCCAGCTTCTGCCGCTCGATGAAGGCGCGGACATCGGCGAACAGCGACGGGCTGCCACGGTCGCAGGGATACAGCACCAGCTCGAACCCCGATCCGCGCAGCCCGTCCAGGATGCCGTACTGGGACATGACGATGAACTGGGCGTTCGGGTTGTCATAGACCAGACCGACCAGGAAGGCCCGGCGGAAGGCCAGGCCTCGTGCCTGGGGATCGGGGATGAAGCCCATCTGCTGGATCACCGCATCCACCCGGTCGCGGGTTTCCTTGCTGACCAGGGGGGATTGGTTGATGACCCGGGAAACCGTCTTCTTCGACACCTTGGCGATGCGGGCGATGTCGTTGATGGTGGCGCGCTTACCCTCGGTCAGCAGGCTGGACTCATCATCCCCTTCATCCAGCCGTTCAGCCTTGCGCGTGCCCGCCATCGACAACCCCTATTGATACTTGATACCGGTTACCAAATCGCCCAGTGCGGTACCGATACCATTTCCGTCCCCGAATTTCCACGCGCGACAGCGGGGTTTGGACGTCGGTCTATGCATTTCGGAATAGGGCATGGCGCACCGTGGCGGGTGCGGCGTCCCCCAGGTTGCCATAGGGGGTGACCAGGGCCGACACCGTGACCGTGCGCATGCCCAGGGCAAGCTGTTCCCCCGGGGCCAAGCGGCGCAACGCCACCGTCACATCATCCCCCCGGGGGCGGGGCATTCAAGACGCTGTCGTAAGAAGTTATTGCCAACATGACACCGGTTACCTCATAAATCAACCACCTGTGACCGGCTGGTCGGCGCTGTCGGTGACGGGTGTGGGGGTGGTCGGTCGGGCAGGCCACGTCACGGCCCCTTGGCGATCTGGCAGGTCCCGCCGACCGCCCCCGTTTCTTGTCCCCGCGCCGCTGAAAACTGTTGCTTGCTACCGGTGTCATCGGCCCCGCTCGTGTGTTCCCGCCTTGGAGTTACCATGGACACCTTCATCCCTCTTCTCCGGTCCAGCCCGGTGGTGCCAGTCCTGGTCATCGACGGCTTGGATCAGGCGGCAAGGCTGGCCGATATCCTGGTGGCGGCCGGTATCCGCACGGCGGAGGTGACGCTGCGCACGCCTGCCGCCCTGGACGCCATCCGCCGCATGGGGCAGGGGACGGGGCTGTGCGTCGGCGCGGGCACGGTGTTGACGCCGGAGGATGTGGCCCGGGCCACCGATGCCGGTGCCCGCTTCCTGGTGACGCCGGGCACGCCCGCCCGCCTGGTTCCGGCCTTTCTGGGGGCGGGTGTGCCGGTGATCCCCGGCATCGCCACGCCGACGGAAGCGATCGACCGCCTGTCCGACGGGTTCCGGGTGCTGAAGCTGTTCCCGGCGGAACAATATGGCGGCCTGGGCACGATCCAGGCCATGGGCGGCCCGCTGCCCCAGGCCCTGTTCTGCCCCACGGGCGGCATCGGCCGGGACAAGGTGGCGGCCTATCTGGCGGTGCGCAGCGTTGTCGCCGTCGGCGGCACCTGGATCGCCCCGGCCACCCTTTTGCGCGCCGGCGACTGGGACACGATCGCGGAGAATGCCCGCGCCGCGGCGGCCTTCGGCCCGTCGGCAACCTAGCCCGACCCGCCGTAGTTCGCCCCGCCGTAGGTCACTGCGAGGGCGAAGCCCGAGGGGCGACGGTTCTGCGCGGGCATCACGATGGGGGCGGGCGCAGGGTCAGGTCGTCGATCCGCACCACCGCCTCCACCATTGCATGGGGCCGGTGCCGCTGGGGAAAGCGGGCAAGCTGGACCCGGCCAGTGCGTCGCAGCCGGTCCAGGGCGGCCTGGATAAGGGTCGTGTCGGACCCCAGTTCCCAGACCAGATGGGCGATCGGAACCGGATGGTCCGGCCGTTCCAGAAGATGCTGCCGGCAGAGCAGGGCCAGCCGGTCGGCGAGCGGCGGCACCGGTGTGGTGCCGAAGGCGATAACCTCCCCCATATGCGTCTGTCCCCATTGTTGTCCGCCGGGACTGGAGGTTCCGCGGCGGTGGCCAGCGCTTGTCACGGAATGATCATGATCGGGGATGGTTCGGATGCAAAATCGCTTCTGCCGATGATTGTCATCGGCGGCATCGCGCAGATCTGCGGGCATAACCGGCGGCTATCACCCGGCATTCATTTTCCATTCCGCGGCCCGGTGGCCCGGCGACTACGCTGATGGCCTGGATGAAAAGGAACGGGAGCCATGGAGGACGGGGATCTGGCCATTGTCGATGTGGACCTGCACGCCTTCCAGGTGGTGGCCTCCAAGCGCCTGCTGGCCACCGCCGCCGTCCGGATCGAGATCGACGGGGTGGAGATGCTGGTCCACGGCCTGCGGCTGGTGGAGCGCCAGGGTAGGGCGGAGATCGAGTTTCCCCGCTACCGGGATGAGGGCGGGCAGTGGCGCGACGCCCTCTCCCTGCCGGCGGAGCTGATCCCCCCGATCCGCACCCTGATCGCCGATGAGGCGGCGGCGCGCGGCCTGGTGGAGCAGGTGCCCTAAGCTCCGATCTCTCAATCCCGGGGGCGCAGCCCCGGCAGGCGCATCAGGTCGGGTATCAGCCAGAGATCCGTCACCGTCCCGGTCCCATCCACCTGCAGCCCCACCATCCCGGGCAGACAGCCGGCGATGGTGAAGCGCAGGGCGGCGAAGGCGCCTTCCGCCATCCCATCCTCCACCACCAACGGCCCGGGGCAGAGCGTGCGCAGGAACCGGGCCCGCGCCTGGGCCCCCGCCAGGCCAGGAAGGCGGCCGGGCGGGCAGGTATGGTCGCGGGCATCGGCAGCGAGGGCGGGTGCCGGGCCGCTGCCGAACAGCCAGTCCAGCAGCCGCCGGCCCAGATCCACGGTCGCCAGCCCGTCCTCCCCCGTCGCCACCGGCCGGACCACCACCGGGCGGACCACGGGGATGGGGGATCCTGCCTCATCCCCGCCTGCGCCGCCCCGGCCGGGCGGGGACAGCAGCGGGGCCAGGACAGGCGGAAGGGCCCCGCCCATGTCGGCGACCATGCGCCCCATCTCCTCCACATGCCAGATGTCGGTGATGCGCCCGCCAACCGCCCGGATCATGTCGATCCCGCAGAAACGCACCGGGGCCCCACTGGCGGGAAGGCCGGGCAGGTCGCCGCGATGGGTACCCGTCAGGGTCCAGATATCCGCCGCCTTGTCCCCCGCCCCGATCAAGGCATGGACCGTGATCACCATGTCCGGGATGGCCCGGCGGAAATCCGCCACCACCGTGGCCAGGCCCGACACATCCCCCGTCTGCCCCGGTACCGGCATGTGGTCGATGGTGGCGGGGGTGTACAGCCGGTCCACCAGATCCAGCCGCCCCCGCCCCCACAGCTCCCCGATCTGCAACCCGATCAGGTCGCGGGCCGCCTGGGCCGGGGCCGGGGCCGGGGCGGCGCCGGGAAGGTCGGGGTGGGGGGCTTGGGCGGTCTGGGTCATCATCGGGATCGCGGGGAAGCCTGGCCGGGAGGGGGGAGGGAAACGTCTCGGCGCAGCCTACCGGGCCCGCGCGATCCCCGGCCAATCACCGGAAGGGCCCGGGCGATAACCGCCGGTGATGCCAGGCACTTGATCTCCGCGGGCGGTCAGGCGGTGATCTTTTCCTGCATGCGCCCGGCGGCATCGGTCAGGGCCTGCATGAACCGGCGCACGGCGGGCAGCATGATGCCGCGCTTGCGGTGGCTGATGCCGATGCGCGTATCCCGCCAGACGGTCTGGGTCTTCAGCAGGGTCAGCCCGGCATAGCTGTCGTCCAGTTCCAGCAGCTTCGTCGGCAGGTAGCTGACGAAATCCGTGCCCGGCAGGATGGCCGCCATGGCCAGGGAGGATCCGGTGCGCACGGCCAGTTCCGGCGGTGGCAGGTCGGCATGGCCCATCAACAGCCGCAGCACCGCCCCCTCCGGCTCATTCGCGCCGGGGATCACCCATTTGTAGCGGGCGAGATCATGCAGGGTGACCAGGGCCTTCTCCGACAGCGGATGGGTGCGGCAGGCGACGACGCCGATCCGGTCATGCAGGATGATCCGCTGGGCGATATCCGGATCGTCCGCCTGTTCGGGGACGGAGGAGATGACGATGTCCACCTCCCCCCGGCGCAGCTTGGCCATCAGTTCCGCCTTCAGACCGTCGGCGATGGACAGGGTGATGGCCGGATTCTCCGCCAGGAAGCTGCGCACCACCCCCGGCAGCAGATAGCGCAGGATGGAGGTGCCGACCCCGATCCGCACCGTGCCCTTGTCCGCCCCGCGCAGGCTGGTCAGCTCCGCCTGCGCCCGGGTCAGCTCGAAATCCACATATGTGGCGTAATCCAGCAGGACCTTGCCATATTCGGTGGGGACGACGCCGGTGGGCGTGCGCTCCAGCAGTTCCACCTGAAGGATGTTCTCCAGGTTCCGGATGCTCTTGCTCAGCGCCGGCTGGGTCAGGTGAAGATTATCCGCCGCCTGCCGGAAGCTGGCGCAGCGGACGATTTCAAGGAAATGCCGGAGCTGGCGTATTTCCATGGGCGATCACCCTCCCCGATCCTTTGTCGTTCCGGTCCTGTCTTCATTGCGGACCGGTTGCACCCGCGGGTCAACCCAGCCTTTCGTCCAGGAACCTGCCCATGGACGCCACCGCCATCTCCGCCTCATCGATCTGGCCGCGGAAAAAGGGGAAGACATGGATCATGTCCTCCCAGACCTCCAGCATCACCGGTACACCGGCGGCCGTGGCGGCGGCGGCGAAGCGGGTGGCATCATCGTACAGCACCTCCTCCGTGCCTACCTGCACCAGCACCGGCGGTAGACCGGCCAGATCCCCGAACAGGGGGGAGCAGAGGGGGTTGGTCGGTGATGCCCCACCCAGGTACATCGCGGCGGTGTAATCCATCCGGCTTGCGTCGATGAACGGGTCCCGCCCCGCCCGCTCCTTGATGCCGGCGCCCGAATGGGTCAGGTCCAGATAGGGGGAGATCAGGCCGATGGCGCCCGGCAGGGGCAGGTCCAGCGCCTTGGCCCGCAGGCACAGGGCGACCGCCAGGTTGGCCCCGGCACTGTCCCCCAGGACCGCACAGCGCGCCGGGTCTGCCCCGCCCGCCAGCAAACCGGCCCAGGCCGTCACCGCATCCTCCAGCGCTGCGGGGAAGGGGTGTTCCGGCACCAGCCGGTAATCGGTGACGATCGCGTCCGCCCGCGCTTCCCGGGCGATGGCGGCGGCCAGGCCCGCATGGGTGCGGCTGCTGCCGACGACGAAGGCCCCGCCGTGAAGGAACAGCAGGGTCCGGCCCGCCACCGCCCCCGGGGGGGTCAGGCGCAGCCCGGCCACGCCGGGATCGCCGGTGAAGACCACCGGCTGCACCGCCACATCCGGCGGCGGGGCGAAGCGCCGTCCCGTCGCCTCGAACGCCGCGCGTCGCGCCGCCACATCCGCCCCCACCTGGGGGCGGGCGGCCAGCATGGCGCGCAGGGCATCCACCTGGTCCTTGCTCATGGCGCCGCCCCCGTCTGGGCGGGGGACGCCAGAAGCGCGGCGGTCGCCCGCTCCCGCAGGGCCTTTTTGTCGATCTTGTTCACGGCCGTCCGCGGCAGCTCCGCCACCAGCTCGATCGCGCCGGGGACCTTGTATTTCACCAGCCGCTCCGCCGCCCAGGCGGTCAGGGCGGCCGCATCCAGCTCGGCACCCGGTACGGGGCGGACGAAGCTTTTCAGCACCTCCCCCCGGTAGGGATCGGGCATGCCGATGGTCGCCGCCTCCTCCACCAGCGGGTGGGCGGCCAGCACCTCATCCACCTCCCGCGGGTAGACGTTGAAGCCGCCGGTGATGACCATGTCCTTCTTCCGGTCGCAGATGGTCAGATAACCATCCGCATCCAGCACGCCGATATCCCCGGTGAACAGCCAGCCGTTCCGCAGGGAGTGGGCCGTGGCCGCCGGGTTGCCGCGATAGCCGCGCATGATCTGGGGCCCTTGGGCCACCACCTCCCCCGGCGTCCCCGGGGGCTGGTCGTGCAGGCCGGTTTCCGTGTCCACGATGCGCAGCCTTGTCCCCGGCACGGCGCGGCCCACCGAGCCCGGCCGCACCGGATAGTGGGGGGAGTTGTAGGTCAGGATGGGCCCCGCCTCCGTCTGGCCGAAGCCTTCATAGATCGGGCAGCCGGTGGCCGTGTTCCACCGGGTCAGCGTGTCCACCGGCAGGGGCGCCGACCCGCTGTAGCAGGCGCGCAGGCTGCTGAAATCCGCCCGCGCGAACCCGGCGAAGGACATCAGGCCGGTGAAGATCGTGGGCCCCGCCGGCATCAGGGTGATCCGCTCCGCCGCGATGGTGTCCAGCACCCAATCGGGCCGGTAGCGGGGCAGGATCACCAGCGTCCCCCGGCACCAGGCCGCCAGATGCAGGCAGGTGGAACTGGCGAAGACATGGAACAACGGCATCACGCACAGGACCCGGTCGCCCGGCAGGGTGGGCAGCACCGCCTCCCGCTGGGCCACATTGGTGGCGATGGCCCGATGGGTCAGCTCCACCCCCTTGGGCAGGCCGGTTGTCCCGCCGGTGTATTGCAGGGCGGCGACGGCATCCGGGTCGATCCCGCCCGCGTCCAGGACGGCCCCCTGGTCCAGCCAGCGGGCGGCATTGGCGGCCGGATCATCGCCCAGCACCCGCAGGCGCGTCCCCGATCCCGGCGGCAGGGCGGCGCGCAGGCGGTCCGCCGTTTCCGCCTTGGTCAGGATGGTGTGCGGGGTGGCATCGGCCAGGATGGCAGCCAGTTCCCGGGGGGTGTAATCCGGGTTGACCGGGCAGAGCACGGCCCCCGCCGCCTGCACGGCATAAAGGGCGGCCGCCATCTCCACCCCGTTGCGCAGGGCGACCAACACCACATGCCCCGCAGCACCATCGGCCCGCAGCTCCGCCGCCAGCCCGGCGACGATGGCGCCGAACCCGGCATAGGTCAGGCGCAAGCCATCGGCCACCAGCGCCTCCTGCTCCGGCGCTTCGCCCACCGCGGCGGCCAGGATGGCAACGGGACTGTCCGGCCCGGCCGGGATCGCCGCTTCTGTCACCTGCATCGGGTCCATCGCCCTGCTGTCCCCTATTCCGGCGCCGGTCAGATCGGCACGATGATGGCGTTGAAGCTGGCCAGGCTGTCCACCAGGTCCACCCGCTTTTCCCGGATGCGCAGGCCGTCCGGCCCGTCCAGCAGGCGGTAGACGGCCCGGCCGGCGAACAGCCGCCGGTCGTCCACATAGCCGCGGGGCCGGAATTCACTGACCAGCAGGGTGCAGGTGGCGGCGATCTCCCCCGCTGGGCCCCCTTCTGTCCCGGCCTCGGCCGCCCAGGCCCGCACATTGGTGACCATGTGGACGGTGCGGGGGATCGGTTCCGGCGCGTTGCCCCTTGGGTGGTGCAGCCGGTGGACCCGGGCGTCCAGCAATTGCCGGTCATCGCGGATATGGGACAGGCAGCGGTCGGGATGGCTCGCCGCCGGGTCCACGGGTAGCCAGTACAGGCAGTCCGCCGTGAACAGGGCGGCCCAGTCCTCATACCGGCCGGTATCCAGCAGATCCGCCTCCCGGTACAGGAAATCGGCCACCCGCCGGGTCAGTTCCGTGTCGGACGCAGCGGAAGGGGGGGGCAGCGTGTCGGCGCTGATCATGGTTCAACCCTCCCCAACCGCGGCGGAAGCCGCACTCTCGGCGGATCCCATGAAATGGGCCCAGGCGGCGAACTGGTTGCGGATGTATTCCTCACTCGTCGCCGGCGACCGTGTTCCCGTCTCCGGATCGTCTGCCCGCTGGTGCAGGCCGCGGCCCATGGGCACCCATTCCATGCCGCCTTGGCGGTTCCCGGTCTGGCAGCGCTCATAGATCTCCAGATCGTCGGAGATCACGGGGGAGGCGGCGGCATTGGCGCCGTTGCAGTATTCGATGGCGTTGCGGAACGTCTCCTCCGGCGCGCCCTTCAGGCGGAAGACGAAGCCCACCACCTCCGTATGGTCCACGGCATGGGGCACGATCAGGCGCAGGGTCTGGTACCGGGCATGCCAGGTGGAACTGGGGTACAGCAGCATCAGGTGCCGGTCGGTCGCCAGCACCTGCTTCGCCTTCTCCTCCCCATGGAACGCGGCCAGGGCGCGGAAATAGTCGCTCTGGGTGCTGCCGGTATAGCTGGCCCCCATATGCCCGCCGATATAGCTGTGGCCATAGGGGGTGGTGACCATGGGCAGGTTCTCGAAGAAGCTGATGGGCTTGCCGTTCGCCTTCATCATGCCGAGGGAGGGGACAAGGTTACCGTCGCCCACCTTGCCCTCCACATGCTTGGCGGCGACGACGCTGGCCGCATGGGCGAAGCCGGGGTGCAGGGTGTCGTTCAGGTTCTCGAACGACATCTTCCAATTGGCGCGGTAATGGTGGCGGAGCGGCGGGCCCACCAGTTCGACCGCCCCCTCCGGCGCGCGGTCCACCAGATCGTCGATGCTGCTGGCCATATGGCCCAGGAAGTCCCGCAAGGTGGGCCCGTCGGCCGACAGGTTCACGAAGATGAAGCCGCGGTAGGACTGCACCCGCGCCACCCGGGACAGGCTGTAGCGATCCCGATCCACCGGCGGGGCATAGCCCGTCTCATAAGGGACGGTCAGCAGACGGCCCGAATGGTCGAAGGTCCAGCCGTGATAGGGGCAGACGAAGCGTTTCACGGCACCCTGGCCCATCATGCACAGCTTCGCCCCCCGATGGGTGCAGCGGTTGTGGAATCCTGCCAGGCTTCCATCCGCTTCCCGCGTTACGATGATCTCCTGATCGCCGACCTGGGCCAGGAAGAAGGCCCCCGCCTCCGCCACCTGGCTTTCATGGCCGACGGCGATCCAGGCCCGGCCGAACAGGTGCCGCATCTCCAACCGGAAGATCTCCGGATCGGTATAGACGTCCCGATGCACATGCCCGCCCTGGACCAAGCCGCGGAACCAGTCCGTGCTGTAGCGGTCATGCCGGTCGGCGGCGGGGGCCGTCCCGGGATAGGTCATGGCAGCGGGGGTTGGGGCCGCAGGTAGCGGGGCGGGCATAAGGGCGCTCATGGGCTCGGTTCCCTGTCTTTCCAGGGTCCACCATGGGAAGAAGCCGGGACTACGGGCCAATGGCTTTTCCGCTGCCCCCTATAACCGGCCGTTATCATGGCGGGATTTCAAGGGCTTGGGCGGGGGCGGGATGGTAAGGATCCCTGACGGCGGGGCTTGACTCCGTTCGGGCGCCGCAACATTTTAATCTTGAAATATCGAGGAGAGCCCCCATGCCCGACCACGCCACGCCTGCCCAGATGACCGGCCTTCCGAAGAAAAGCGCCAAGGGCGGCCCCTTCCGGTGGGAGGATCCGCTGAACCTGGATGCGCAGCTGAGCGAGGAGGAGCGGCTGGTTCGGGACACGGCCCGGGCCTATTGCCAGGATCGGCTGCTGTCGCGGGTGCAGGAGGGGTTCCGGCATGAGGTCTTCCACCGGGAGATCATGACGGAGATGGGGGAGCTTGGCCTTCTGG
>JBJOKR010000064.1:0-21720 GCA_046045995.1 Pseudomonadota bacterium | reverse complement strand
CCTCACCGGCGATGATCTCCGTCCCCGGCCCGATGGGGATGGTGACATTGGGCTGGGTATCCGGGTTGCCGGCCTTGCCGATGGCGCTGATCCGGCCGCCGGTGATGGCCACATCGGCCTTCACGATGCCCCAGTGGTCCAGGATGACGGCATTGGTGATGACCGTGTCGGGCGCCCCCTCCGCCCGGGAGAGCTGGCTCTGGCCCATGCCGTCGCGGATGACCTTGCCGCCGCCGAACTTCACCTCCTCCCCATAGATCGTGTGGTCCTTCTCCACCCGGATGAAAAGCTCGGTATCGGCAAGGCGGATGCGGTCTCCCGTGGTCGGGCCGTACATGCCGGCATAGGACCGGCGGGACATGGTGACGGGCATGGCTCAGTTCCCCGATGCGAGCGGCGGAATGGGATCGATTTCCCCCATGATCTCCTGCCGGAAACCGATGGCGCGGCGCAGGCCGGCCAGGGGGATCAGCTGCACCTCGCGGGTCTGGCCCGGCTCGAAGCGGATGGCGGTACCGGCGGGGATGTCCAGACGCATGCCCAGCCCCCGTATCCGGTCGAAGACCAGGGCCGGGTTCACCTCGAAGAAATGATAGTGGCTGCCGACCTGGATAGGCCGATCGCCCGTGTTGGACACGCTCAAGAAGATGGACGGGCGGCCAAGGTTGATCGTGATGTCACCCTCCGCCGGAGTGATCTCACCGGGGATCATGGCTGTCCTCCCTCATCGGATGGGTTGATGGACGGTGACCAGTTTGGTCCCGTCGGGGAAGGTGGCTTCCACCTGGATCTCATGGATCATCTCCGCCACCCCCTCCATCACCTGGTCGCGGGTCAGGACCCGGGCGCCCGCCTGCATCAGGTCGGCCACACTGCGCCCGTCGCGCGCCCCTTCCACCACCATGTCGGCGATAAGGGCGATGGCTTCGGGATGGTTCAGCTTCACCCCCCGTTCCAGCCGACGTCGCGCCACCATGGCCGCCATGGCGACCAGCAGCTTGTCTTTTTCCCGCGGTGTCAGGTTCATCGCCGGTACCCCCCTCCCGAAAGCATCACCCCGAAATCCATCCCGTCAGCAGTGCCAGACCTGCGGCAGCCGTTGGGGCAGGCCGCCCGCCCTGTGGCGCAGCAGGGACGCTGTCGCCATGGCGGCGGCGCGCAGATCCGTCGCCGCCGCCGCCAGCAGGCGGATGATCAGCATCCCGTCGAAGGTGGTGGCACCCCCCCGCACCCGCCCATGATCGGCCAGCAGCGCCCGCACCGGGTCCAGATGCGCGCCCGCCCCGTCATCCACCAGCAGCAGGGTGGCGCAGGCGACGGCATCGCCGAAGCCGAAGGGGGCGGCAAGGGCCGCCTGGATATCCAAGCCGTTTCCGCTGTCCAGGCGCAGGGCATCGGCCCAGACCAGGCGCCCGCCCCGGCGGATGCGCCAGGCATCATGGATCAGGCCGGTGCGCACCACCTCCCCCCGTGCGGTGCGGCCCAGGACGATGCTTTCCAGGGCCAGGAGGCGCCCGCCGGGGGCGATGTCGGCATGGAAACCGCGGCGCAGCCGGGCGCCGTCGAACAGGATCGTCTCCTGCGCCAGGTATTCGGCCCAGGCGCCGGTGCCGACACCGACGGATACATCCACCACCGCGTCGCCTTCCGCCGTGCGGGCGCGGTAGATGCGCTCCGCCGCCTGGGTGGTCAGGGTGGCGGCAGCCCCCGCACCCACGGTGAAGTCGGCGCGGAACCGGTCCCCGCCGGTCAGCCCGCCGCTGGTGGTCAGCAGCACCGCCTGGGGCGGTTCCCCCGCCTCCCCCCGCGGGAACAGCAGCCGGGCCGGGGCCCGCTGGTACAGATCGTCAAGCCGTGTGGTCCCGTCCCCATCGGCCCGGTAGGACAGGCGCATGGCGCCGTCCACCCGCTGCAACCGGGGCGGGGGAAGCGGATCGTCACCCTTCAAGCCGGGCTTCGGGGCGGGACTCCGGGCGGGGCGGGACGTCACGGGCGGGTGGCCTCGGTTCGCGGGGCCGGCGCCGGCGGGCTTGGTCCCGGGGGACTCGGCTCAGGGGGGCTCGGCTCAGGGGGAAGATGACGGCACGAAAATCCGGCTGCGCGGATCGGGCCCCGCCGCTGGTGTGATGATCCCCCCCGGAAAACCGGCCGCGTGGACCGCGGCTCTCCCGTTGATCGTGGAACGGTAATCACCCTGTCGCGCCGTGGCAATTTCAGAATTACGGGGAAACAGCTTCAATCCTTTTGCCGCAGGCCCCGCCGGGTGCAAGCTGTAGCGTGTGCGCTGCGGCATGCGCGCGCCGACCAGCACAGGGCCAGACGGGATCGGGGCACATGGACAGGGACACGGATCTGGATTTCCTGCGTCAGGCGGTGGACCTGTCGCGGGCGGGAATGGAGGATGGGGCCGGCGGCCCCTTCGGCGCCGTCATCGTCATGGACGGCCAGGTGGTGGGCCGCGGCTGGAACCGCGTCACCTCCACCAACGATCCCACCGCCCATGCGGAGGTGGTGGCCATCCGCGATGCCTGCCGCAGCCTGTCCCGCTTCGACCTGCGCGGCGGGGTGATCTATACCAGCTGCGAGCCCTGCCCCATGTGCCTTGCCTCCATCCTGTGGGCGCGGCTGGACCGGGTGGTCTATGCCAATACGCGCGACCAGGCGGCGGCCATCGGCTTCGACGATGCCCTGATCTATGACCAAGTGGCCCTGCCGCCCGACGGGCGCATCATCCCCTGCGACCATGTTCCCGACGCCGGTGCGACGGCGGTGTTCAAAGCCTGGACCGACAAGCCGGACCGGATGCCCTATTGATCGCCGTATTGATCGCCGTATTGATCGCCGCATTGATCGCCGGGGCCGGACCGGGCCCGCGTCCCGCTGCACCGCATCAACAGGGGTGACAGGGCGGGAAGGCTGCGCTTACTCTTTCCCATTCCGGTGCCGGGGGTACCCCGATCCGGTTCGTGCCAGGCCCTGTTGGTGAGGATCGATGCCCGCCGCCCTACCTGCCAGCCCATTACCAGCCAGCCAAATGACCGTCGTGTCCGGCACTCCCTTGCCCCGGGCCACGGCGGTGCTGCCGGCGGGGTCCTGGGATGCGGGCGTGGCGGCGGACCGGATCACCCTGGACCATGATTCCCGCCACCGCCGCCGCTTCCGTCTGCGCGCGGCGGGGGGGCTGGATTTCCTGCTGGACCTGCCGCGGGCGACGGCGCTGCGCGACGGTGACGGGCTGGCGCTGGAGGATGGGCGCATCGTCCTGGTCCGCGCCGCCGCCGAACCGCTGGTGGAGGTGACGGCGGCGGACCCGGCCACGCTGGTGCGCCTGGCCTGGCACCTGGGCAACCGCCACCTGCCCGCCCAGTTCGACGGGGACCGCATCCTGATCCGGGACGATCATGTGATCGTGATGATGCTGCACGGGCTGGGGGCCGTGGTGCGGCCGGTGCGCGCCGCCTTCAATCCGGAATCCGGCGCCTATGCCGGCGGCGGGCACCACCATAACGACCATGGCCACGGCCATGATCACGGACATGCCCATGGCCACGACCACGCGCAAGACCATGGCCACCGCCATGACCCCTGACGCCGGCCTGTACCGCCTGCTGGCCTGGACATCGCCCGCCTATCCGGTGGGGGCGTTCAGCTACAGCCACGGGCTGGAATGGGCGGTGGAAAGCGCGCAGGTGCGCGATGCAGCCGGGGTGGTCGCCTATGTCACCGCGGTGCTGGAGCGCGGTGGGGCCTGGGTGGATACGGTGCTGTTCGCCGCCACCCACCGGGCGGCACAGGGGCCCGATCCCGACCCCGCCCGGCTGGCCGAACTGGACGATCTGGCCGAACTGGCCGCCGCCTTCCGCGCCACGTCCGAAACCGCACTGGAGGCGCGGCAGCAGGGCCAGGCCTTCCTGTCCGTCACCCGCCGGTCCTGGCCCCACCCGCTGCTGGATGCCTTTGCCGACCGGCGCGCCGGGCGTCCGGTCGCCCATTGCACGGCCGTGGCGCTTACCTGTGCCGCCCATGGGGTGCCGCTGGAACCGGCGCTGACCGCCTATCTGCACGGGGTGGCGGCCAATCTGGTCAGTGCGGGCGTGCGCCTGGTCCCCCTGGGACAGACCGACGGGCAGATCGCCACGGCAAGGCTGGCCCCGGTGGCGGCCCGGGTGGCCGTGGCCGCCATGGCAGCCGACCCGGACGATCTTGCCACGGCGGCGCCGGGGCTGGAGCTGTGTTCCCTGTCCCACGAAACCCAGTACACAAGGCTGTTCCGCTCATGAACAAGGATCACGGTCCCCTGCGTGTCGGCATCGGCGGCCCGGTCGGGTCGGGCAAGACGGCCTTGACCGATCGTCTGTGCAAGCTGCTGCGCGGCCCCTATGACGTGGCCGCCATCACCAACGACATCTACACCAAGGAGGATGCGGAATTCCTGACCCGCAGCGGTGCCCTGGTGCCGGAGCGGATCATGGGGGTGGAGACGGGGGGCTGCCCCCATACCGCCATCCGGGAGGATGCCAGCATCAACCTGGCCGCGGTGGACCAGATGAATGCCCGCTTCCCCGGCCTGGAACTGATCTTCATCGAAAGCGGCGGGGACAACCTGGCCGCCACCTTCAGCCCCGAACTGGCCGACATCACGATCTACGTCATCGACGTGTCGGCGGGGGACAAGATCCCGCGCAAGGGCGGGCCCGGCATCACCCGGTCGGATCTGCTGGTGATCAACAAGATCGACCTGGCCCCCCTGGTCGGCGCGTCCTTGGAGGTGATGGACCGGGATGCGCGCAAGATGCGCGGCGAACGGCCCTTCCTGTTCACCAACCTGAAGATCAACAAGGGCGTGCATGACATCGCCCGCTTCATCATCACCACCGGCGGCCTGCCGGACCGCCCCATTCCCGATACGTTCTGACACCGAAACGATCCTGGCATGAGGAGCCCGCCCATGCGCATCCCGCCCACGCTTCCGATCCCGTCCGGCCGGTCCGCCGCCCTTCTGTCGGCCCTTGCCCTGTCCCTGGCGGCCGGACCGGCCCTGGCCCATGCCGGAGCCGATCATCATCACGGATCCGGAATGATAGCCGGGTTGCTGCACCCGGTCACCGGGCTGGACCATCTGCTGGCCATGGTGATGGTCGGGCTGTGGGCGGCGCAACTGGGCGGGCGGGCGCTTTGGGCCCTGCCGGCGGCCTTCCTGGCGGTGATGGCGGCGGGGGCGGGGCTGGCGCTTGCCGGCGTGGCAGCACTGCCGCCGGTGCTGACCGAAGGGGGGATCGCCGCATCGGTCCTGATCCTGGGGCTGCTGGTGGCGGCGGTGGGGCGGCTGCCCACCGGGGCCGCCATGGGGCTGGTGGGCGGCTTCGCCCTGCTGCACGGCCTGGCCCACGGGGCGGAGTTTCCGGCCGGGGCGGGGCCCGGCGCCTATATGGCGGGGTTCCTGCTGGCCACGGGCGGCCTGCACGCGGTGGGGGCGGGGATCGGCCTGGCCGTGGCGCGGCGCTGGGCCCTGCCGGTGCGGCTGGCGGGCGGCGGGGCGGCCCTGGCCGGGGCGGCGCTGCTGGCGACCCTGTGACGACCCGTCACGCCTAGATCGGAAGGGGGTGCGCGGTGGCCGATACGGATGACATGGCGATCTTCGCCCGGGTGGTGGAACTGGGCAGCCTGTCCGCCGCCGGGCGCAGCCTGCGCATGTCCCCCGCCCTGGTCAGCAACCGCATCGCCCGGCTGGAAAGCCAGCTGGGCGTGCGCCTGCTGAACCGCACCACCCGGCGGGTGGATTGCACGGCCGAAGGATCGGGCTTCTACGAACACTGCCGCGCCATCCTGGCCCAATTGGAACAGGCCCGCAGCGAGCTGGCGGAGCGGACGACGAAGCCCGCCGGGCCGCTGAAGGTGACGGTGCCCGTCGCCTTCGGCCGACGCTACATCGCCCCGCACATCCCCGCCTTCCTTGACCGCTATCCGGATATCCAGGTGCGCCTGGACCCGACCGACCGGCTGGTGGACCTGATCGAGGGGCAGGTGGATCTGGCCATCCGCATCGCGGCCTTGGAGGATTCCACGGCCATCGCCCGCACCCTGGCCCCCAACCGGCGCTTCATCGTCGCCGCCCCCTCATACCTGGACCGGCACGGCCGTCCCCAGGTGCCGGAGGATCTGCTGGCCCACACCTGCCTGCTGCTGCGCTTCCCCGGATCGCGGCAATACCGCTGGACCCTGACCACGCCGGACGGGCCGGTGACCCTGGCGGTCAGCGGGCGGATGGACAGCAGCAACGGGGAGGTGCTGACCGACTGGTGCCGTGCGGGCCACGGCCTGGCGCTGAAATGCCTGTGGGAGGTGTGGGAGGATCTGCGCGATGGAAGGCTGGAGGTGGTGCTGCCGGACCACCCGCCGCCCGGCCACGCCATCACCGCCCTGTACCCCCACACCCGCTTCCTGCCGATCCGGGTCCGCGTCTTCATCGATTTCCTGGTCGACCTCCTGGGCCCCGTCCCCCCCTGGGAGCGGGCAGCGGGTCCCGTATCGCAGCAAGTGTCGTAGGTCGGATTAGCGCAGCGTAATCCGACACACCTCCTCCGACAGGTCGGCCCTCCACGCCTCCTACCCCAGCAGCCGCACCAGGGCCGCGGCAGTGGCCTTGGTGGCGGCTTGCAGGTCGGTGATCTTCACATGCTCATCAGCACCATGGGCGCCCGCTTCCAGGATGGTGCGGGGGCCGGCGCCGAACAGGACGGTGGGGATACCGGCTTCGGCATAGTGGCGGGCATCGGTGTAGAGCGGCACACCCACCTGCGGCACCGCTTCGCCCAGGACACGGGCCCCCTCCTCCGCGAGGATGGCGGCCAGCCGGTCCGATCCGGGCAGGGGGGCCAGCGGTCGTGCCAGCAGCACCCGCTCCACCTCCACATTGATGCCGGGCAGGGAGGATGCGGCCCGGGCGATCACGGCGCGCAAATCGGCTTCCGCCGCGGCGGCATCCTCCTCCGGCACCATGCGGCGGTCCAGGCGCAGGGTGACCAGGTCGGGCACCACATTGGTGTTCACGCCCCCCTTGATCAGCCCCACCACCAGGGTCGGGCTGCCGATGCCGGTGACGGCGGACCGGGTGGCCGACAGCCCCGCCCGGTAGGTGTAGAGCGCCGACAGGATGGAAGTCGCCGCCTCCAGCGCGTCATGCCCGGTATGGGGCAGGGCGGCATGGGCGATCTTGCCCCGGACCCGCACCTCCAGATGCAGGCAGCCGTTATGGGCCACCACCACCGAATGGGCGAAACTGGCGCAGACGGCCAGGTCCGGCCGGGTCAGCCCCTGGTCGATCAGGTATTTGGGCCCGATCTCCCCGCCCGTCTCCTCATCATAGGTCAGGTGCAGTTCCACCGTGCCGTTCAGCCCGGCCCCGTCCCCCAGGCTTTCCAGGGCCAGCAGGGCGAAGGCATAGGTGGCGAAATCGGATTTGGACACCGCCGCCCCGCGGCCATAGACGGCCCCGTCCCGCACCACCCCGCCATAGGGATCGACGGTCCAGCCCTGGCCGGGCGGCACCACGTCGCCATGGGCGTTCAGGGCGATGGTGGGCCCGCCCTGGCCGAAGCGGCGGCGCACGATCAGGTTGGTGGCGCTGACCATCCCCACCGCGCGGACCAGATCCGCCGGCACTGGATGCCGTTCCACAGTGAAGCCCAGCCCTTCCAGCAGGTCGGCCGCCGCCGCCCCGTGGGGAGCGCAGTCCCCGCCCGGATTGTCGCTGGGCACCTGCACGATCCGGCGCAGCAAGTCCACCGACCGGTCCAGGCTGTCGGTCACGAAGCGGTCGGTGCGGGCGATCAGGTCGGCCGTGGTCGGGGTGGTCGGCGTGGCGGTCATCTTTTTCTGTCCAGGCAATCAGGAAGGGGGGCAATCAGGAAGGGGGAACCGGCGGCAGGGACAGCAGCAGGTCCAGCATGACCCGCAGGGCCGCCTCCGCATCGGCGGTGGTGATGGATTCGGCGGGGTTGTGGCTGATCCCCCCCGCACAGCGCACGAACAGCATGGCCACCCCGGTCAGCCCGGCCAGGCTCATGGCGTCATGCCCGGCCCCGCTGGGCAGGCGGAAGGGGGCGATGCCGCAGCGGCGCACGGATTGCGCCATCGCGTCCATCAGCCAGGGATCGCAGACGCAGCCGTCATGGCGGTGGGTGCGCTCGATCGTCATGGGCGTGCCACGCCGGGCCGTGATCTCCGCCCAAGCGGCCTGGATCACGCCCCAGGCATCATCCCGCGCCGCCGCACTGGGCCCGCGCAGGTCCAGGGTGAAGCGCACCTCCCCCGGGATGACGTTGACCGCACCGGGCAGCACCTCCATCCGCCCGACGGTGCCGACCAGATCGGTGCGGGCGGCACAGATCCGCTCCACCGCCAGGGCGCATTCCGCCGCGGCGGCCAGGGCATCCCGGCGCAGGCCCATGGGCACGGTGCCCGCATGGCCCGCCATGCCGGTCAGGGTGATCTTGTACCGGTTGGCGGCGGCGATGGCGGTGACGATGCCGACAGGCAGGTCCCGCGCCTCCAGCACCGGCCCCTGTTCGATATGCACTTCCAGGAAGGCCAGCAGGTCGCTGGCCCGGCGGGCGACGGTGCCATGGGCTTCCGGGTCGCAGCCGAAGCCGCGCAGGGCATCGGCCACGCTGATCCCGGCTGCATCGGTGACGGAAAGCTGATCCGGCGTCAGGGTCCCGGCCACGGCCGCCGATCCGCGCAGGGTGCCGGGGAAGCGCACCCCCTCCTCATCCCCGAAGGCCAGCACCTCGATGGCGAAGGGCAGGCGGCGGCCAGTCCGGTTCAGGATCTCCACCAGCGATATGGCCAGCAGCACGCCCAGCTGCCCGTCATATTTCCCGGCATCGCGCACGGTATCGATATGGCTGCCGATCAGCAGGGTGCGGGCATCCGGCCGGTCGCCCCCGTACCGGCCGACGATGGTGGCCAGCGGGTCCATGGTGACCGCCATGCCCGCCGCCCGCATCCATTCCGCCACCTGCTCCGCCGCCGCCTTGTGCTCCGGCGACAGATAGGTTCGGGTCAGCCGGTCCGGCGCCTCACTGAACCGCGCCAGCGTGTCCAGCCGGTCCATCAGGCGGATCGCATCATCCGGGGTCGCGGTGGGTGTCATGGCAGGGCCCCGGTCGTGGTGAAAAGATGAACACTACCGACCATCCCCATCCTCACACCCCCTCCGCCGGGAAGCGGGCGAGCCAGTGGTTGGCGATGTCGATGCGGCGGGCGAACCAGACTTTGTCGTGGGACAGGGCGTAATCCAGGAAGCGGGCCAGGGACGCCGCCCGGCCCGGCCGGCCGACCAGGCGGCAGTGCAGACCGATGCTCATCATCTTGGGCACCGTCGCCCCCTCCGCATACAGCACGTCGAAACTGTCCTTCAGGTAGCTGAAGAACTGGTCCCCGCTGTTGAAGCCCTGGGCGGTGGCAAAGCGCATGTCGTTGGCGTCCAGGGTATAGGGCACCACCAGGATCCGGCCCGACGGGGTGGTGACGTAATGGGGCAGCTCGTCATCATAGGCATCGGCATCGTAGACGAAGCCCCCATGCTCCACCACCAGGCGCCGCGTGTTCGGGCTGCACCGGCCCTGGTAGAAGCCCAGCGGAGCCGCCCCGGTCAGACGGCGCTGGATCTCCACCGCCGTGGCGATATGGGCACGCTCCACCTCCTCCGGCACCGACTGGTAATCGATCCAGCGGTAGCCGTGGCTGGCGATTTCCCACCCCGCCTCCAGCATGGCCTCCACCGCCGCCGGGTTCCGCTCCATGGCCATGGCGATGGCGAAGGCGGTGACGGGGATGCGCCGTTCGGTGAACATCCGGTGCAGGCGCCAGAACCCGGCCCGGGCGCCGTAATCATAGATGCTTTCCATGTTGATGTGGCGCTGGCCCACCAGGGGCTGGGCGCCCACGATCTCCGACAGGAAGGCTTCCGACGCCCGGTCGCCGTGCAGCAGGCAGTTCTCCCCGCCCTCCTCATAGTTCACGACGACCTGAAGGGCGATGCGCGCCCCGCCGGGCCAATCGGCAAAGGACGGCCGGGCGCCATAGCCGACAAGGTCGCGGGGATAAGCGGGATCGGCGGGATGAACGGGATCGGCGGCCATGGATCAATTCCCCCAGGGGCTGGTTCCGGCCGTGGCGGCCCGCAGCAGGGCCCGTTCCTCGGCCGTCATGTCGGTGACGTTGCCGGGCGGCATGGCGCGGGACAGGGCGGCCTGCAGCCGGATCTGGGGAAGATGACGCCGGATTTCCTCGGCCGTGTCCAGCCGCACGCCCTTGGGCGGTACCGCCATCCCCTCCCACACGGGCGGGGCCATGTGGCACATGACGCAGCGGGTGGCCACGATCTCCTCCACCACAGCGAAGTCTTCGGCCGCCAAGTCTTCAGCCGCCAGGGCGGGCGCCTTTCCTTCCGCCGCCTGGGCCGTGCCCGCGGCGGACAGAAGGATGATCGCCGCCATCCCCGCCGCCGCCACGCCCCAGGTCCACCATGGTGTGGGCAGGCCGGCATGTTGGCTGTTGAAGAAGTGGCGGATCACCGCCCCCACCGGCAGGATCAGCGCCACCATCACCCAGGCATAGGGCGACCCGAAGGCCAGGGGCGCATGGTTCGCCAGCATCAGGAAGATCACCGGCAGGGTCAGGTAATTGTTGTGCAGGGACCGCTGCTTCGCCGTCTTGCCCAGGGCGGGATCGGGGCTGCCCCCGGCGATCAGGGTGGCCACCACCTTCTTCTGGTTGGGGATGATGATCATGGCCACATTGGCCGCCATCATCGTGCCCGCCATGGCCCCCACCTGCATGAAGGCGCCGCGCCCGCTGAACACCTGGGTATAGCCCCAGGCGGCGGCCACCAGGAACAGATAGACCCCGATCCCCAGCCACAGGTCGCTCCGCCCCAGGGGCGACCGGCACATCAGGTCATAGGCGACCCAGCCCAGCATGATCCCGCCGATGGACAGGGCGATGGCCGTGGCGGGCGCGATCTCCGCCACCGCGCGGTCGATCAAGAACAGCTCCGCACTGCCATAATAGAAGACGACCAGCAGGGCGAACCCGCTGAGCCAGGTGGTATAGGCCTCCCACTTGAACCAGGTCAGCTTCTCCGGCATCACGGCGGGGGCCACGCCGTATTTCTGCATATGGTAGAAGCCGCCGCCATGGACCTGCCACGCCTCCCCCAAGGTGCCCTGGGGCAGGCCCTCGCGCTTGCGCAGCGACAGGTCCAGATGGATGAAATAGAAGGAAGAACCGATCCAGGCGACGGCCGCGATCACATGCAGCCAGCGCAACAGGAAGCTCAACCATTCCCAGACGATCAGGTCCATGGGGCAGGCCTCGGGACAGGGACAGGGCAGGGGGCGGGAAACAGGGGCGGGACAGCCCCCAATGTCCGGCGAACCGCCCCCGACCGGAAGACCCAGCCCCGGGGAGGAGTTTCAAGGAAGTGCGGGGGAATGGCACGACGGGGACCCCAAGCCGCCCCCCCCGTCGGTCGGCTGCAGGCCGCCATGCGATGATCCTTGCCAGCGGGGCAAGCCAAGGATGTCGCAATCCGCTGCGCTTCTTGCAACCTAAGGGGTTAGGGCGGAAACCCCTTTCCCCGTGAGGGAGAAGGGTTCTGCACCTGCTCCGGCGGCGGCCGGGATGACCGCCCCGCCACTGCCGCCCCCCACCCGATCACCGCAGCGTTGGCCAGGGGGGCAGGCGATGCAGTCGCGGGTCGGGGGCTCCGTTGCCGGGGCTTCACAGGCCGTGCGGTGGGTGGCCAGGGTGGTCAGCACTTCCGCCGTGGTCAGAGCGGCGATGACGGGGGGGCGTTTGTCCCGCACCGCCTCGCCCCCGATGGGGCAGATCAGGCGGCCGGCCTGGTCCGCGCTGCCCCCGCCGGTGCGGAAGCGGCGCAGGAACTTGGCCCGCTTGGTCGCCGATCCGATCAGGCCGACATAGGCCAGGTCCCCCCGGCGCAGGCCGGCCGCCGCCAGGTCGAAATCCAGGTCGTGGCTGTGGGTCAGGACGATCATGGCCGATCCGGGCGGCAGGTCCGCCACCAGGGCCACCGGGTCGGGGACGCAGCGGATCGCCACCCCCGGCGGGGGCCGGTCCGGGAACTCCCCCGCCCGGGAATCGATCCAGGCAACCCGCAGCGGCAGGGGCGCCAGAGCCGGGACCAGGGCCTTGCCCACATGGCCGGCGCCGAAGACGACGACAATGGGATGGGCCCGTTCCGCCGCCGCCTCCACCGCCCGCAGATCGTCCAGCACCATACTGTCGGCGGGGCGGAAATCCAGGGTGACGATGCCGCCGCAGCATTGGTTCAGGGCGGGGCCCAGGGGGAAATCCACCGGTCCCGCCGACGCTGTCCCGGCCAGCACGGCCCGGGCGCGGGTGACCGCCTCCCATTCCAGACGCCCGCCGCCGACGGTTCCGGCCAGGTCATGGCGCCCCACCAGCAGGGCGGCCCCCGCCTCCCGCGGGGTGGAGCCGCGGGCGGCGCGCACGGTCACCAGCACCGCCGGTTCCCCGGAAGCGATCCAGGCCGCCAAGACCGGTGCAAGGGCGCCGGTCACGCCGCCCCCTCCCCCGCCGACAAGCGGCGCTGGCGCTCCACCGCGTCCAGCACCCGTTCGGGGGTGGCGGGGGCGTCCAGGCGGGGGGCGAAGCGGTGGCCGCCCACGCTGGCGACGGCATCGCCCAGGGCGGCCCAGACACTGACCCCCAGCATCAGGGGCGGTTCGCCCACCGCCTTGGACCGGCCGATCGTCGCCTCCCGGTTGGGGTGGCCTTCCAGCAGGCGGGTATTGAAGATGCGGGGCCGGTCGCCGCAGGTGGGGATCTTGTAGGTGCTGGGCGAATGGGTGCGCAGGGCACCCGTCGCATCCCACCACAATTCCTCACAGGTCAGCCAGCCCATGCCCTGGATGAAGCCGCCTTCCACCTGGCCGATATCGATGGCGGGGTTCAGGCTGTGGCCGACATCGTGCAGGATATCCACCCGGTCCAGCCTGTACTCCCCCGTCAGGGTATCCACCACCACCTCCGCCGCGGCGGCACCATAGGCGAAGTAGTAGAAGGGCCGCCCCCGACCGGACGCGCGGTCCCAATGGATCTTCGGCGTCTTGTAGAACCCGGTGGCAGACAGCTGTACGCGCGCCTGATACGCCCGTTCCACCAGCTGGGCGAAGGGGATACGGGCCCCGCCGCCCACCTGCCCGCCACCGACATGTACGTGCCCGTCGGCAAACCGTATGTCCGCCGCATCCACCCCGTACGTCTCCGCCGCGAAGGCGGACAGGCGGTCGCGGATCGTCGTGGCCGCGGCCAGGGCCGCCATGCCGTTCAGGTCGGAACCGGAACTGGCGGCCGTGGCGGAGGTGTTGGGCACCTTGCCCGTACTGGTGGCCTGCGGCCGGATGCGGGCGATGTCGATGCCAAGGCAGGTCGCCACCACCTGGGCCACCTTCACGAACAGGCCCTGACCCATCTCCGTTCCGCCATGGTTCAGCTGGACGGAGCCATCGCGGTAGACATGGATCAGCGCGCCCGCCTGGTTGTAGGGCGTGTTGGTGAAGCTGATGCCGAACTTAACCGGGGTCAGGGCCAGGCCCCGCTTCAGCACCGGCGATGCCGCGTTGAAGCGGCGGATCGACTCCCGCCGGTCCCGATAGCCGCACTCCGCCTCCAGCCGGTCCAGCAGGGTGTGCAGCACCGGCCAATCCTCCACCTCCTGATGGTAGGGGGTGGTCAGGCGGTCCGGGGCGGTGCCGTACAGATTGGCCCGGCGCACATCCAGCGGGTCCCGGCCCAGGGCGAACGCCACCTCCTCCACCACCCGTTCGGCGGCCAGCACGCCCTGGGGTCCGCCGAAGCCGCGGAAGGCGGTGTTGGACTGGGTATGGGTCTTCAGCGGCAGGGCCGTGGCCGTCACCGCCCCATAGTGATAGGCGTTGTCGCAGTGGAACAGGGCGCGGTCGCAGATCGGGCCGGACAGGTCGGCGGCATAGCCGGCCCGGGCATAGAAGGCGAAATCCGCCGCCTGGATACGGCCGTCCCCGTCGAAGCCGATGGTGTAATCCACCTGGAAATCATGGCGCTTGCCGGTGATGACCATGTCATCGTCCCGGTCGGGCCGCAGCTTGGCCGGGCGGCCGGTCCGGTCGGCGACCAGGGCGGCCGCGGCGGCGAACAGGTTCGCCTGGGTCTCCTTCCCCCCGAAGCCGCCCCCCATGCGCCGCACCTCCACCGTCACCTGGGCGCTGTCCCGGTGCAGGATATGGGCGACGATGGGCTGCACCTCGCTGGGATGCTGGGTGGAGACATGGACCTGGATCTCCCCCTCCTCCCCCGGCAGGGCGAGGGCCGCCTGGGATTCCAGGTAGAAATGCTCCTGCCCGCCCATGGTCAGCCGCCCGGTCAGGCGGTGCAGCACCCCGGCCAGGGCGGGATCCACCTCCCCCCTGGTCAGGCGCATGGGCGGGAAGACGACGGCATTGCCCGCCTCCCGCGCCGCCGTCACGTCCAGCAGGGCGGGCAGATCCTCATACACCACCCGGGCCAGCCGGGCGGCGCGGCGGGCGGCGGCGCGGGTTTCGGCGGCCACGACGAACAGGGGCTGGCCCTTGTGTTCCACCCGGTCGGCGGCGAACAGGGGTTCATCCCCCCTGCCCATGCAGGAAATGTCGTTCACCCCCGGCACATCGGCAGCGGTCAGCACGGTGACGACCCCGGGCACCGCCCGCACCGCCGTCAGGTCCAGGGACAGCACCCGTGCATGGGCCCGTTCCGACAGGCCGAGGCAGAGATGCAGCAGCCCCGCCGGTTCACGGATATCGTCCACATAGGTGGCGACGCCGGTGACATGGCGCACGGCGCTGTCATGGGCCCGCGGCTCATGCATCCCGCCATGGCTGCTGGCCAGGGGCGCCTTGACCGGGGTGGCATCATCCCGCATGGCCGACCTCCCCCGTGACAGGCTCCACCGCCAGGGCTTCAACCGGCAGGGCCCCGGCGCCGACCAGCCGTGTCTCCACACCCCCCTGTGCTTCCAGCCAGCAGCGGTACAGCAGGTTGGCGGCCACCCTTGCCCGGTATCCGGCACCGGCGCGCATGTCGGTCATCGGCGTGAAGTCCCCTGCCAGGGCGGCCATGGCGTCGCGCACCGTCGCCTCCGTCCAGGGGCGGCCGGTCAGGGCCGCTTCCGCCCCTGCTGCCCGCTTGGGCACCCCGGCCATGCCGCCATAGGCCAGCCGGGCGGTGCGTACGATCCCGTCCGTGATGGTCAGGGCGAAGGCGCCGCAGACGGCGGAGATATCCTGGTCGAAGCGCTTCGACACCTTGTAGGCGCGGTAGATCAGGCCCGGTTCCGGCTTGGGCAGCAGCACCGCCTCCACGAATTCGCCCTTGCGGCGGTCCTGGCGGCGGTATTCCAGGAAGAAATCCTCCAGCGGGATGATCCGCTGTTCCGCCCCGCCTGGTTCGGCGCCGTGGCGCAGCACCAATAGGGCGCCGGCGGCGATCAGGGCGGGGGGCGTGTCGCCGATGGGCGATCCATTGGCGATGTTGCCGCCGATGGTGCCCATGTTGCGCACCTGCCGCCCGCCGATGCGGCGCACCAGTTCCCCCATATCGGGGTAGAGCGCCGCCAGCGCCCCATGGGCGGCGGTATAGGTGACGGCGGCGCCGATGCGCAGATGCGGCCCTTCATTGGTGATGCGGGCAAGATCGGCCACCCGGCCGGTCCAGATCACCGTGTCCAGCACCCGCAGCTGCTTCGTCACCCACAGGCCCACATCGGTCCCGCCTGACAGGATGGTGGCTTCCGGATGGGCCGCCACCAGATCGGCCAGGCTGTCCAGGTCCGCTGGGGCCAGGAAGCGCCGCCCGTCCGGGCCGGTGATGTCGATCGTCCGCGCATCCGCCCAGGTGGCCAGGGTCCGGGCCGCCGCCCGGTCGCCCGCACTCAGATGGTCCTGCCCTGCCACCAGATCCGTGGGCGCGATATCGGCCATCCGGGCGGCCGCATCCACGATCGGGCGGTAACCGGTGCAGCGGCAGAGGTTGCCGGCCAGCGCATCATCGATGCTGCCGGGCACCGCCCCATCCGGCGTTCCCGCCCCATCCCGGAAGCGGGCGAACAAGGACATGACGAAGCCGGGGGTGCAGAAACCGCACTGGCTGCCGTGGCAATCCACCATCGCCTGCTGGCAGGGGTGCAGGGTTCCGTCCGGGGCGGCCAGATCCTCCACCGTCAGCACCCGGCAGCCGTCCAGGGTGGGCAGGAAGCGGATGCAGGCGTTCACCGCCTCATACCGCAGGGTGGGGTTGCCGGCATCGTCCAGGGCCGGGCGCCCGATGGCGACGGTGCAGGCGCCGCAATCCCCCTCCGCACAGCCTTCCTTGGTGCCGGTCCGGCGCTTGCTGTCGCGCAGCCAGTCCAGCAGGGTGCCGGTGGGGTCGGCCGCGGGATCGGCCGTGGTGATGGTCACCGGCTCATCCCCCAGCAGGAACCGCACCTCTCCCCGGGTCGCCCCCCCGATATCCCTTGCCCCGCCTGTCGCCGCTGCCATCGATTGCCCTTCCTTCAACTGCCGCGATAGGTGGAATAGCCGTAGGGGGAGACGAGCAGCGGCACATGGTAGTGCTGCCGCCCCGCCGCCGCCCGGAACCGGATCGGCACATCGCCCAGGAAGGCGGGCCCCGCCACCCCTTCCGCTGCATCGGCCGCATCCCCTCTGTGGCCCGCCCCCTGGCCGGGCACGTTCCTGGTGGCGAAATACGCCTCCACCCGGAACAGGATCTCATATTCCCCCGGGGCGAAGGCATCGCCGGTCAGCAGCGGCCCGTCGCAGCGCCCGTCGGCATTGGTCACCGCATCGGCCAGGTGGCTGCGCACCCCGTCCGCCCCGATGCGGTGGACGGACAGGGACAGCCCCGCCGCCGGCACCCCATGGGTCAGGTCCAGCACATGGGTGGTCAGCCGTCGTTCCGTCATGCCGCTCCCGCCTGCCATCATGTCCGCTCCCGCCTGGTGGGGGCGGCCCGCGCCCCCGTTCCGGTCATCAGGATACTATCGGGCAGCCCTGCCGCGGCGCACACAGCCACCCGCCGGGAAAGACTTTCAAACTTTGCACGATAAACCCCGGCGCCGCATCCCGGCAGTATGACCGGATCCGGATGGACACCGATTTGGACCAGGAATTGCCATGACCGACCGCCCCCGCCCCTCCACCCTGTCGGATGCCGCGTTCATCGCCCGCTTCGGCGGTGTCTTCGAACACAGCCCCTGGGTGGCGGAAGGGGTGCTGGCCGCGGCGGGGGCCGACCGCCGGTCGCTGGACAGTGTGGCCCTGGATAGTGTGGCCCTGGATAGTGTGGCCCTGGACAGTGTGGCCGGCCTGCACGCCGCCATGGTGCGGGTGGTGCGCGCCGCCCCGCGCGAACGGCAACTGGCCCTGCTGCGGGCCCATCCGGACTTGGCCGGGCGGCTGGCCCTGGCGGGGGAGCTGACGGCGGCCAGCACGGCCGAACAGGCGGGGGCGGGGCTGGACCGCTGCACACCCGACGAATTCGCCCGCTTCACAGCATTGAACACCGCCTATACCGCCAAGTTCGGTTTCCCCTTCATCCTGGCGGTGCGCGGCCGCACCAGGGCGGAGATCCTGGCTGCGTTCGAGGCCCGCATCCACAACGATGCCGAAACCGAATTCACCACCGCCCTGGCCCAGGTGGACCGCATCGCGCTGCTGCGCCTGGGCGACCTGGTCTGAGCAGTGCTGGCGGTATGGAATTTCCCCGGAAAGGCCCTTTACAGCCCCACCCGGCCTGTGTCATGACTTTCACTGTGAACAGGAGTTGCGCCGTGACGCTGAATAGCATCACCTTCTTTTCGTTTTATGGCTGGACCACCGACAAGGCGGCCCACCGTTCGCGCATTTCCTAAGACGAACCAAGGGCCGCCGGCGAAAGTCGGTGGTCCTGGTCGCGAAAACCTCCCGCGAGACAGACACCCCACCGATCGACACCGGCCCCGGATCAACCGAGGGTCAGACCATGTCGCAGGGTATCTCTTCCGCTCTTCCCACCGCCACCCGTTCTCCGCTGCCCATGGCCCCGCTGCCGATGGCTCCTCTGCCGATGGCCGTGCAGCCCGGCACACCGTTGATGGCGGCGCGGGACACCATCCTTCTTCGCCTGTCGGGTGAGCTGCGCCTGTCGCTGCTGCCGGTCCTGCGTGCCGTGATCGAGCGGTCGCGCCGTACCGGGGCGGCGGTCGCCGTCACCGTCGCCGCCGATGCCCCGTCCGCGCTGAAGCCCCGGGCGGAGGCGGCGCTGCTGTCCCTGGGTCTGGCGGCGGAGCGGCTGCACCGCGGGCCTGTGCCGCCGATCTGCCGCAGCCCGGGCCCGGTGGGCGGGGATGCCGGCTTGATGGCCCTGTTGGGGGAGCTGCCCCTGTTCCCGACGGCGGAGCAGGTGAATAGCTGGGTGGCGATGCTGCCCACCGATGACCGCCAGAACGGCGTGTCGAAAGACCCCGATACCTCCCCCTTGTTCCAGGTCTATGCCCTGCTGGCCGATCCCATGCGGACGGAGACCCTGCGCCTGCGCTTCCACGGCGGCATCAGCTGGGAGGATGCGAAGGGCGCGCTGGTCCAGCTGATCGTGAAGCTGACGGCGGAGGCCGGACGGAGGCAGGCCGATCTGCTGGCGGCCGAGACGGGCGCGGCCGACCGGCGTGTGGCAGGCTGAGTTTTACAGGCTGATCCCGGCGGGCCGGGGACCTTGGGTGGGTAGGCCGCGGGGCATGGATGTATCATTTCGACGGTTATCGAAATAGGTCTTGACGCCATGGTCCGTTCTGGACTATTCGATGTTCGTCGAAATGATGCGGAGGCTTCCATGCCCGGTAAACGCGCGTTCGGCATGGCGATGATCGAGCTGATGGCCGATGCCGTCCGCCTGGGTCGCCGCCACGCCCCCTTGGGCCTTGACCTGCCCCGGTCCTTGCTGCGGGACCTGAACCTTCCCTGCTGCGGCCCCTTGCCCCGTCCGGGGGGATGATCCGGGCCTGATCATCCCCTGATGGGGTCCCACCCCCGATGCGGTTGCGAGGCTTGCGCTGCGCTTATGTTTCGATTATTGTCGAATCATGGAACAGACAAGCGCCGTCACCGCCTTGGGGGCCCTGGCCCAGGAAACCCGCCTCACCGTGTTCCGCCTGCTGGTCCGTCAGGGACCGGACGGGCTGCCAGCAGGAGAGATCGCGGATCGCCTGGGTGTCACCGCCTCCACCCTGTCGCATCACCTGGCCACCCTGGAGCGGGCGGGCCTGCTCCGGTCCTGGCGGGTGCAGCGGCAGATCTATTACGCCACCGATTACGAGGGGGCGCGCCATCTCCTGGCCTTCCTGATGGAGGATTGCTGCCAGGGCCGGCCGGAGATCTGCGGCGGCCTGTCCGCGGCGGGCTTCACCGCCCCCTCACCCGAGCTTGAGGATACGGACCATGAAGCGCTTGCACGTCCATGTTGCGGTTGAGGACCTGGAAGAAAGTGTCCGGTTCTATTCCACCCTGTTCGCGACCACGCCTGTGGTCCTGAAATCCGATTACGCCAAATGGCTGCTGGAGGACCCGCGGGTCAATTTCGCCATCAGCGCCCGCGGCGCCGACCGGGCCGGCATCGAACACCTGGGCATCCAGGTGGAGGATGCGGATGAGCTGGCGGATGTCTATGGCCGCCTGCGCCAGGCCGACCGGCCGGTGCTGGAGGAGGGGCACACCTCCTGCTGCTATGCCCGCAGTGAGAAGAGCTGGGTGCGCGATCCCGCCGGCATCCCGTGGGAGGTGTTCCACACCTATGGCGACCACGCCGTCTATGGCGGGGTGGGGCCGGCCGATCTGCCGCGCCTGGCCGAAACGGGCGCAGGCGCTGGTGCCGGGGCTGGTACCGGGGCGGTGCAGGGGCTGGTGCCCTCCGCCCTGGCCGCCGCGTCCGCACCGGCACCGGCCGCCGCCCGGGGCTGCTGCGGCCCGGCCTGAGGGCGATCCTTGGAAAGAGCGGGGAAGTTTGAACTTTCGATGATGGTCCGGCTTGCCGATGGAAGCCGGACCCTATGAACGGTAAGGGAAGCACGCGATCAAGAGCCGGCCGGCCGTCAGCCACCGGTGGAGAAGGAGACGACGATGTCGGACAAGATCTACAATGTGCTGTTCCTCTGCACCCACAACTCCGCCCGCAGCATCATGGCGGAGGCCATCCTGAACAAGGAAGGCCGGGGCCGTTTCCGTGCCTTCAGCGCGGGCAGCCACCCGTCGGGGTCGCTGAACCCCTATGTCTCGGATCTGCTGGCCAAGCTGAACTATCCGCTGGACGGCCTGTATTCCAAGGATTGGGGCGTCTTCGCCGGGCCGGATGCGCCGGTGATGGATTTCGTCTTCACCGTCTGCGACAAGGCGGCGGGGGAAACCTGCCCCGCCTGGCCCGGCCAGCCCATGACCGCCCATTGGGGCTTCCCCGACCCCGCCGACGCCAAGGGGACGGAGGCGGAGAAGCGGGCCTTCATCGCCGATGTCTACCGCATGATCAACCGCCGGGTCGTGATCTTCGCGAACCTGTCGGTGCCCAGCCTGGACAAGCTGACCCTGCAGCGGAACCTGGACGATATCGGCCGGGAATCCCTGATGGCCTCCGCCTCCTGATCCACCACATCACCCGTCACCCTGCCTGTCCCCTTCCAGGAGCGTCCATGTCCACCCGCATCGCCATCAACGGTCTCGGCCGGATCGGCCGGCTTGCCGTCCGGGCCCTGCACGGGTCATCGGGCACCGGGCTGGATCTGGTCCATTTGAACGAGGTGAAGGGCGGGGCGGTCACGGCGGCCCATCTGCTGGAATTCGACAGCGTCCATGGCCGCTGGAATCCCGGCATCGCCGCCCCCGCCCCCGACCGGCTGACCATCGCCGGGCGGGAGATCGGGTTCACCGAGGCGGCGAAGCCAGGGGATGTGGCCTGGGGCGATCTGGGCGTCGACATCGTGCTGGAATGCACCGGCAAGTTCCGCACGCCGGAGAGCCTTCAGCCCTATTACGACCGCGGGGCGAAGACCGTGATCGTGGCCGCCCCGGTGAAGGCGGATGGGGCGCTGAACATCGTCATGGGCGTGAACGACCATCTGGTCGATCCCGCCCGCCACCGCCTGCTGACGGCGGCAAGCTGCACCACCAACTGCCTGGCCCCTGTGGTGAAGGTGGTGCAGGAGGGGCTGGGCATCCGCCACGGCATCATCACCACCATCCACGATGTCACCAATACCCAGGTGGTGGTGGATGCGCCGCACAAGGATCTGCGCCGGGCGCGGTCGGCCCTGATGAACCTGATCCCCACCTCCACCGGGTCGGCCACGGCCATCGGCCTGATCTATCCGGAGCTTCAGGGCAAGCTGAACGGCATCGCCGTGCGGGTGCCGCTGCTGAATGCCAGCCTGACGGATTGCGTGTTCGAGGTCGCGCGGCCGACCAGCGTGGATGAGGTGAACGGCCTGCTGCGCGCCGCGGCCGAGGGGCCCCTGGCCGGTATCCTTGGCTATGAGGAACGCCCTCTGGTCAGCCAGGATTATGTGAACGACCCCCGCAGCGCCATCGTGGACGCCGCCAGCACCATGGTGGTGGACGGCACCGGGGTGAA
>JBJOKR010000063.1:0-21847 GCA_046045995.1 Pseudomonadota bacterium | reverse complement strand
GCCGGCGATGGCGATGCGCTCCCCCTCCGGTCCGGTGGTCAGCAGGCGTTCCGCCGTGAAGCCGCCGGTCAGGGCCAGGCGCCCGGGGCAGGCGTGGGTGCCGCGGCGGCGGACGGCTTGGAGGCGGAGGTGGCGGTCACCAGGCCGATGCTGGTCTGGACCGGGCCGTCGTTCCCCACCACGGTGGCGACGATGTTCTCAAACCGCCCCTGATAGTCCAGCGCCGTGCGATAGGCGGGTGACCAGATGCCGGTCAGGCTCTGCGCGCCCAGGGTGACAGACACCTGGTTCGGCCGGTCCGGCCCATCCAGGGTGATCCGGTCGCCCATGGTCCCGTCGAATCGGTAGGTTCCCTCCGCCATCGGCACGACCTTGGCGTTGGCGGCACCCAGCCGCAGGACCGATCCTGTCGTCGGGGTGGTGATGGTCAGGGCGGGGATGGTCAGCAGGTAATGGTCCTGCTGCGGCACGGCCGTGACAGGCCCGGCCAGTTCATAACGGATGCCGTTTGCCTCCGGCAGATAGAAGGACAGGCCTTCCGTCACCCCGGCGACGATGGCGGCCGCCCCCTCCGGCGTGATCGGCGGCCCATCCTCCGCCGGGGAACAGGCGATCAGGATGAACAGGGCCGCACCGGCCAGTGCCGCCCCCCGCATGGTCGAACTCCGCATCGATGGCCCCCGCACTGCCGCCGCGGTCGCAACGCCGCCGGCAAGTATCTTCCCGTGTCTCCGCCGGCCGCCGGGGCATCCCGGTCGGCATCGTATCGTCGGTTGCGGGTCCACACAGGCCCGCCGACGCCGACGGGTGGGAAGCTATCGCGGCGCCCGCGCCCCGTCCACGGCCATTCGATCGGCTGGGCCGCCGACTATACGCTTCCAACCCAAAGGGGGTATCAGAACCGCAGGGTGAAGACGGTGCCGCCGCCATCGGCCGGGGCGGCGCCGATGCTGCCGCCATGGGCCATCATGATCTGGCGGGCCAGCGACAGGCCCACGCCCGACCCGTCCCGCTTGGTGGTGAAGAAGGGCACGAAGATCCGCTCCGCCACCTCCGGCGGGATGCCGGGGCCGTTATCCGCCACCTGGATGGACACGCGCCCGCCATCATCCAGGAAGGCGGACAGGCGGATGGCGGCGTCCTCCCGCCCGGCCAGGGCCTCCACCGCGTTCTTGAGCAGGTTGATCAGCACCTGGTCCAGCAGGTCGGGGTCGGCCGCCATTTCCAGCGACGGGGGCAGGACCAGGGTGTCGAAGCGGATGCGCCTCTCCGCCATGGCCGGGGCCATCAGAAGGCGCATGCGCTCCACCACCTCCCGCACCTTGATCCGCTCCGTCACCGGCTTGGGCACGCTGGTGAACTGTCGGTAGCGCTCCACGAACCGCAGCAGGCCGTCACTGCGGCGGGCGACGGTATCGATGGCCTGGACCGCATCCTCCACCTCCTCCCGCAGGTCGGGGCGGTCGGCGACCTTGACGGTCAGATCCTCCATCACCGCCTTGGCCGTGCGGGTCAGGGAGGAGACGGGGGTCAGGCTGTTCATCATCTCATGGGTCAGCACCCGCACCAGTTCCTGCCAGGCGCGCACCTCCGTCGCGTCCAGGTCGGCGCCGATGTTCTGGAGGGAGACCAGCATCCGCGGCTCCCCCATCAGGGTCAGCTGGGTCGCCGCCACGGTCAACTGCTGCGGCCCGCCGGACATGCCCCCGGTCATGCGCAGAAGCTGGCGCCCGCCCGGGCGCAGGGCCCGCAGCGTATCGGCCACTGTTGCGCCCGCCGGCCCATCCGCCAGGGGGGCAGTCGTCCCGCCCGCCCCGGCCCCCAGTCCCGCCCCCGCTTCCACGACCCGGCGGGTCAGATCCTCCGGCCCCAGCAGGCGGCGGGCGGCGTTGTTCAGCAGCTCCACCCGCCCGTCGGGGAAGACGGCGGCCAGTGCCACGGGCACATGCTCCAGCAGGGCGTTCAGGTATTCGGCCTGCCGCTCCGTATCGGCGCGGGTGGCCTTGAACCGCTCCAGCACGGTGGTGAAGCTGGCGCCCAGATCGTCGAAGGCGGAGCCCATGCCCCGCATGCTGAAGGTCTGGGAGAAATCGGAATGGGCGATGGCGGTCAGGAAGCGGGACAGTTCCCGGTTCGTCACCGTCACCTTGCGCAGCAGCCCGCCGATCTGAACCAGAATGGCGATGGCGACCAGCAGGGCCGTGGCCCGGTACTCCGTCGCCACCAGCAGCACCCCCAGCAGCATGGAGGAGAAGGCGAGCGCCGCCACCCGCAGGGTGACGTTCATCTCGAACCGTTTGCCGCCCAGGTCAAAGGCCATGTTTCTCCATCCGGCGGTAGAGGGAGGCGCGGGTGATGCCCAGGTCCTGGGCGGCGTGGCTGATATTGCCCTGGTGCTTGGCCAGTGCCCGGCGGATCACCTCCCGCTCCACCGCCTCCAGATCCAGGGTGTCCAGGGTCAGGCCGGAACCGGAGCCGGGGGAGGGGGCGGTGCCAGCGGCGGCCGCAGCCGGGGCCGGCTGGCCGGCGGTGGACGGCATGGAGAAGTCATCCGCCTCCAGCACGTCGCCGGCCGACAGGATCATGGCCCGTTCCACCGCGTGGCGCAGGGCGCGGACATTGCCCGGCCAGCGATAGGCCATCAGCCGGGCCAGCGCATCGGCCGACACGCGCTTGCGCGGCATGTTGTACTTGCGGGCGTAGACGGCGATGAAATGCTCCAGCAGGGACGGCACATCCTCCGCCCGGTCGCGCAGGGGGGGCAGGGTGATCTCCACCGTGTTGATGCGGTAGAGCAGGTCCTGGCGGAATACATCCTCCCGCCCCAGCTGGTCGGGCGGCATGTTGGTGGCGCTGATCAGGCGGACATCGATGGGCAGGGGCTTGCTGCCGCCCACGGGCACCACTTCGCGCCGCTCTAGCACGGTCAGCAGCTTGGCCTGGAGATAAAGGGGAAGGTTCCCGATCTCATCCAAGAACAGGGTGCCGCCATTGGCGGCGACCAGTCGTCCGACGCGGTCGTCCTTGGCGTCGGTGAAGGCGCCCCGCTTGTGCCCGAACAGCTCGCTTTCGAACAGGGTCTCCGTCACTGCGCCCAGGTCGACAGAAACGAAGACCCGGTCGGCGCGGGAGGACCGGCGGTGGATCTCCCGGGCGATCACCTCCTTGCCCGTACCATTCTCGCCCAGGATCAGGACATTCGCCTCCGTCGGGGCGGCGCGGTCGATCATGGTGAAGACCCGCCGCATGGCGGGGGAGGTGCCGACCACCGCCTGCGCCCCCGCCTCCCCGGTGGAGGTGGCGATCTCCTTCGCCCGGCCGTCGGCCAGGCGCGCATCCCGCTTGGACGCGGTGAGCTTGAGGGCGGAGCCCAGGGTGGCGACCAGCCGTTCGTTCTGCCAGGGCTTCAGGACGAAATCCGCCGCCCCCTGCTTCATCGCCTCCACCGCCGTGCCGACATCGCCATAGGCGGTCATCAGGATGATGGACAGGGTGGGGTCGATCTCCAGGATGCGCTTCAGCCACTGGAACCCCTCCCGCCCGGTATTGGCGCCGATGGCGAAATTCATGTCCAGCAGGACGGCATCGAACCCCTCATCCTTCAGCAGCTGGGGGATGCGGTCGGGCCGCGGCTCCGTATGGCAGAGGATGCCCTCCCGCTTCAGCAGCAGCCGGGCGGCCACCAGGATGTCGGCATCGTCATCGACGATCAGGATGCGGGGGGGCTGGCCGGCAGGGGAGCCGGCGGTGGGGGGGGATGGGCTGGACATGGACCGGCGGGATGTTCGGAAACGGGCAGTGATGTCCGGTATCGTACAGCCAACATCCGCCGGGGGGTACAGCTTTCCCTGGGGTGATCCCGCGGGTTTGGCGATCCCGCGGGCTTCCCTGCGCCGATCAAACGTGTCGCCCCGCGCGGGCCCGGCTGGCACGGTGCTTGCTGACCTGAAGGATCGGCGGTCCGGTGCCCCCTTGCCTGTCGGCAGGCCCGGCCGCCGCGTTTCCTGTCCCCTCGTGCGGGCCTGTTCCCCGACAGCCCCGCCCGCACGAACACTCGGGCGCCGTGCCTCCCCGCACGGCGCCCGATCTTTTTCCGGCAGGCGATGGCGGCGGACACAGGAACTGTCCGAAAACGGACAATGTCCGTCTGCGGACACCGGTCGCTGGGCGCTGAATCCCAGCACGACACACCTTCGTTGACTGGCACGCGGCTTGCCACGGGATGCATGCGGCGCTGCAAGCATCCGCCGACCGGTCCACCAGGCAAGGGTGGCCGTGATCCGATCTGGAGGACGACCATGACCGACGCCCCCGACACGCGCCCCGAGACGCGCCCCGGTACGCATCCCGGCACGCAACCCGGCACCCAGGGTGACCCTGCACCGGCCCCCGGCCTGCTGGAGCGGCTGGATGACCGCATCGCCGCGATCAATCCCGATGTCTGGCTGGCAGGGGCCCTGTTCGCGGTGATCGCGCCATGGCTGAACCACCTGACCTGAACCGGCCCGCCCGGAGCCATCCGCCCCAGTCTGGCCCCCACTTGGACAGCCCCCGGCTGGCCCGTCCCCACCTGAGCCTTGTGCGCCCCGAAGAGAGACCATCCATGCCCATGGACCGCAGAATTGAGAAGACCGGCTGGCGCAAGCATCAGGGCCGCATCGGCGTCGCCGTCGTCGCCCTTCTGGTGCTGGCCGGTGCCGGTTACGTCGTCAGCCGGTCCGGCACCGGGCAGACCGTGCGCGTGGCGGAGGAGCGGCTGTCCGTCGCCACCGTCCAGGAAGGCGCGTTCGAGGATTTCATCCCCGTGCGCGGCTCGGTCGAGCCCCTGACCAGCATCTTCCTGGACGCCAGCGAGGGCGGCCGGGTGGAGCGGCGGCTGGTGGAACCGGGCCAGCCGGTGACCGCGGGCCAGCCCCTGGTCGAACTGTCCAACACCCAGTTGCAGCTGACCGTGCTGGGCAATGAGGTGCAGGTGGTGGAGCAGCAGAACCAGCTCCGCTCCCTGGAGATCGGGCTGGAAAGCACCCGCCTCGCCAACAAGCGCGAGTTGGTGGAAATCGATTACCAGATCACCCGCCTGGACCGGGAGCTGGAGCGCCGGTCGGCCCTGGTCAAAAGCTCCGCCGTGTCGGAGCGGGATTACCAGGCAACGAAGGACGAGCTGGACTACTACCGCGCCCGGCGCACCGTGCTGCTGGAAACCATGGCGACGACCGACCGCATGCGGGAGGAGCAGTACCGCCAACTGGCCGCCGCCACGGGCAAGCTGGATGAAAGCCTGGAGATCACCCGCCGGTCCCTGGACAACCTGACCGTCCGGGCCCCGGTGGACGGCATCCTGACCGTACTCGACGCGGAGATCGGCCAGAACAAGTCCCGCGGCGAACAGATCGGCCGCATCGACCGCACCGACGGCTTCAAGGTCGTGGCCCAGGTGGACGAATTCTACCTGCCCCGTCTCCAGGTCGGGCAGTCGGCGACGGCGGAGATCGCGCTGAAGCCCCAGACCCTGACCGTCACCAAGATCTATCCGCAGGTGCAGAACGGCCAGTTCCGCGTGGACCTGGAATTCGCCGGCCCTGCGCCCGACGGCGTGCGGCCGGGCCAGACCCTGCAGCTGCGGCTGCGCCTGGGCGATACGGCCACCGCCCTGCTGATCCCCAATGGTGCCTTCTTTCAGGATACCGGGGGGGCCTGGATCTTCGTGCTGGACCCGTCCGGTGCCTACGCCACCAAGCGCGACATCAAGATGGGCCGTCGCAACAGCCAGTTCATTGAGGTCTGGGAAGGACTGAAGCCGGGGGAGAGGGTCGTCACCTCCGCCTATGGCGACATGGCCCGGATGGACCGCATCACCTTCAACTGAGACCAGCCGATCCCGCCGTTTCGTCCGATCGCCCATTGCCGATCCGACCCACAGAGGAAAAGACCATGCTGAAACTTGTCAACCTGACCAAGGTCTACCGCACCGAAGAGGTGGAGACGACCGCCCTGAACCAGGTGAACATCCATGTCCACGATGCGGAATTCGTGGCCATCATGGGCCCGTCCGGCTGCGGCAAATCCTCCCTTCTGAACATCATCGGCATGTTGGACAACCCGTCGGGCGGTGAATACTGGTTCGCTGGTGAGGAGGTTTCCAAGTATTCGGAGCGGAAACTGGCCGATATCCGCAAGCGCTCCATCGGATTCATCTTCCAGAGCTTCAACCTGATCGACGAACTGACCGTGTTCGAGAACGTGGAGCTGGCGCTGCTCTACCACGACATCCCGGCGCGTGAGCGCAAGGAGCGGGTGAAGGCGGCGCTGGAGAAGGTGAAGATCTCCCACCGCGAAGGGCACCTGCCCCAGCAGCTTTCCGGCGGTCAGCAGCAGCGTGTCGCCATCGCCCGCGCCGTCGTCTCCCGCCCGAAGATGCTGCTGGCGGACGAGCCGACCGGCAACCTGGACAGCGCCAACGGCGATGAGGTCATGAACATGCTGACCGAGCTGAACCGGGAAGGCACGACCATCGTCATGGTCACCCATTCCATGCCCCACGCCCAGTACGCGCGCCGGATCATCAACCTGTTCGACGGCCAGGTGGTGGCCGAAAACCTGCGCGCCGCCTGACCCGGCGGTCGCGGCCCCTTCCATTTGCCATCCCCGGCCGCCTTCCCGGTTGGTGATCCCGATTTCGGCCCCAACCAGGGACCCGACCCATGTTCCAGAACTACCTGACCGTCGCGCTGCGCAATCTGGTGAAGCACCGGCTCTATTCCGCGATCAACATCGTCGGTCTGGCCGTCGGCCTTGCCGCCAGCATCCTGATCCTGATCCATGTCCGGCATGAGACCGGATACGACCGGTTCTTCACCCAGTCCGACCGCATCTGGCAGGTGACGGTGGAGGGGCGCATCCCCGGGCGCCCGGTGGAATGGCTGTCCAACAGCGCCGTCGCCATGGGCCCGTCGCTGAAGCAGAACTTCCCGGAGGTGGAGGCGTTCACCCGGCTGATCCGCCAGGGCGGTGTGCTGTCCCGGGGCGATGCCCAGTTCACCGAGCTGCTGCGGCTGACGGATCCTGATTTCTTCCGCATCTTCGACCTGCCCCTGGTGGAGGGGTCGGTTGAGACGGCGCTGGCCGATCCCAGCGGCATCGTCCTGACCGAGACGATGGCCCGCAAGTATTTCGGCGACGCCCCGGCCCTGGGCCAGACCATCACCCTGGACAATACCCACAGCCTTCGGGTGTCGGGCGTGCTGAGGGACCTGCCGTCGAACACCCACCTGGAGATCACGGCCCTGATGCCCGTCACCTCCGTCGCGGCGCGCAACCTGCGCCAGGCGGAGCAGAACTGGGGCGCCCTGTGCTGCAAGACCTACCTGCTGCTGAAGGAGGGGGCGGACGGGCAGGCGATGGCCGCTTCCATGCCGCAATGGATGGCGGACAATGCCCCCACCCTGAACGGCCCGACTGGCCCGCTGCGCATTTCCGATCTGATGACCCCGTCCATCCGCCCGCTGTCGGTCATCCATACCCAGCCCATCCTGGCCGATGAACGCCCGGGCACCAGCCTGACGGAGATCTGGACCTTCTCCGCCATCGCGGTCCTGGTCCTGGTCATCGCCTCCATCAACTTCATGAATCTCGCCACCGCCCGTGCCACCCAGCGGGCGCGGGAGGTCAGCGTGCGCAAGGTGGTGGGGGCCGGGCGTGGCCAGATCATCACCCAGTTCATCGGGGAATCCGTGCTGCTGACCCTGCTGGGGCTGGTGCTGGCGGTGGCCTTGGCGGAACTGACCCTGCCGGTCTTCAGCGACCTGATGGGCACGCCGCTGGCCATCGACTACACCGACCCCGTCCTGATCGGCATGCTGCTGGGCCTCGCCATCCTGGTCGGCACGGCGGGCGGTGCCTATCCGGCCTTCTTCCTGTCGGGCTTCAACCCGGCCCATGTGCTGAAGGGGGCCTCCAGCGGGGTGGGCGGCGGGTCGGGCCGGCTGCGCGCCGCCTTGGTGGTGGTGCAGTTTGCCATCTCCATCGGGCTGATGGTGGCGACGACGGTGGTCTACAGCCAGCTTCTGTTCGCCCGGGACAAGGAACTGGGCTTCGACAAGGAGAATGTGGTTTCCATCGGCTTTCCGCGCTCGGCGGCGGAGCAGGCGCCGGTGTTCCTGGAAACCCTCCGCAACGACCCCGCGGTCGCCGCCGCCGCCCTGACCAGCTTCATGCCGGGGGAGGGGAATGAGAGCAACAATTCCGTCCGCCTGGTCGGCGATCCGGAAAACCGGGAGATCGTGATCCGCAACGATGCCGTCGGCTACGGCTTCTTCCAGGCCATGGGCATGCGCCTGGTCGCCGGGCGCGACTTCGATGAAGCCCGGGGCACCGATGCCGTCCGCCGGCCCGACTGGCAGGTGCGGGACGAGGATCCGCCGGCGGGGACGGAGCCGTTCACCGTGACCGCCGGGGTGGTGATCAATGAGGCGGCACTGGACCGCTTCGGCTTCCGCAGCGCGGAGGAGGCGGTGGGCCGCCAGCTGCGCGCCGCCGACAGTGAGGTCAGCACCATCGAGATGACCATCATTGGCGTGGTGCAGGATTTCCACTTCCGCTCCCTGCATGAGCCGATCGCGCCCGCATACTTCATCCTGGACCCCGACGGGGTGGGCATCGTGGTGGTGCGCCTGCGTGGCGGGTCGATCACGGCAGGGCTGGACCTGATCGACCGCACCTGGCGCGACCTGGTGCCCGGAAGGCCGATCGTGCGGCAGTTCCTGTCCGATGAGCTTCAGCAGCTCTACCAGCGGGAGGAGAACATGAGCCGCATGTTCGCCGCCTTCTCCGGCCTTGCCATCCTGATCGCCTGCCTGGGCCTGTTCGGGCTGGCCAGCTTCACCGCCGAGCGGCGGACGAAGGAGATCGGGCTGCGCAAGGTTCTGGGGGCCCGGGTGCCGGACATCGTCCGCCTGCTGGTCTGGCAGTTCAGCAAGCCGGTGCTGGTGGCGAACATCATCGCCTGGCCGCTGGCCTGGTGGGGGATGAGCCGGTGGCTGGAGGGCTTCACCTACCGGATCGACCTGACGCCGCTGCCCTTCCTTCTGGCGGGCGCCGGGGCCCTGGCCATCGCCTGGGTCACGGTCGGCGTGCATGCGGCCAAGGTTGCCCAGGCAAAGCCGATCCGGGCCCTGCGGTACGAGTGACAAAGGGGGGGCGGGCGCCGGGCCACAGGCTCGGCGCCCGCTTTCGATCCGCCGGGGCCGGCAGGGCGGCGGCGGTAACGCGGGGGGAGAGGCGCCATGCTGCGCAACTGGATCACGGTCGCCATTCGCAGCCTGATGCGGCATCGGACCTACACGGCGATCAATGTGCTTGGCCTGGCCATCGGACTGGCGGCCGCCCTGGTGATCGCCGTCTTCGTCCGGCATGAGCTGTCCTATGACAGCTGGCACACCGGGTCGGAGCGAACCCATCTGGCCTGGTCCACCCAGTTGATGCCCGGCCGCGCGCCGGAGCCGAGCCCGGTCCTGTCCCTGCCTATGGGCGGCCTGCTGGCGGAGCAGGTGCCGGGGATCGAGCGGGTGGTGCAGACCGGCTGGGCCCGGCAGGTCCTGCGCCTGGGGGAGGAGACGCGGTTCCAGCCCTTCACCCTCACCAGCTCCGCCTTCTTCCATTTGTTCGAGGTGGATGCGCTGGCCGGCGACCTTTCCACCGCCCTGGACCGGCCTTGGAGCGTGGTGCTGAGCGAGACGGTGGCCCGGTCCCTGTTCGGGACGGCCGATGTGGTGGGCCGCACGCTGGCTACGACGGGCGGGCAGACACTGACCGTCAGCGCGGTGGTCGCCGATCCGCCGCGCAACAGCAGCGTGCTGGCCGAATCCTACCTGTCCCTGGCAAGCCCGATCCCCGGCTTGCAGCGGTTGCGGGATAACTGGGGCATGAACTCCTTTCGCACCTTCGTCCAATTGAGGGAGGGGGCGGAGCCCGCAACGGTCATCCCCACCATGCAGGCCGCGGCCGCGGCCAGCGTGCCCGACTACACCGCGCCGGGGCAGGGGGCCTTCAGCTTCAGGATGGAGCTGACGCCCCTGTCCCGCCTGCACCTGGACCCGACCGTGAACTGGCAGGCGACATCGCCGGACGTGATCGGGGCCTTCGCGGCGCTGGGTGTCCTTCTGCTGGCCATCGCGGCGATCAACTTCGTCAACCTGTCGACGGCGCGGTCGGGCCTGCGCGCCCGGGAGGTCGGGCTGCGCAAGACACTGGGGGCCAGCCGCACGGCCCTGGTCGGCCAGTTCATGGGGGAGGCGGTGGTCCTGGCCCTGATCGCCGGGTTCATCGCCGTGGCGGCGGTGGAGCTTGGCCTCACCGGCTTCATGGGAATGCTGGGGGTGCGGCTGGAGCCGTCCTTCGCCGGGCTACCGGTCCTGATCTCCCTGGCCCTGCCGCTGGCCCTGGCCGTGGGGATCGGGGGCGGGATCTATCCGGCCCTGGTGCTGTCCGGCTTCCGCCCCGCCATTGCCATGCGGGGCGGCGGGGCGGTCGGCGGGCATGCGGCGGGGGGCGGGGCACGCCTGCGCGGGCTTCTGGTCGTGCTGCAATTCGCAGCCGCCATCGCGCTGGCCGCCGGCACCTGGATCATCCTGGACCAGACCCGGCACGCCCAGTCGGCCCGCCTGGGCTTCGACCGGGAGAATGTGGTGCTGCTCCGCGGCATTCCCGACGGGGGTGACATCGCCCGGTGGGAAGCCCTGCGCACCCGCCTGCGGGCGGAACCGGGGATCGTCCATGCCGCCGGTGCTGCCTGGATCCCCAGCGACCAGTCGGAAGCGACGAGCAATTATGTTGTCCTGGACGGCCCACGGGCGGGGGAGGAACTGATCTTCCGCACCGAACGCTCCGACCCGGATTATCTGAAAACCATGGGGACCACCCTGCTGGCCGGGCGCCTGTTCGATGAAGGCCGGCCGGCCGACCGCATCCGCCGCAGCCCCGACGGCGGGGGGGAGGCGATGGCGGGCGGATCGGCCGCCGCCATCGTCAGCCGCAGCTTGGTGGATGCCATGGCTTGGGGCACCCCGGATCAGGCGCTGGGCCGGGGCCTGACCCTGGGCCGGGGGGATGGTGCCCTGCCGCTGACGGTCATCGGCGTGGTGGAGGATGTGCAGTTCGGCTCCGTCCGGCAGCCGAAGGTGGCGACCGTTTTCCTGGCCGAACCGTCCGACACCTCCCTCCTCGTGGTGCGGGTCGGGGCCGGCTCCCTGCCGGGCATCCTGGACCGGATCGACACCCTGTGGAAGGAGGCCTATCCCGACCGCCCCGTTACCCGGCAGTTCCTGGATGAGGAGGTGGGGCAGCTTTATGCCGCGGAGAAGCGCCAGGCCTGGGTGCTGGGCATCTTCGCCGCCCTGGCCGTTGTCATCGCCTGCCTTGGCCTGTTCGGGCTCGCCGCGTTCCAGGCGGAACGGCGGACGAAGGAGATCGGGGTGCGCAAGGTGCTGGGGGCGCGGGTGCGCGACATCGTCACCCTGCTGGTCTGGCAGTTCAGCCGTCCGGTCCTGATCGCCAACCTGATCGCCTGGCCCGTGGCTTGGATCGCCATGGAACGCTGGCTCTCCGGCTTCGCCACCCGGATCGATCTGACACCCGTCCCCTTCGCCGTGGCCGGCTTCACCGCCCTCCTGATCGCCTGGGCCACCGTCGCCGGCCATGCCACCAAGGTCGCCCGCCGCCGCCCGGTGACGGCGCTGCGGATCGATTAGGGGATCTGGCCTTGGGCGGCCGGGTGGGATAGATCTGCGCGATGATTGATGCGGGGGAAACGGGCATGACGACGGAGGAACGGCTGGCGGTGAAGGCGTTGACCCAGGCTTCCACCCTGCTGGGCAAGGCGGCGGCGGAATCCCTCTGCGTCCAACCCGACCGCCGGGTGATCCGCGCCCTTCTGGCCGAAGCGCGGGAGCTGCTGGCGGCCTATGAGGACACCTTTCCCGACGCGGCGGCCTGAACCGGTCCCGCTTTTCGCGGCCTGCCCTGGCCCCACCCGTTCGTGTCCACCCCCGGCTCCCCTCCATTGCTGTCGATAAGCCGCCCCGGTCCCGGGCATCGACCACCCGGACAGCATGGCGGAACACGGGCAGACCCTCGCCAGAGGGTGTGACCTATTTGCCGCATCTTGGTCTGCAAATAAGACCGGTTCGCAATATCGGCTTGCGACACGTTCTCATTCTTAATATCCGGACCCCATCTCCCCGTTATCGGAAAGAACAAGAAGATGAAGGGTCCCCTGATCCGTTCCGCGTTGCCGCTGACGGCGCTGCTGATCGCCACCACCGCACCGGGGCCGCTGCTGGCCCAGACTGTCTCCGCCGCGACCAACCCCGCCGCGACCAATCCCGCCCCCGCCCCCTCTACCGCGGCCCCACCGAATGCGGCACGCGAGTCTATGCCGGAGATCGTGGTTATCGGCAGCCGGTCGGCCCTGCCGCGCATCCCCGGCTCCGCCAGCCTGATCGACGCGGATGAGCTGCGCCGCAGCCAGGTCCATGACATCAACGAAGCCCTGCGCAAGGTGCCGGGCATCCTCCCCCGGGAGGAGGAGGGGGCGGGGCTGCGCCCCAATATCGGCCTGCGTGGCCTGAACCCCACACGGTCCACCAAGACCCTGTTGCTGGAGGATGGCATCCCGCTGACCTTCGCGCCCTATGGCGACAATGCCAGCTACTTCCACCCCTCGGTGGAGCGGTATGAACGGATCGAGGTGCTGAAGGGGTCCGGCCAGATCGCCTTCGGGCCGAACACGGTGGGTGGGGTCATCAACTACATCACCCCGAACCCGCCGGAGGAACTGTCCGGCCAAGTCCAGCTCCGCGCCGGCAACCGCGACTTCCGGGAGGGCATCGTCACCATCGGCGGGACGGAGGGGGCGACCGGCGCCATCCTGAACGCCGTCCGGAAGGAGACGGACGGATCGCGCGACAACATGCGGTTCCGGGTCAACGACATCTCCGCCAAGGTGGTGCACACGCTGACGGAGGATCAGGCCCTGACCCTGAAATTCTCCTGGTATGACGAGGACAGCGACATCCCCTATTCCGGCCTGACCGCTGCCGAATACGCCGCCGATCCGCGCTTCAACCCCTTCGTCAACGACACGTTCAAGACCCAGCGCGCCGGCATCTCCCTTCTGCACCGGTACGACCTGACCGACGCCACCACCCTGACCACCGCCCTGTACGGGGCCTGGTTCGACCGTGACTGGTGGCGGCAGTCCAGCAATTCCAGCCAGCGCCCGAACGACAGCAGCGATCCCGCCTGCGCCGGCATGGCCAACCTGCTGACCACCTGCGGGAACGAGGGGCGGCTGCGCGAATACCACACCGCTGGGATCGAGCCCCGTCTGACCAGCCGCTTCACCCTGGGTTCTGTGGAGAACGAGCTTCAGGCGGGCCTGCGCTACCATATCGAGGACCAGGACCGGCGCCAGTGGAACGGCGACCGCCCGAATTCCCGCACCCCCGGGACCGGCGTGAACGGCGGCGTGCGGGAGGACAACCGGCGGGAGGCGCAGGCCTGGTCCGGCTTCATCCAGAACCGCATCGGGGCCGGCGCCTTCGCCCTGACCCCCGGGGTGCGGGTGGAGCATGTGGAGTATGAGCGCGAGAACCGCATGAACGGCACCATCGGCCGCACCGATGTGACGGAGGTGATCCCCGGCCTCGGCGCATCGGTGGAGGCGGCGACCGGCGTGACCCTGTATGCCGGTGTCCATCGCGGCTTCGCCCCGCCGCGGGTTGAGGACATCATCTCCGCCACCGGCGGGTCGGTCGATCTCGACTCCGAAAAGAGCTGGAACTATGAGGCGGGGGTGCGCGCCGCCCCGGTGGACGGGCTTTCCGTGGAGGCCAGCGTCTTCCGCATGGAGTTCGACAACCAGATCATCCCGGCCAGCGTCGCCGGCGGTGTCGGCGCCACCCTGACCAGTGCGGGCGAAACCCTGCACCAGGGGCTGGAGGCGGCGGTGAAGGCGGACAGCCGCGGCCTGTTCGACACGCGCACCCACCATGTCACCCTGTCGATGGCCTGGACCTGGGTGGAGGATGCGTCCTTCAAGGGCAACCGGTTCAGCACGGTCGGCGGCTTCACCAATGTCCGGGTGACGAGCAACCGCCTTCCCTATGCGCCGGAGCATCTGTTGACCACGGCGATCGGCTACAGCCATGAGGCGGGGATCGAGGCGCAGGTGGAGATGGTCTATACCGGGTCCATGTTCACCGACGACCTGAACACCGTGCCCGTGGCCGCCAACGGCCAGCGCGGCCGGATCGATGAGCATGTGCTGGTCAACATCGCCGCCAGCTACAGCATCCCGGCGACGGATATGACCCTGCTGGGCACGGTCAAGAACGTGTTCGACCGCACCTATGTCACCGACCGCAGCCGCGGCACCATCCCCGGCAACCCCCGCACCTTTCAGGTCGGGCTGCGCTACGCCTTCTGATCGGGGGGCAGGTCGGCACGGTATCAAGTGTTGATCTTGCGGGGGCGGAGCGGGAACACTGCTCCGCCCCCGGTCCGTTCCGGGGCCCCGTTCCCCGCCCCGGACCCGCCATGCCCAGCGCCGCTCCCCCCGCCTTATCCCCCGTCATCATCGGCTGCATGCGCCTGAACGAGTGGGGGCTGGATACGCCCCGGCTGAGGGACTGGATCAAGGCCGCCCTGGATATGGGCCTCTCCACATTCGATCATGCGGATTGCTATGGCGGCTACACGGTGGAGGGCCGGTTCGGGGAGGCGCTGGCCCTGGAGCCGACCTTGCGCGACCGGCTGGTGCTGATCGGCAAGGTGGGCGTCATGTTCGACGCGCCCGGCCATCCCGTTCCAGTGAAGCATTACGACCTGTCCGCAGGACACATTGTTGCCCGGACGGAGCGGAGCCTGCGGGAACTGCGCACCGACCGGCTGGATTACCTGCTGCTGCATCGGCCCGATACCCTGCTGCACCCGCAGGAGGTGGCGGCGGCGGTCGACCGGCTGGTCCAGGCGGGCAAGGTGCTGGCGGTGGGTGTGTCCAACTTCACGCCGTCCCAGTGCCGGATGCTGGCCGCCCATATGCCCCGCCCCCTGGCCGCCAACCAGGTGGAGATCAGCCTGGAGCGGACCGACGCGCTGTTCGACGGGACCCTTGATGCCTGCATGGAGACGGGCATGGTGCCCATGGCTTGGTCGCCCCTGGGCGGCGGTGGGCTGTTCCGCGGCGATCCGACCCTGGACCGGCTGCGCGCCGCCCTGTGGCAGGTGGGGGAGGCCCATGGCGGGGCCGCTCCCGATCAGGTGGCCCTGGCCTGGCTGATGGCCCATCCGGCGGGGATCCGCCCCCTGGTCGGCACCGGGCGGCTGGACCGGTTGGCCGGCGCGGCGGGGGCCGCAGGACTGCGCCTGACCAGAACGGAATGGTACGGGCTGCTTCAGGCCGCGCGAGGGCGGGAGGTGGCCTGATTGCCCGAGGGGAAGGCCGGGAATTGATCGGGGGCGGGGGCCCTGTGGTATCCTGGCGCCAACCCCGAACGGGAAGCACCCGGGAGAGCGCCCATGAGCCCGCTTGAGATCGCCGTCTATGTCGCCGTCATGTCCTCGGCTGCCCAGCCCTTCACCTGCACCGGCCCGGGGCAGGGGGAGGTGACGTGCGACAATGGGATGTCGGCCACCTTGAACGGGGACGGGGACATCGCGTTTTCCAACGGCACCATCATCCGCAAGCTGGCGGACGGGACGCTAGCCATGACCAATGGCATCACCAGCCATTGGGGCAGTGCCGGCTGGGTCCAATTCTCCAACAAGGTCTCCGTCCGGCGCGACAGGAACGGGCGGTTCCGCTTCAACACCGGGCTTGAATGCGCGCCCCTGGGCCGCGACGGCCATGGGCGGGAGACGGCGGCCTGCACCAAGGTGTGATTGCCGGGGCCTGCGACCCGGCTGCAACAGCGGGGCGGAACCGGCGGGCCGGTCCGGCTGGGCCGTTGACGGCGGGATGCGCAAGGGCGATCTAGCCGGGCAACCGCCGTGGCCTCCCGCCGCGGCCCCTTGCCGGGGCGCCACCGGCCACGGTCCCCATCCATGTCCACCCCCCTGTTGCGTGTGCTGCTGCCGGTCGCCATCGTGCTGTCGTCGGTGGTCTGGTTCTGGCGCGGGCCCGCCGAACCGGCATCGGACCTGCGTTACCTGCGCATCGCCGTCAGCGGGGTGGAGGGGACGGCGTTCGAAGCGGGGGCGACCCTGGCCGCCGCCATCTCCCGCCCGCCGGGCCTTCCGCCCTGCGCCCCCGGTCGCCCCTGCGGGGTGGAAGGGCTGGTGGCCCTTGCCCAGAGCCTGTCCGGCCCGGCGGAGGTGGTGCAGGCCGTGACCACGGGCGCGGTGGAAACGGGAATCGCCCCGGCCCAGATGGTGTTCGGCGCCCGCTGCCCCCTGGCCGGTGGGCCGCCCGCCGCCGATCTGGTGATCCTGGGATCCCTGTATGAGGAGGCGCTGCACATCCTGGTTCGGCCCAGCCTGGGCATCGGCAGTGTCGCCGACCTGCGCGGCCGCCGGGTCGCCATCGGCCGGACGGGGACGGAGGCGCGGCGCCTGGCCGACAGGGTCCTGACCGCCCATGGCCTGCGCCGCGCCGATCTGCGCATGGTGCAGGAAGGGGACATGGACGCCGTCGCCGCCCTGCGCAGCGGGGAGGTGGATGCCCTGTTCCGCATCGCCCCGCTGCCCGATCCGGTGGTGGCCGACCTGCTGGCGGCGGGCACGGCCACCCTGCTGCCGGTGCAGGGAGCGGCTGCGACGGCCCTGATGGATATGCACCCCTTCACCCGCCCCGGCGTGATCGATGCCGGGCTGTTTGGGAGCGGGGCCTTGCTGGAGGGGCCAGTGGAAACCCTGATGCAGCCAGTGGTCTGGTTCGCCCGGCCCGACTTGGCAGACGACCTGGCCGCCGATCTGGCGGCCGCCCTGTCCCTGCCCGGCAACCGGGTCCTGTTGGCCGGGTCCGATCGTGCGACCCTGCCGCCGGACCCGTCCGCTCCCCCGCGCCTGGCCGCCCCGCTGCATCCGGGTGTGGCCGCGGTGGGCCAGGGGGGCACGGCCACGGTCCTGGCCTGCCCGGCACCCTGATCCAGGGCAAGGCGGGGAAAAGGGTTGGGGCCCATCGCCGCCCTGTCCCGCAGAACGGGATTGCGGGGCGGGGCGCAAGGGGGTAGACGCTGGGCCTTGTTGCAGTGCGGAAGCCGGGTCCCCGGCCCGCCGGCCCCTGTATGCGACGAAGCCCGCCGCCATGATCAGAATCGTCCGCGCCAAGCTCCACGGCATCCGTGTCACCGGGGCCGATCTGGATTACCACGGGTCCATCACCCTGGACCCGGAGCAATGCGACCTTGCCGGCATCTATCCGCTGGAATTCGTGGAGATCTGGAACAAGTCCAGCGGGGCGCGGATCAGCACCTATGTCATCTTCGGTGAGCCGGGATCACGCTGCTGCGTGCTGAACGGGGCGGCGGCCCGCACCTGCCAGAAGGGGGATGAGGTGATCATCGCCGCCTCCTGTTCCATCGAGCCGCCGCAGCTGCACACCATCAAGCCCAAGGTCCTGACCTACCGCGACGACAATGTGGTGGACCGGGTGCTGATGTACGACGTCCACCGTTCCCCCGCCCGGGAGTACGATTTCCGCACCCTGGACATCACCGACGGGGTGGAGGGGGCGCCGGCGCTGACCGTGCCGATCAAGGCATCGGATCTGGCCCGGGGCTGAGGCGGCTCGCTTCCACGCGCCAGGGCAGGGCCCGGCGGCATCGGGGCCATGTGGATTTGGGGCCCGAGCCATCGGATTTTGCGGCGATTCCCGGAACGTGCCTGCGGTTATAGTCGGCCCCGGACGCGACCCCGCCGCCGGGCCCGATCCGTTACCGGAAGCGCGCACCCATGCCTGTATCCCCCGCCAGTCCCGCGACCGCCGCCCCCCCGTCCCCAAGGTCCGGCAACGCCCCGCCGGAGGACAGGATGGCGCCCGGCATCCTGCTGGCCGTTGCCTCCTTCGGCTTCTTCAGCGGTATGGATGTGCTGGTGAAGCTGCTCTCTGCCCGCTATGCGGTGCCGCAGATCATCTTCTTCAATTGTATCTTCTCCCTGATGCCGATCCTGGTCTATGCGGCGGCGACGGGGGGGATCATCGACAATGTGCGGACCCGGCGCTTCGGCATGCACCTGCTGCGGTCCTGCATCGGCGTGGTGGGCGGCATTTCCGCCTTCTACGCGTATAGCCGCATGCCGCTGGCCGATGCCTATGCCCTGGCCTTCGCGGCACCCCTGTTCATCACGGCCCTGTCCGTGCCGATCCTGAAGGAGCAGGTGGGCTGGCGCCGCTGGTCGGCGGTGGGCGTGGGCTTCATCGGCGTGCTGGTGATGCTGCGCCCGGGGGCAGGGGTGATCGATATCGGCGCCTTCGCTGCCCTGGGCGGGGCGCTGTGCTATTCCATCAACATGCTGATCGCCCGCGGCATGCGCGGGACGGAAAAGCCGGTCAGCTTCGCCTTCTATTCCACCATCATCAGCCTGGGCGCCAATGGGGTGCTGACCGCCTTCGTCTGGGTCCCGCCGACCTTGCCGGATATAGGCATGCATGCGGCGGCGGGGCTGATTTCCGGCTGTTCGGTCATCGCCCTGCTGACGGCCTTCCGCCTGGCCCCCGCCGCCGTGGTCGCCCCGTTCCAGTACACCCAGATGCTGTGGGGTGTGCTGGCCGGGTATCTGATCTGGGGCGTGGTTCCGGATGTCTGGCTGGGGGTGGGGGCGGCCATCGTCATCGCCAGCGGCCTGTACATCCTGTACCGCGAAACCGTCCTGGGCCGCGGCGTGGCGGCCAAGACCGTCTCCCCCGCCGCGGGCACGGTGCGCAGCCCCCAGGCGGCGGAATGACCGCGCCGATCGTCCCTCCCGGTGCCGTCCCCCCGGGAGCCGTTCCCCCCGGCGGGGTGCCCGCGGCCCCGGCATCCCTGCCGGGGGGCACACGGGGGCAGAACCTGCGCGGCATCCTGCTGTTCGTCATGGCCGTGTTCTGCTTTGCGGTGATGGACACGCTGATCAAATACGTGTCCGGCAGCTACGGCACCTGGCAGATCATGTTCTTCCGGGCCTTCTTCGCCCTGGCGCCCCTTGCCGTTCTGATCGCCCGCAGCGGCGGTGTCTCAGCCCTGCGCACGGCCCGGCCGCAATCGCATATCCTGCGCTCCCTGGTGGGGGTGGTGGCGGTGTTCTGCTTTTTCCATGCCTTCGGCCACATGCCGCTGGCCGATGTCTATGCCATCAGCTTCGCCGCCCCGCTGATCATCACCGCCCTGTCCGTGCCCCTGCTGAAGGAACATGTGGGCTGGCGGCGCTGGACCGCGGTGGCAGTCGGATTCGCGGGCGTTCTGATCATGCTGCGCCCCGGGGCGGGGGTGATCGGGTGGACGGCGCTGGTCGCCCTGGCCGGGACCGTCTGCTATGCACTGAACATCCTGTACATCCGCCACTTGTCGCGGACGGAGACGAATGCGGCCATCATCTTCTATTTCATGACGACGCTGGCCGTCGTTTCCGGCATCGCCATGCTGCCCGTCTGGGTGACGCCCGGGCTGCCCGACCTACTGCTGCTGGCGGCGCTGGGCATGGTGGGCGGGGTGGCGCAGATCCTGCTGACCCAGGCTTTCCGCCTGGGCACGCCCTCCCTGCTGGCGCCGTTCGAATACACGGGCATGATCTGGGCCACGGCCTTCGGCTTCCTGGTCTTCGGCGATGTGCCGGACCAGGCGATCTGGATCGGCAGCGCCGTGGTCATCGCCAGCGGTCTGTACATCCTGCACCGGGAGGCTGTGGCCCATCGACCCGCTTCCTGACCGCAGGGTTGAATTCCCATCCGGACTACCACGCAAGCCTTGGCGGAAGACCCCGGTCTTGGCATTGTGGGGCGTGCTCCCGCGGCGAGAGGACCAGAAGCCCCGAATGCGACCCGTTGGTGCTGCGCAGACGACCGTCCGACCCGGCCGAGCCTATCCGCTGGGGGCCACCTGGGACGGGTTCGGTGTCAACTTCGCCCTCTTCTCCGCCCATGCCGAGCGGGTGGAGCTGTGCCTGTTCGATGAGACAGGGAACCGGGAGATCGAGCGGGTGACCCTGCCCGATTGCACGGATGAGGTCTGGCACGGCTATCTGCCCGATGCCCGGCCGGGTCTGCTCTACGGCTACCGGGTGCACGGGCCCTATGATCCCTGCCGCGGGCACCGGTTCAACCCGCACAAGCTGCTGCTGGACCCCTATGCCAAGGCGCTGGTGGGGGGGATCCGCTGGTCGGATGCCCATTTCGCCTACCGCGTCGGCTCCGCCCGGGAGGATCTGTCCTTCGACCGGCGCGACAATGCCCGCGGCATGCCCAAATGCCGGGTGATCGACCCCGCCTTCACCTGGGGGCCGGACCGTCCGCCGGCGGTGCCCTGGGCGGATACGGTGATCTATGAGGCGCATGTGCGCGGCCTGACCCGGCTTCATGGCGGGGTGGCGAAGCCCCTGCGCGGCACCTTCGCCGGCCTGGCCGGCCAGCCGGTCATCGACCACCTGAAGGCCATCGGCGTGACGGCGATCGAACTGCTGCCCGTGCATGCCTATGCCGATGAGCGGCACCTGGTGGAGAAGGGGCTGCGCAACTACTGGGGCTATGCCAGCGTCGGCTTCTTCGCGCCCGAACCGGCCTATATGTCCGGGCGGACGACGCGGGAGTTCAAGACCATGGTCGCCCGCCTGCACGATGCGGGGATCGAGGTGATCCTGGACGTGGTCTACAACCACACTGGCGAGGGCAACCACCTGGGCCCGACCCTGTCCTTCCGCGGGATCGACAATGCCAGCTATTACCTGCTGAACCCCCATGACCGGCGCTTCTATGTGGACCATACCGGTACCGGCAACAGCCTGAACATCGCCCATCCCCGGGTGCTGCAGATGGTGATGGATTCCCTGCGCTACTGGGTGGAGGAAATGCATGTGGACGGGTTCCGCTTCGACCTGGCCACCACCCTGGCGCGGGAGCCCCATGGGTACGACCCCGGATCGGGCTTCCTGGATGCGGTGCGCCAGGACCCGGTGCTGTCGCGGGTGAAGCTGATCGCGGAGCCCTGGGATGTGGGCCCCGGCGGCTACCGGGTGGGGCAGTTCCCGCCCGGCTGGGGCGAATGGAACGACCGCTTCCGCGATACGGTCCGGCGTTACTGGCGCGGGGATGAGGGCATGCTGCCCGAACTGGCCGCCCGCCTGACCGGATCGGCCGATCTGTTCGAACACGGCAAACGCAAGCCCTGGGCCAGCGTGAACTACGTCACCGCCCATGACGGCTTCACCTTGATGGACACCGTCTCCTACGCGCACAAGCACAATGAGGCGAACCTGGAGGGCAACCGGGACGGCCACGACGCCAATTTCAGCGCCAATTACGGGGTGGAGGGGGCGAGCGACGATCCGGCCGTGCGGGCCCTGCGCCTGCGCCAGGCGCGCAACCTGATGGCCACGCTGCTTCTGTCCCAGGGCACGCCCATGGTCCTGGGCGGGGATGAACTGCTGCGCACCCAGCAGGGCAACAACAACGCCTATTGCCAGGACAATCCCATCAGCTGGGTGGACTGGACCGCAGGCGGGGTGGACGGGGCGGAGATGACGGCTTTCGTCGCCCGGTTGACAGCGCTGCGCCGCGCCCATCCGGTGCTGCGGCGCGGCCGTTTCCTGCACGGGCGGGAGCGGTCGGCGGACGGGATCGCCGACATCGCCTGGATCACCCCCCAGGGGATGGAGAAGACGG
>JBJOKR010000062.1:0-21858 GCA_046045995.1 Pseudomonadota bacterium | reverse complement strand
CCGCTGGGTGGGCTGGGCCAGTGGGCTGTCCTTGCTGGCGATCCGGTCCACCACGTCGGGGGAGAAATAGCGGGCCAGGTTCGCCCGCTCCCGTTCCACCGCCAGCTGGCGCACCACCAACCGCCGCGACCGGCTGACCGCCGCGGCCAGGGTGAGGGAGATCAGCATCATCAAGATGATCTGGCTGATCCACCCGGTCAGATCGACGTAATTGGGGTTCAGGTAGATGTGCAGGTAGGTTTCCAGATCGGCATTGCCGAACAGCATCTGATTGCCGACGGCGAAGCTGTCTGGCGCCTGCAGCGTCTTCAGCACGACCACCGACCAGCAGAGGGAGGCGGAAACACCGCTCCAGACCACGACGCTGGGCGTCTGGGTGATGGCGGCACCGGCGATGAACAGCAGGAAGACGATGAACCAGATGGAACGCAGGTTCATGGCTGCCGGCAGCGCCTCCCCCCCCACGATCACCGGGGCGCCCAGGGCATAGGCGATCAGGGCATGGTCCAGCAGCACGAAGAGATACAGGTGCCAGGTCCGGAAGGAGGGCAGCCGGCTGACGCCCCACATGGCAAGGCCGGAGAAGCAGAGCAGGGCCATGATCACATAGCCGCCCATGTTCTCCCGGTTGACATCGATCATCAGGACCCAGCCCAGGATCACCCCCAGGGCGATCAGCCGCGCCATGGTGGCGACCCGGATACCGTCGCGCTGTTCCTTCAGGAATGCCTGCTCGATACGGGTGGACTGTCCCCCCGCTCCTGCCGCCGCCATGCCCCGCCCCTATCGATCAACGCTGAAATATTAGCACATTCCCTGTCCTGGAATGAGGGCGAAACTTGGGCGGGGGATCGGCCGGAACCGGGGCATTACCGGGGCGGCAATTTCGGGCAACGTGGTTTAGTGGGCACCGGTCACGCCTCCAGCCAGTGAAGGCTGAACAGCGCGTCCGGATCGGTCCAGACCCGGGCCGGGCGGTAACCGGCACGGACGGCCAGGGCCCTGAACCCGTCCACCGTGTACTTGTAGGAATTTTCCGTATGGATCGTCTCCCCCGCGGCGAAGGCGAAGCGCCGGCCGGCGATGGTGACGATCTGATCGCGGGTGGAGGCCAAGTGCATCTCGATCCGCCCCGCGTCTTCCGCATAGATCGCCCGGTGGGTGAAGGCGGCGGGGTCGATGGCGGCACCCAGTTCCCGGTTCATACGGGCCAGGAGGTTCAGGTTGAAGGCCGCTGTCACCCCCGCCCGGTCGTTATAGGCGGCGCGCAGCACATCCCGGTCCTTGCGCAGGTCCACCCCCACCAGCATGCCGCCGCCCCGCCCCCCGGGATTGGCCAGCCAGCGCCGCCAGCGGGCCAGGAAAGCCTCCGCCTCCCCCGGTTCCATGTTGCCGATGGTGGAACCTGGGAAGAACGCCACCCTTCGGCCGGGCTGACCCGCGGCCGGAGCCGGCACCTGCGCCATCACATCCCCGCCCGTGTAATCGGCACAGAGCTCCAGCACGTCCAGCCCAGGCCAGTCAGCCGCCAGCCGGTCGCAGGCGGTGCGCAGATGGTCACCGCTGATATCGATCCCGACATAGCCGGACGGGGCCGCCAGATGGCGCAGCAGTAACCCGACCTTCACCCCCGACCCGCTGCCCAGTTCGACCAGATGCACGCCTTGTCCCAGCACAGACGCCATTTCGGCCCCGGAACGATCCAGGATCCCGATCTCCGTCCGGGTGGGATAGTATTCGGGCAGGTCGGTGATGGCATCGAACAGGCGGGAGCCTTCGGCATCGTAGAAGAATTTGGGCGGGATCGTCCGCGGCCGCCGGGACAGGCCGGCCAGGACCGCATCCAGGAAACTGTCCGCAGCCGGCGCCAGGTCCAGGAAGCCGGCACGCGGCAGGTGGCGCAACGGGGCGGTCGGCATGGCGGGGCTCCGGCATGAAAGCGTGGGGAGGGGCAACAAGTCGGCTCAGGTGAGGCTGCGCGCCAGGCGCAACCCACTGAACTGCCAGCGGGCGGCGGCGGGGAAGAAATTGCGGTAGGTGGGGCGGGTATGCCCAGGCGGCGTGGCACAGGAACCGCCGCGCAGGACCATCTGCCCGCTCATGAACTTGCCATTGTATTCGCCCACCGCCCCGGCGGCAGGGCGGAAGCCGGGAAAGGGCAGATAGGCCGACCCGGTCCATTCCCACACCTGCCCCCAGCCAGGGCCGTCAGACACCGCCCCTGTCAGGGCAAGGGGATGGCCCCGGTCCGGGTCCGCGGCATGGGCCGGGTGGTCGCGCAAGCCCACCTCCCACTCCGCCTCCGTCGGCAGCCGGGACCCGGGCCAGTGCCGGTCGGCCCAGCGGGCATAGGCATCGGCTTCATACTGGCTCAGGTGGCAGACAGGCTCCGCCGGGTCGGGCGCCATCGGACCGGACAGGGTGAAGACCTGCCATCCCCCCGCCCCGTCCCGCTGCCAGTAGCCCGGCGCCTCCCACGATCCGGCCCGGACGGCGGCCCAGCCGTCGGACAGCCACAGGCCGGGATCGGCATAGCCGCCATCGGCCATGAAATCCATGTACTCCCCATTCGTCACCGGCCGGTCGGCGATGGCGAAAGGCTCCAGCCAGACCCGGTGGCGCGGCCCCTCGTTATCGAAGGCGAAGCCGGCACCGTCCCAGCCGATGGCATGCACGCCGCCGTCCCGGACCAGCCAGCCCAGGGGTGGTGCCGCGCGATCCCCGCCCGCCGCTGGCGCATCCGCCCGGGGCCGCCAGACGGGCCGCAGGAGGTTGCAGGAGAACAGGTGCTTCAGATCGGTCAGCATCAATTCCTGATGCTGCTGCTCATGGTTCAGGCCCAGGGTCAGAAGGGCCATCGCCCCCGTCTCCGCCCCTGGCCCCGGCCCCGGCCCCGGCCCCGACGCCAGGAACCCGGCCAGCCGGTCATCGACCCGGCGGCGCCAGTCCAGCACCTCCCCCAAGGGCGGGCGGGTCAGCAATCCCCGCTGGGGGCGCGGATGGCGCGGCCCCGCCGCCTCATAATACGAATTGAACAGATAGCCCCATTCCGGCCGCAGCGGCGCCAGCCCCGCATGGGGGCCCAGAACAAAGGTTTCGAAGAACCAGGTGGTGTGGCCCAGATGCCATTTCAGCGGGCTGGCATCCGGCATGGACTGGACGACCATATCCTCCGCCGTCAGCCCCTCGACCAGGGCCAGGCTGCGCGCCCGCACCGCCATCAGGTCATACGGCGTCAGGCCAACCACTGCCGCGGGGGCAGCGGCTGAAGCGGCCGCGTTCATACCCGCGGTCCCGGCGACCGGCTGTGGACCAAGGTTGTCAGGCATGACCATACCCCACCATCGACCGGGCATTCTGAAAGATAAGCCCTTTCCGCCATTGGGAAAGCTGATAATCGTGACGTCATGGAAAGTTTACGCATCCCTGGCCCGGCGGGGCGGTCAACGGCGCGGCCTTCCGCCCTTGTCCTCCAGCATCAGGGTGCCCTGGCGGCGGATCAGGCCCTTCAGCTTGTCGGCGGCCAGGGCCAGCATCCAGGGCAGATGGATTTCCACCAGCACCTGGGCGGGCTGCACCTCCACCCGGCCGGGCAGCCGCTGGCCCAGGGACAGCAGGGTGAAGGTCAGCACATCGCCGCTCCACCGCTCCTCCTCCACCTGGGCGACGGCCGCCAGTTGGGGTCGGACGGTGCCAAGGCCGGATTCCAGCCGCCGCCGCGCCTCCGCCACCCCCAGATCATGGGGGATGGCGACGGTGACCGGGCGGGTGGGGCTGGGAGCCATGGCTATCAGGCCCGTCAGACCAGCCCCAGAAGGGACAGGACCACGATGACGACGACGATCACGCCGATGATGTAGAAGATGTTGCGCCCCATGACGGTGCTGCCTTTCCGATTGCCGTGACGGCCCCGCCCGGGAACCCTCCGGCGAAGAGGGCACGTCGATCGGGACCGTCAGGCAACGGCAGGCCGGGCGGGAGGTTCCGCGCGGGGGACCAGCAGCCTCCCCGCCCGGGGATCAGCCGCTGAACCGGTTGTTCTTGGGGAAGCCGTTGGGCGGCAGCTTGCCGACACTGCCGCGGAAGGCGACCCAGCCGGCCAGTTCCACCGGCGGCACGGTCCGCGTCCGATCGCCCAGCGCCCAGGTCAGACCCTCTTCCATCCGGAAGGTCTTCACGTCCGACAGGCTGGCATCCTTGTACTTCTGCAGCTGCACGCCCTTGCCGCGGGCCATCACCGGCAGCTCTTCCAGCTTGAAGACCAGGAGCTTGCGGTTGTTGCCGATCACCGCCACCGCATCGCCGGTGACGGGGATGCACAAGGCCGCCGCCGCCCCGTCGCCCACAGTCAGCACCTGCTTGCCGGCGCGGGTCTGGGCCACCACGTCGTCGGCCGGCACCTGGAAGCCGCGGCCGTCGCCGGCTGCGACCAGCAGCATCTGGCCCGCGCGATAGGGGCGAAGGTCCACCACCTCCGCATCGCCCAGATCCACCATCAGGCGCACCGGTTCCCCGAAGCCGCGGCCCCGGGGCAGCTTGTCGGCGGAGAGCGTGTAGAACTTGCCGTTGCCCGCGAACAGCAGCAGGCGGTCCGTCGTCTCCGCATGCAGCCAGAACCCCTCCCCGTCGCCGTCCTTGTACTTGGCATCCGCCACCTCGGCGGCGGGTAGATGGCGGGAGACGGCGCGGATCCAGCCCTTGCGGGACAGGAAGACGGTGATGGGTTCCCGCTCGATCAGGGCTTCCACGGGCACGGCAAGGTCCGCGGGGGCATCCCCCACCTCCGTCCGGCGTTCGCCCAGCGCGGTGGAGCGGCCGAATTTCTTGTCGATCTGGGCCACCTCCGCCCGGATCGCCTTCCAGCGCCTGCCCGGATCGGCCAGCAGCTCCGTCAGCTCGGCCCGTTCCTTCTCCAGCCCCTCGTATTCGCGGCGAAGCTCCACCTCCTCCAGCCGGCGCAGGGAGCGCAGGCGCATGTTCAGGATGGCTTCCGCCTGCACATCGCTCAGGGCGAAGCGGCGCATCAGCTCCGCCTTCGGCTCATCCTCCTCCCGGATGATGCGGATCACCTCATCCAGGTTCAGATAGGCGATCAGGTAACCGCCCAGAACCTCCATCCGGTGGTCGATCTTGGCCAGCCGGTGGCGCGACCGGCGCTCCAGCACGACCATCCGGTGGTCCAGGAAGGCATAAAGCGCCTGGCGCAGGTTCATCACCCGCGGCACCGTCCCGCCGTCCAGCACATTCATGTTCAGGCTGAAACGGTTCTCCAGATCGGTGGTGCGGAACACCTGTTCCATCAGCACGGCCGGGTCCACGTTCCGGCTTTTCGGCATCAGGACCAGACGGATATCCTCCGCCGACTCGTCGCGCACATCCTCCAACAGGGGCAGCTTCCGCTCGTTCAGAAGCTCCGCCATCTTCTCCAGCAGCTTGGACTTCTGGACCTGATAGGGGATCTGGGTGACGACGATCTGCCAGGTGCCGTTGGCCAGCGGCTCCTTCTCCCACTTCGCCCGGGTGCGGAAGGCACCGCGGCCGGTGGCATAGGCCTCCACGATGGCGTCGCGGCTTTCGGTCAGGATGCCGCCCGTGGGAAAATCCGGCCCGCGGACCCATTGGGTCAGGGTCTCCGCGATCTCCCGCTCCACGGCCTGCTTGGCATTGCCTTCCAGCCCCTCCAGCCGGCGCTCCCATTCCGCCCGCTTGACGATGCAGAGGTTCAGCGCCCCGCACAACTCCGCCACGTTGTGGGGGGGGATGCTGGTCGCCATGCCGACGGCGATGCCGGCCGCACCATTGGCCAGGAGATTGGGGAAGGCGGCGGGCATGACCACCGGCTCCTCCCCCTCCCCGTCATAGGTGGCGCGGAAATCGACCGCATCCTCCTCGATCCCGGACAGCAGGGCCTTCGCCACTTCGGTCAGCTTGGCTTCGGTGTAGCGCATGGCCGCGGGGTTGTCCCCGTCCACATTGCCGAAATTCCCCTGCCCCTCCACCAAGGGATAGCGGGCGGCGAAATCCTGGGCCATGCGGACCATGGCGTCATAGACCGACTGGTCGCCATGGGGATGGTACTGGCCGATCACATCGCCGACCACGCGGGCCGATTTCTTCGGCGATCCGGACGGGTCCAGCTTCAACTGGTTCATGGCATGCAGGATGCGCCGATGCACCGGCTTCAACCCGTCGCGCACATCGGGCAGCGAGCGGGAGACGATGGTGGATAGCGCGTAGGACAGATAGCGCTCGCCGAGCGCATCGGCCAGGCGCTTGTCCAGGATCTCAAGGGCTGCGTCGGTCATGCCCCGGTGATACCAGATTTGGTGGGGCGGGTGTACTATGGATGTGGCAGTACGATGGCGCCGCCGTCTTCTCAGACCGGGGTCGCCCGCCCATACCGCTCCACGAACCGCGCGCGGGCGGGGGGGACTTCCTGGTGGCGTTGGGCGAAGACATGGCGGTCCAGGAAATGGCCGGTCAGGGCCAAGCCCTGGGCCACCTCCGCCGGGCCGCCGTCGGACAGGCCGACCAGGAAGCGCGGCAGGGGCAGCAACCGGTCCTTGAACGGCTCCGCCGCCGACAGGCTGACCGCCCGGCCGGTGCGCGGGCTGACATAGGCAAGCTGGTCGTTGGCCGTGATGCCGGTCGCGGCACAACGGTGCAGGTCCAGGCCGAATCCCAGTTCCTCCAGCAGGCCCAGCTCCCAGCGCACATAGATTTCCGCCCAGACCTCCGCCGTCAGGGCCTGGAACAGGGCGATGGTGGCATCGTACAGGCCGGGATGGGGCTCCCGCTCCGCCAGGCCCGCATCCACAAGGGCGCAGGCCGCGGACAGGGCGGCGAGGCGCAGGGGATCGTCCAGCAGCCCGGCCGCCGTCCCCCCCACCGATTCAAGGGAATAGGTGCCCAACTGGTCGGACAGCCGGGCCCGCCAGCGCACGGCCACCCGGTTGCCCGGCTCCAGCACCGGGCGCATGGCCCGCCCCTGCCCGCCATGGACCAGCCCGGCATGGCGCCCGTGCTCCCGGGTCAGCAGCACGGCCAGGGCTGCCGTCTCCCCATGGGCGCGGGCGGACAGGATGATGCCGTCATCGCTCCAATCCATCGTCGCTCCCCCCCTTACAACTGTCCGTCGCCGGATGCGCCGAACCGCACATTAGGCTATAACGGCGCAAAAACCTCCCCCTGCTCAAGCCGACGTGGCGACATGATCCTTCTCGACCTGCTGGATGAACGATACCGGCTTGCCGGACTGTCCAGTGGCGAGGCCATCTGGGACTGGGACGCGGATGCCGGGCGGCTGTTCCTTTCCCCCGGCTTCCGCGCCCTGCTGGGCCTGGGGCCGGCGGATGACGGCACGACACTGGATTCCTGGTTCGGCCAAGTCCACCCGGAGGATCGCCCCTGGCTGGAGGCGACGCTGCGGCCCCAGCCGGGCGATCCGGTGGGCCCGCTGCTGATCGAACACCGGGTGCGGGCCAAGGCGGCGGGGCCGGAGGCGCCGTGGCGCTGGCTGCTGGTGCGCGGGTCGGCCCTGACCGGGCCGGATGGCGGGTTGCAGCGCATGGCCGGCACGGCCATCGACATCACCGACCGCAAGGCAGCGGAAGAACAGTTGCGCCTGTCCGAACAGCGCCTGGCCCTGGCCGCGGCGGCCACCAATGACGGGCTGTACGACTGGGACCTGCGCACCGACCGGATCTATTACGGCCAGCGCTGGGCCGCCTTGATCGGGCTGGCGGAAGGGACGATCGGGGATCGGCCGGAGGAATGGCTGGACCGGGTCCATCCGGAGGATGTGATCTGGTTGCAGGCCACCCTTGACGCCCAGGTTTCCGCCGGCGGGCGGCCCTTCCAGATAGAATACCGCATCCGCCACAGCACGGGCGGCTGGCGCTGGATGCTGTGCCGGGGCATTGCCGTCCCCGACGGGGAGGGGGAGCCAGTGCGCATCGTCGGATCCCAGTCCGACATCACCGACCGCAAGCTGGCAGAGGAGGCCCTGCGCCAATCGGAGGAGCGCTACGCCCTGGCCGCCCGCGGGGCCAATGATGGGCTGTGGGACTGGCGCCTGGATGCCGGGAACATCTATTTTTCCGCCCGCTGGGCGGAGATGGTCGGGTGGACCGGCGGGGAGCGGACGGGCATCATTGATGACTGGTACGCCCTGGTCCATCCGGAGGATGTGGCCAAGCTGCGGGCCGCCATCGACCTGCACCTGACCGGGGCGGCCGACCATTTGGAGCATGAATGCCGGATCCGCCACACGGGCGGCGGCGACCTTTGGGTGTTGATCCGGGGTGTCGCCATCTTGGATGCCGACGGGACGGCGGTCCGGATGGCCGGGTCAATGACCGACATCACCGCCCGCAAGCGGGCCGAACAGCAGCTTCTGTACGATGCCTTCCATGACGGGCTGACCGGCCTGCCGAACCGGGCCCTGCTGCTGGACCGCATCGGCCAGGTGCTGCGCCGCCGACAGGGGGGGAAGACGGCCGACTGCGCCGTGCTGCTGTTCGACCTGGACCTGTTCAAGACGGTGAATGACAGCCTGGGCCCCTTCGTCGGCGATCACGTGCTGACCGTGACGGCGGAGCGGCTGGAGCAGCGGCGGCGGCCGGATGACACGGTCGCCCGCATCTCCGCCGATGAATTCGCCGTGCTGGCTGCCGGCATCGACAATGCGGAGGCCGCCCTGTCCCTCGCCTCCTCCCTGGCGGCGGCCCTGGCGGAGCCTATTACCCTGCCGGACGGGCAGCCGACGGTCATCACCGCCTCCGCCGGCATAACCCTGGCCAACAGCGGCTATGCCCAGGCGGCGGATATGCTGCGCGATGCCGGGCTGGCGGTGTACCGGGCCAAGGCGGCAGGCCGGAACCGGGCGGAGCTGTTCGACGATGCACTGCGGGCCCGGGCGCTGCACCGCCTGCGCCTGGAATCCGATCTGCGGGCGGTGGTGGAATCGGGCGGCTTCACGCTGTTCTACCAGCCCATCGTCCGTCTGGACGATCTGCGCATCGCCGGGTTCGAGGCGCTGATCCGCTGGCACCATCCGGAGCGCGGGTCCATCGCGCCGGTGGAGTTCATCCCCCTGGCGGAGGAGACAGGCCTGATCCTGCCGATCGGGCGCTGGGCCCTGGATGTGGCGCTGCACCAGCTGGCCCGCTGGCGGACGGAGCATGGGCGCGACCTGTTCATGAGCGTCAATGTCTCGCCGAAGCAGATGCACGACCCGTTGCTGGCCGATGCCCTGCGCCAGGCCCTGGCGGATAGCGGTGTGCCGGCGGCATCGGTCAAGCTGGAACTGACCGAAAGCATGCTGATGGACGCGCCCGACCGCATGGTCGACCTGATGGAGGCGCTGCGGGCCCAGGGGGTGCGGCTGTCGCTGGATGATTTCGGCACCGGCTTCTCCAGCCTGTCCTACCTGCACCGCTTCCCCTTCGATGTGCTGAAGATCGACCGCAGCTTCGTCCAGGCCACGGGCAGCGGCACCCGCCGGGCGGAGATCGCCCGCATCATCACCCTGTTGGCCAAGGCGCTGGACCTGGAGGTGGTGGCGGAGGGGATCGAGACGGAGACGGAGATGCGGTTCATGGCCGACCTGGATTGCCGCTACGGCCAGGGCTACCGCTTCTCCCCCCCTCTCCCCGCCGATGCCATCGGCGTGCTGCTCCGTCAGGGGCGGTGACGGGAGGATGTCGGATCACGGCGCCCAGCGCCTGATCCCACCTACAATCGCGTAGCCTTTGCCCTCGCCCGTAGGTCGGATTAGCGGCACCGCCGCGTAATCCGACGGGCATCCCCGCATCCCGCCCCCGTAGTGTCGGATTAGCGTAGCCTAATCCGACACAATCCCTCCCGGACCGCCCCATCGGATCACGGCGCCCAGCGCCTGATCCGACCTACATCCCCGCCTCCCGCAACGGCGTGAACGGGAGGCCGGAGAGGGCCATGGCTTCGTCGATCATGTCGTCGGATTTCTGATCGTAGAGTTGCAGCAGCAGGTCATCGACCGCCCGATCCTCGATGGCGGCGCATTCCTCCTGCACCCGGGCCAGGACGGTGATCTGGAAGGCGCGGCGGCCCGCCTCCCCGCCGGCATATCCCAGATCCCGCAGCACCTTCAGGGCCGATCGGAAGGGGGGCAGCAGGGGGAACGGGATGCGCGCCTTTTCGAACACTGCCCGCAGGGCCAGCGCCCCGTCGTCCAGCAGCAGGGTGCGGGCATTGTCCAGCCCGATCCCGGCGCGCACCGCGACCCCGGTGAAGAACAGGTCCAGATCCCCGGCACAGAGTGCGCGGAACAGGATCGCCGGGGTCAGGCGGCCGTGCAGCAGCAGGTGCCGGGCCAGCAGTTCCACATCCACCCCGCGCCGGGCCAGGGGGCGGATCATCAGCAGGGTCGCCGCCTCCCGCCCGCGGGCGACCAGATCCCGCACCACCGCGGGCGACAGGCCGTAACGCTGGACCAGGCTGCGGCGCAGATCCTCCGACACCTGGTGCAGCAGCTTCTCCACCACCCCCAGCGGAAGGGCGGGGCGGGCGGCCAGGGGTTCGGCGACGAAGGGTACCTCCCCGTACCGGTCGGCCACCTTCTCCAGCGTCGGCGGGGCGATGGCGGCCCCTTCGTTGCGCAGCAGGGTGCCGATGGCGCTCAGGTTGGCGGATTCCACGATGGCATCGGCCACGGCGGCGGAGACACTGGCCCGGCCGGCGATGGCCACCTGCTTTTCCGCATCGCGGCCGGCGATCACCTCCACCAGGAAATCATCGGCCAGCTGTTCGGCATAACGCAGCACGGGGAAGGCCACCTGCCCCACATCCCCCGCCAGCCGCCGGGCCAGATCGCCGGTCAGCAGCGGGCTGTTGTGGATCTGCCAGGCCACCGCCTCCCGCACGGCAATCTCCGCATCGCGGGCGAAGCGTTCCAGCAGTTCGCGGGCAAGATCGACCTCCTTCGCCTCCAGGCGGCTGGTGGACAGTTCCTCCACCAGCTTGGTCATGGTCTCGATCCGGGCCTGGGCGGAGCGATCGGCCGCCAGCCGATCCACATCCGACGCCGTCAACCGCGGGGTTCTGCTCATCGATGCCGCTCCCATGGGCACGCCCGACCTGGCCGCCGGATCAAGGACCGCCCGATCAATGGCCGCCCGATCAGTCGAAGTCCAGCCCATCGTAGCGGATCACCTCCGACCAGGTCCGCTCCAGCCGGCGCAGGGTGCGGTAGGTGGAATCCAGATCGCGGGCATCCTGGTCGCTGCGGACCAGCCCTTCCACATGCTCCCCCTCCAGCCGGCGCAGGGCGGCGCACAGCTCCACCCCGCGGGGCGACAGCTTCAGCCGGGCGGAGCGGCGGTCGCGCTGGTTCTGCGCCCGGTCGACATACCCCGCCTCCACCAGGTTCTTCAGATTGTAGGAGGCATTGGAGCCCAGGTAGTAGCCCCGCTCGATCAGGTCGCGGACCGACAGCTCGTCCGTCCCGATGGTCATCAGCATCAGGGCCTGGGCCGGGCTGATATCATCGGCGTCCAGCCGCGACAGCTCGATCCGCACCACGTCCAGGAAGCGGCGGTGCAGCCGTTCCATCATCCGGGCCAGATCGTGATAGGCCCGCAGGCCGGCCGCCCGGTCGGCAGCACCAGCGGCGGCACCGGCCGCGATACCGGCACCGGCTGCCCCCTCCCCCTCCGCCACGGCCAGGATGGCGGCGCTGTACGAACTGCTCATCGGTCTTCCCCTTTCCCGTTTCGGCCCGGACCCGCGGCAGCCTTCCAGAGCATCCACGCCACCCCGCACCGCCCCACCGGTCCCTCACATTTTGTGATGCATTTTACTAAAGATGATCAGATGTATTGGCTTCAGAATAGATCGAATTTTATAAGTAATGCGCCGATCGATTTCATGGTGTTATACTAACACTGTCGATTTTCCCTTTCTATACTGCATTTCAGCAGACGAAAAAGGGCGGACCCTACGGGCCCGCCCTTGGACTGGGAGAAAAGATGCGACGCCTCGGCGGACGACCGTTTCGGCGCGTTGAGCACCGAAACGACTTGATCTGCAAGCCACCGGGAAGAAAAGGCCGGCCCTGGCCCCCTCTCCCTTTGATGGGGAGGGAGGGGGGTATCCGGGGGTAGTGACGCCTTCTGAAGGGGCTGGGAAGAAGGGAACCACCCCCTCACCCCACCCCCTCCCTGGGGGAGGCGATTTCCCCCTCCTCACACCGGTGCGGTCGCCTGGTCCAGCCAGGCGCGTTCATCCGTGGGCAGGTCGGGGGACAGGGCCGTGCGGACGCGGGTGTGGTAGGCGTTCAGCCAGTCCCGCTCGGCCGCCGTCAGCAGATCCACCTCCACCAGGCGGCGGTCGATGGGGCAGAGGGTGATGGTCTCGAAGCCCAGCATCGGCCGTTCCGCCCCCGGCACCGCCACTTCCCTGACGACGATCAGGTTCTCGATCCGGATGCCGTAGGCACCGGTCTTGTAGTAGCCGGGCTCATTGGACAGGATCATGCCGGGCAGCAGGGCCACGGTGTTCGGCACCTTGGCGATGCGGGCCGGTCCCTCATGCACCGACAGGAAGCTGCCCACGCCATGGCCTGTGCCGTGGTCGTAATCCAGCCCATGCGCCCAAAGGGGGCTGCGGGCCAGCGCGTCCAACTGGGCCCCGTTCGTCCCGCGGGGGAAGACGGCGGTGGCCAGCGCGATATGGCCCTTCAGCACCAGGGTGAATCGCCGCTTCATCTCCGCGCTGGGGGTGCCGACGGCGATGGTGCGGGTGATATCCGTCGTGCCATCCAGGTACTGGCCGCCGGAATCGAGCAGATACAGGCTGTCCCGCTCGATCCGCCGGTTCGTGGCGGGGTTCACCCGGTAATGCACGATGGCTCCGTTCGGCCCGGCACCTGAGATGGTTTCGAAGGACTGGTCCCGGAAATGGGGCACAGCCCGGCGGAACTCCAGCAACCGCTCCGCCCCCGTGATCTCATCCAGCCCGCCCGCCGGCGCCTCCCGATCCAGCCAGGAGAGGAAACGGACCATGGCCCCGCCGTCCCGCCGATGGGCGTTGCGGGTGCCGTCCAGCTCCACCGGGTTCTTGCAGGCCTTGGGCATGACGCAGGGATCGGTGTCCCGCTCCACCTTGGCGCCCGCCCCATGCAGCCGATCGAAGACCCAGACGGCGGCGGTGGCCGGATCGACGCGGACGGTGGCGCCCGCGGCCCCCAGGTCGTCCAGCGCCGGCCCCAGCTCTTCCGGTGGGCGGACGGCGACCTGGTTGCCCAGGTGGGTGGCGAGGCCGGGTGCCAGCTTGCGCCCGTCGATGAACAGGTCCACCTCCCCCGTATCGTGAAGCACGGCGAAGGACAGGGGCAGCGGCGTGCAGGGCACATCCGACCCGCGGATGTTCAGCAGCCAGGCGATGCTGTCCGGCTGGGTCAGCACGGCGGCGCGGGTGCGGCCGGCCTTCAGCTCGGCGGCCAGATCGGCCCGCTTCTCCGCACTTGTGCGGCCCGCGAACTCCACCGGATGGGGCACGACCAGGCCCAGGGGGGCGGGCGGCTGGTCGTGCCAGACGGCATCCACCGCGTTGTCGTCCACCGCGATCAGCTCCGCGCCCGTCCGGGCCAGGGCATTGCGCATCCGCTCCACCCAGCCGGTGGTGACCAGCCAGGGATCGAAGCCCAGCTTCTGCCCGGCCGAAAGCTGGGCGGCGGCCCAGTCGCCGTGGAACTCATCGGTCAAGCTGCGATAGGCGAACAGGGTTTCGTCCACCTCCTGCCGGACCTGGAGGGTATAGCGGCCATCGACGAAGATGGCGGCCGCATCCAGGGTCACCACCACCATGCCGGCCGACCCGGTGAAGCCGGTCAGCCAGGCCATGCGGTTGGCGCGCAGGGGCACGTATTCGCCCTGGTGTTCATCGGCGCGGGGGATGACGAAGCCGTGCAGGCCCCGCCGCTTCAGCTCCGCCCGCAGCCGGGCCAGACGGTCGGCCTTGTCCCCCACCTCCGGCAGGGTCGGTGCGGGAGCAGCGGCGCGCAAGGCGCGCAGCTGGTCGGCCAGGTCCGGCGGCAGGTCGCTGCCCACCAGATCCAGCCAGCGGTCCGGCCGCTCCCCGTCCGGGGCGGCGTTCACCCCGGCCACCAGGGCGCGGAGATCATCCACCGACCGGTCGATGCCGGCCGAACGGAGAAGACGGGACAGCTCGGCATCGCCGAGATAGGCGGGAACCGGGTGCGGATGAGGGGCGTGGGACACGGCGGGCGGCTCTTCCTCTGGGGTCCGGCGCTCCACGGCGCCTGCACGGCCCCGAAGCTAGAGCCCCCGTCCCACCGGCGCAAGACCGGGATTGGGGGCCGCGGCCCCGTGCCGCTTCACCCCTGCATGACCAGGGTGGACCAGTCGCCCAGGCGGTAGCGCTTCAGCAGTTTCAGCCCCTGGGCCCGGTGGGCGTTGATCACCAGCGGTTCCTGCCGGTGCAGCAGGCCGGAGAAGATGGCGATCCCGCCGGGCTTCAGGTGGCGGCGGCAATCGGGGGCCATGCGGGCGAGCGGCCGGGCCAGGATATTGGCCACCACCACATCATACTTGCCGGCGCGCCCACCCAGGCGCACGGCGTTCGTGCGGTAGCCGTTGCCGGTATACAGCTTCACGAAGCGGTCCACCCGGTTCAGTTCCGCATTCTCCGTCGCGATCTCGATGGACAGGGCATCGATATCCACCCCCACCACCGGCACCTTCCACAGCTTGGCGATGGCGAAGGCCAGGATGCCGGAGCCGCAGCCCATATCCAGGGCATTGGCGATGTGGGAGGATTTGCGCAGGTCGGAAATGGCGCGCAGGCAGCCTTGCGTCGTCGCATGCTCGCCCGAGCCGAAGGCCATGGCCGCTTCGATCTGCAAGCCGATGCAGCCCTGGGGCACCGGCTTCTTGTGGTGGCTGCCATGGATGAAGAACCGGCCGGCGCGGATCGGCGGGAAGGACAGGTAGGTCTTCGTCACCCAGTCGATGGGCGGCAGCGGTTCCTTGGTCAGGTCCGGCTGGTCGATGCCCATGGCGGCGGCCAGGACGGCGATCTTGGCGGTCAGGCGGCTGGTGTCCGGTTCGTTGTAGCTGGTGCCCTCCACCAGCCACTGCCCCCCCTCCTGCAATTCGAAGGTGGAGACGGCATCCACATGGGGCTCCACCACCTCGGCGAAGGCCATGACACAGGCCTCCGGCACCTCGAACGCGATCCGCCACATGGCATGCATGACCAGACACTCCGACCCGGACAGGAAAACGGCCCGGACGGGGACCACCGCCGGGCCGTTCACTCCTACACGGTCCCGGGCGCCGGCTCAATCGCCGGTGCGCGGACGGGGATGGGGTCAGACGGTCTGGCCGCCCCCGCCGCCGCCCTGGTTGTTCAGGTTGCTGGCCGCCTGATAGGCGCCGCCGGCGGCGATGAAGGTCGCAAGGTTGGCTCCCGACAGGCTGTCCCCGTCGAACAGGCGCAAGGTGGATTTGTTGGCATCGAAGTTGAAGATGGTGAACCCGGCCCCGGTGGCGCCATAGGTCAGGGTCAGGGCCCCGTTCTCCAGATTGGCGATCAGATCCTCACGGGAGGCGTCATTCAAGACCATGGTGAAGCTGTTCAGGTCCGAACTCAGCAGCACCTCATCCTGGCCGCCGTCGACCTGACCCCGGATGGTGGCATTGGCCCCCGCCCCGTTGAAGATGATGGTGTCGTTGCCCTGCCCGCCGGTCACATCCAGGGCGGCCCCGGCCCCGCCGTCCAGGCGAACGGAATCGTTGCCACTGCCGCCGTCCACGGCGATGCGCCCGCCGGCATTGCCGGCCGTATCCACCCGCACGGTGTCATCCCCGGCCCCGGTGGCGACATCGATGGTGGAACGCTGGGCCACCAGCGCCGGATTCTCCCGCCAGTAGGAGGAGATTTCCACCTGGTCCGCCCCGTTGCCGGTGGTGACCGCCCGGGTGAAGGCAGCCTCCTGCCCCCCGGCGCCGTCCACATCGGTCCACCGGGCGGAGCCGGAGGTGACGGCCAATTGTTCGGAGGCGGTGATGTTGAAATTGGTGGAGGCCAGGGTGCCGCCGCTGATGGCCAGCGACCGGCGGTCGAAGGTCACCCCGTCACCGACACGGGTGACGGTGACGCTGGATTCCTGGAGATTGCCTTCCACCACCGCGCGGGAGGTGACGGAACCCACCACGTCACCCTGGCGAACCGGTGTGCGTTCCGGCGCCCCTTCCGCCGGGGCGGCCTGGGGCGGGGGCGTGGTGTTGATGGTCCGGTCGGGCGATTCAACGCTGGGCAGGGCGGGCGTGGCGGGGCGGGCGCGCTGACCGGCGACGGTCTGGGCCGCCGCTGTCTGCTGCTGCAACTGGGAAACCAGGGAGTCGATCGCCGCGCGACGGTTGCTGTTGGCGCTGTCCTGGTCGGCATCCGCCGCCTCCCCCACGGAGGAGAGCAGCAGGACCGTCGATTGGGTGAGCGTCGGGGTGGTGGGCGCCAGGATCCCGGCCCAGCCCAGGGCCGACACGGCGAAGCCGCGCCCGGCGGCCACAGCCTGGCCGTCATCGGACTGCTGGAACGACGTCGGCACCGTTGTCGTCCCCGATGGCGGGGAGAACAGGGACAGGATGAGGGAACTGTTCGAGAAGGACGAGATCTGCATTTTGCCGCTCCCGTGGACGCACCGACCCATTCGATGCGCTATCGATTGATCGCACGCTTCTTTCGAGGCGCGATGACAGCAGCCAGACCCAACCAGGGGGCTTCGCGACTGTCACAATCCTTATACACGATCCTGCGACCAACCGGAAGGGGTATTGCGCATTGGTGGCACCACCCGGCGGCAGCACACGCCGATGTGCAAATGGATGGAAGAACAAGGGTGGGGCGTGTCGCTGAAAAAGCCCCGATGGCCGGCCGGGGGTCGGTGGCCGGCCATCGGGGGCTCCCGGCCGTCAACGCTTGGCCAGGATCGCCTCCATCTCATCCATGATGGCGTTCATGCGCTTGACCAGCGCCTGGTAGGGGGCGGGGCTGGCCATGTCCAGGCCGGCCTGCTTCAGCAGGTCATAGGGGTACTGGGACCCGCCGGCGCGCAGAACGGTCAGATAATTCTCCCGCGCCTTCTCCCCACCCGCTTCCACCTGGTCGGCGAAATAGGCCGCCGCGGCGATGGAGGTGGCGTACTGGTACACATAGAAGGACCGGTAGAAATGGGGGATGAAGGCCCATTCGGCGCAATAGGCCGGATCGATCGCCATGACCCCCTGCTCCGCCCCGTGGTAACGCTTCAGCAGGTCGCAGTAGATGGCCGTCAGCTTCTCGCCCGACAGGGCCTCTCCCCGTTCCATGGCGTCATGGGTGGCCAGTTCGAATTCCGCGAACATGGTCTGGCGGAAATAGGTGCCGCGCATCCCCTCCAGCATCTGGCCCAGGTAGAACAGCCGCTCCTCCGGCGTTTCCGCCCGGGTCAGCATGTAATCGGACAGCAGGATCTCATTGGTGATCGCCGCGATCTCCGCCACGAACAGGGAATAGCCGGCCGTCTCGAACGGCTGGTTCTTGTCGGCCAGCGCCGTGTGGATGCCGTGGCCCCATTCATGGGCATAAGTGGTCAGCGAGTTGTAATCGTCCTGGTGGTTCAGGAAGACATAAGGCGTGACGCCGTAGGCACCCCACTGGTAGGCCCCGCTTTCCTTCCCCTCCGACGGGTAGACATGCATGGTCCGCCCGTCCACCGCCCGGCGCAGCAGGCCGGTGTATTCCCCGCCCAGCTTGTCCACGGCGGCCAGGGTCAGGGTGGCGGATTCATCGATGGTGAAGCGGCGGTCCAACTGCACCAGGGACGGATAGATGTCGTAGTAATGAAGGTCCGGCAGGTTGAGCATCCGCTGCCGCAGCTTGAAATACCGGTGCAGGGTGGGAAGGGCCTTGTTCGTTTCCGCCACCAGGGTGCGGTAGACGGATTCCGGCACATTGTCCCCGGACAGGCTGGCGGCCACGGCGGTGGGGTGGCTGCGCAGCTTAGCCTGGGTGACATTGGCCTGGATCACGCTGCCCAGGGTGGCGCCCATGGTGTTGCGGTACTGGCCGAAGGTGGTCCAGAACCGGTCGAAGGTCTGCTTGCGGATCTCCCGGTCGGGATGCTGGCGCAGGCGGACATAGCCTGCCTGGTTCAGCGTCGCCTCCTTGCCCTCCACCGTGATCTCCGGCCAGTCGATATCGGCATTGGCCAGCAGGGTATAGGCGGTGTCCGCCCCGGACAGGGCGGGCCCCAGGGCGGCCAGCACAGCCTCCGCCTCCGGCGTCAGGGTATGGGCCTTCAGGCGCAGGATGTTGCGCAGGCCGACGGCATGCTTGCCCAGCGCCGCGTCGGCCTTGATGAAGGCTTCGACCTTTTCCGCCCCCACGGCCTGCACCTCCGGCGCGATCCAGGCGGTGGCGGCCCCCGCCTCCCCCGCCAGGGCCTGGGCCAGGCTGCGCCGTTCCATCTTGGCGGCGTCGCGGTTGTCGGTGGTGCTGTCGATATAGGCATAGACCAGCACCCGCTGAAGCCGGCGGTTCAGGTCGCTGACCCGGTCCAGGGCCGTGCGCAGGCCGGCCGCATCCTTGCCCAGGCTGCCTTGGAGCGCCTTCACCCCGTCCAGATCGGCCAGCAGGGTCTTGCGCTCCGCATCCCAGGCGGCGGCATCCTTGAACAGGGGCGTCAGGTCCCAGACATGGCGGGGGTCGGTCTTCGTCGCTGCCGGTGCGGCCGAAGCCGGGGCCGCTGCCGATTGCGCCGCCGATTGCGCCAGGGCGGCACCCACCGGTGCCATGCCGATCAAAAGGGCGATCGCCGCCGCCCCGACAAGCCGCGTGCGGCGCTTGTGAACCTGTACCATACCGTCCCCCTGGAAAAGCGGCCGTGCCGCCGCGCTGCCCGCCCGCACAGGCCATGCCGCTTCCGGCATCCCGCAGGGGCCGGATGGTTATAGCGCAGCGGTCATGCCGCCGGGCGGAGGGAATTTGTAACGGAGTGTTTCACCCGAATGACAGGCGGGGCCGGGGTGGGAGACTGGGTGGCAGGATTACTCCTGCCCGGCGGGCAGACCGGCCGTCTTGGGCAAAGGCAGGCCGTTGCGCAGCTTTTCCTCCACCGCGGCGCGCAGCTTCGGATCCTCCGTCGCCTGTCGGGCGGCGCGGGCCCATTGGAACCGTGCCTCCGCCCGGCGCCCGGCGGCCCAATAGACATCGCCCAGGTGGTCGTTGATGGTGGGGTCCAGGGGCTCCAGCTCCGCCGCCCGTTCCAGATGGGTGATGGCCGCGGTCACATCCCCCTTCTTGAACAGGGCCCAGCCCAGGCTGTCGATGATGTGGCCGTCGCGAGGCCGTCTGGCCACCGCCCGCTCGATCAGGGCCAGCCCCTCGTCCAGCCGCTCCCCCCGGTCGACCCAGGTATAGCCCAGATAGTTCAGGACGGACGGATGGTCCGGGTTCAGGTCCAGCGCGCGGCGCAGATCGGCCTCCGCCTCCGGCCAGCGGTCGGCGGCGTGCAGGGCCATGGCGCGGACATAGCGCAGGATCCAGTCGTCCCGCCCCGCCGCGGACAGCCGGGCCAGGGCCTGGTCATAGGCGCCGATGGCCCCGTCGAACCGGGCCGCCATCCGTTCCATGTCGCCCAGGCGGATCAGGGCGTCGGCCCGGTCCGGGCGTTCCGCCGCCATGGCGGCCAGCAGGGTCGCCGCCTCCTGCCCCCGGTCCAGCTGGCGCAGGCTTTCCGCCTCCCGCAGCCGCGCGGTCCAGGCGGCGGCGGGCGGGCCCTGCACCGACCGGTATTCGGCCAGGGCGGCCCCATGCCGGTCGCGGGCCGCCAGCACATCGCCCATCATCAGCCGGGCCAGCGGCTTGTCCGGGGCCAGCATCAGCGCGACCCGGCCATAGAGCAGGGCCATTTCCGCCGCGTCCTGCTGGTTCAGGGCCATGGACAGGTCGAACATGGCCTCCCCCAGGCCGTCGGCGGCGGTGCGCACCAGGGGGGCCGGCGCCTCCCCCCGGTCCAGGCGGTCGATGGCATCGGTCAGCAGGCTGTCGGCATCGCCGCGGTCATTGCCCGCCTGGGCCAGATACAGGGCCCGTGCCTCCGCCCCGCGGCCCTGCCGTTCCAGGAAATTGCCCACCAGTTGGATCAGGCGCAAGGGCCCGCCGGCCACGACCGCCGCCTGGTACTGGGCCGCCGCTTCCTCCGTCCGCCCGGCCAGGTCCAGGATCAGCCCCGCCTGCACCGCCTTCAGGGGCTGGAAGCCCTGGGCCCGGTCCAGCGGCGCCAAGGCGGCCAGCGCCGCATCGGTTCGGCCGTCGGCGGCATGGACCCAGGCGGCCAGCAGGGGGCTGGCGAACTGGCCCAAGCCATCCGTCGGCAGGTCGGGCAGGCGGGAAGCCGCCTCCCCCGTCCGGCCGCTCCGCAGGGCATCTGCGATCAGCAGGGTATCGGCTAGGAAACTGCCGGATTCCAGCGTCTCCAGCCGCCCCGCCAGGGCAAGGGCGCGATCATACCGCCCCTCCCCCAGGGTCAGAAGGAACGTGCGGCGGACCAACCCCGCATTGTCCGGATCGGCCGCCAGGGCGGCATGAAGCTGATCGGCCGCCAGGGACCAGTCACCCGCCCCCTCGGCAATGCGGCCGGAGAGATAGGCGGCGACAGGGCTGTCCGCGGCGCGGGCGGGCTGGACCGAGAGCAGACCGGCCAGGGCCAGCAGGCCCAGCATGGCCGCACCGGCCCTTGCCCCCGTCGTGGCTCGGCCATCGGCCGCCGCGGCCCTGGCCCTGCCGGCACCGGCCCGTCCACCCAAGGCCTGTTGGCCAACCGCCCGATTCCGCATCCCCATGTCCGACACCCTTTCCGGCGCACCGCCAGTCCCGGCAACAAGCGTAACGATCCCCACCTTAACGGAACCATAACATTACCCACCAACGATGTGGGGTTCCGCACGGCGAGGGGAAGGGGCGGGCCGGGTTCGGTATCAGACAAACTCCCGCACGTCGGTCAACCGGCCGGTCAGGGCGGCGACGGCGGCCATGGCCGGGCTCATCAGGTGCGTGCGGCCGCCGGGTCCCTGGCGCCCTTCGAAGTTGCGGTTGGAGGTGGAGGCGCAGCGCTCCCCCGGCTTCAGCTTGTCGTCGTTCATGGCGAGGCACATGGAGCAGCCGGGCTCCCGCCAGTCGAAGCCGGCCTCAAGGAACAGCCTGTCCAGCCCCTCCTCCTCCGCCTGGTGCTTCACAAGGCCGGAACCGGGGACGATCATGGCATAGACCCCGTCGGCGACCTTGCGGCCGGAGGCCACGGCCTTTTCCGCGATGGCGGCGACGGCGCGCAGATCCTCGATCCGGGAATTGGTGCAGGACCCGATGAAGACCTTGTCGATGGCCACATCGGACAGCTTCATCCCCGGCGTGAGGCCCATGTAGGAGAGGGAGCGTTCCACCGCCCGGCGCTTGTTGGGATCGGCGATCTCCTCCAGCGTCGGCACATGGCCGGTGATCGGGGCCACATCCTCCGGGCTGGTACCCCAGGTGACGGTGGGGGCGATGTCGCCGGCGTTCAGGATGACGGTCTTGTCATAGACGGCCCCTTCATCCGTATGCAGGGTCCGCCAGAACTGCGCCGCCTGCTCGAAGGCACCGGCCTTGGGCGCCCGGGCCCGGCCCTTCAGATAGGCGGTGGTGGTTTCGTCCGGGGCGATCAGCCCGGCCCGGGCCCCGCCCTCGATCGTCATGTTGCAGACGGTCATGCGCCCTTCCATGGACAGGCTGCGCATGGCCTCGCCGGCGAATTCGATGACATGGCCGGTGCCGCCG
>JBJOKR010000061.1:0-21876 GCA_046045995.1 Pseudomonadota bacterium | reverse complement strand
GCTTCCGCCGTAATGGCGGGGGGTACTGTCGTTCGGCCCGAATCCTGACATTTTATTGCGGAAATCGACGCTGCTGCGCATCTTTATGACGGATTTGGTTGCTTGGAGCGTCCATCGGTGTATCGTGGGTGAACGGCCCGTGCCGGCCCGTGCCCCCGGTCCCCTCCGACCCGGGCGCCCCGGCAACGGTATACCGACGCCCCTGATGCGGGGTGGTCGCCAACACGAAGACGGAGGTAACTCATGTCGCTTGCGGACCGTCTGCTTTCCCTTCGGACCAAGCACCGTAACCTCGACCTCGCGGTGCAGCTCGAATATCGACGTCCCCTGCCGGATACCGTTACCCTGAAACGATTGAAGATGGAAAAGCTGAAGGTGAAGGAGGAGATGGACCGTATCGGTCAAGCCTGACCCCCGCCACCCCCTTCGATCCAGCCAAATCCAGCCTCCCCCACCCCATGGGGGAGGCTGTTTCGTTTTCGGGAGTACGGTTGGCAACGGCACAGGGCAAACCCCGCCCCGGACAATTCCCGCCTTTGCCCCACCGCAGCCGGCGCGGGGACAGGGTTCGGCCGCAATCCAGGGGCATATCCGGTGGGGACTGGAACAATGCCGCAGGGTATGGGCGTACCATGATGAAGGTTGCGGGTCTGACGGTGCTGGCGCTTCTGTCCGGCACGGCGGCGGGGGTGGGGGATCAAGGTGATTTCGGCCTTGCCTGGACCCTGCCGCTGCTGGCCGGGTCGGGCTTCCTGCTGGCGGTGCCCGCACCCCGGCTGGCGGGGCTGCATGTCCTGCTCAGCATGGCGGGTGTCCTGCTGGCGACCCTGCTGACCCCGTCCCTGCATGCGGCCCTGCCCGGGCGCGATCCCCTGGCCGATGCGGTGGCGGCGTCGGCCGTGGCCGGGCTGGTGGTGTCGGTCGGGTCGCTGCCGGGGGCGGCCCTGGGTCTGCTGCTGCGGCACCGCCGGGGCCGGCGCCGGCCGCCCGCGCCGCGGCATTTGCCCCTGGTCCTGCGTCAACGGGTGTCAATTGACGGCCCGGGTGGTGCCACTTAGTTTCCCAATCGGTTACTCCCCCCGGTTTATCCACCGGATGTCCAGAGAGAGGCAAAGCCATGCGTCGCGTTCTTGCATTCAGCCTGCCCGTCCTTGCCGGCCTGGTCCTGGCCGGTCCCGCCGCCGCGGGCGATGCCGCGGCCGGCGAAAAGGTCTTCGCCCGCTGCAAGGCCTGCCACACGGTGGAGGCCGGGGGCCCCAACCGCGTCGGCCCGAACCTGCACGGCGTCTTCGGCCGCAAGGCCGGCTCCATGGAAGGGTTCAAGTTCTCCGACGCCATGGCCAACAGCGGCATCACCTGGGACGCCACCACCATGGCCGCCTATCTGAAGGACCCGAAGGGCAATATCCCGGGCAATCGCATGGCCTTCGCCGGCCTGAAGAAGGATGAGGACCTGGTCAACGTCATCGCCTATCTGGAGCAGGCGACGAAGTAAGGGCCTGCCCCCGGACCAGGGGTATCGGCGATGTGATCGGGGGCCGGGCGTGCCGTTTGGTGCGCCCGGCCCCTGCCATTTGCCGGGTCGCCACCAACGCGGAAACGGGGGGTGGGGGCATTCCGCCACAGGCATGCGGTTGATGACAATCCGGCGACAGGAAGCGCTTTGCCTGCCCGACCGTTTCCGCTAGCTTTCCCCCTGAAATGAAACGGGCGTTCGAAGCCCGTGCAGGGAGGGAGCCCTTCATATGATGCATCGCGTTCTCGCGTCCACCGCGCTTGCCCTTGTCTTGACCGCCGCCGCCGCGGTGCCGGCCGCTGCCCAGCAGATCCCGTTCCGCAGCACCACCGTCTTTGGTGACAGCCTGAGCGATACCGGCAACCTGGTTCCGCTGGGGGCCTTCCCCGGCGCGCCCTATGTGAACGGCCGCTTCTCCAACGGGGATATCTGGGTCGACCATTTCCGCACCCAGACCGGGACGACCGTGACCAGCCGCGCCTTCGGCGGGGCCCAGGCGATCCGCACCACCCCGACCGATCTGACCGCCCAGGTCACCGCCTTCCTGGCGGGCAATCCGCAGATCGACCGCAGCCAGCAATTCGCCCTGTGGATCGGTGGCAACGATTATCTGGCCCTTCTGAACGGTCCCGCCCCCTCCACCGCCCAGGTCAGCAGCACCATTGGCGGTGTGGCCACGGTGGTCGGTACCCAGGCCGGCCGTCTGGCCGCCGCAGGCGCCCGGAACTTCCTGCTGTTCAACCTGCCGCCTCTGGGGCAGATCCCCGCCACCTCCACCCAGTCGGCCCAGGCCCGGTCGGATGCCAACCAGCTTTCGGCCCTGCATGCGGAAGCGATCCGCGGCGTCGCCAACAGCCTGCGCGCCACCGGGGCTACGGTGGTGGTCGTGGATGTGCGCAGCCTGTTCGCCGATGTGGTCGCCCGCCCCGCCATCTACGGCTTCACCAACACCACCGTGCCCTGCTTCGCCCCCACGGCCACGGGCGGGCTGGTCGCGACCGGGGCCTGCGCCATGGCGCAAGGGGCGGCGGGCAGCGTCTTCTTCGATGCGATCCACCCGACCACCGCCACCCACCGGGTGACGGCGCAGTTCGCCAACGGCTCCATCATCACCAGCCTGGTCACGCCCCAGGGTCTGGCCGCCGCCACCCAGGTGGCCCAGTCCATGTTCCAGCTGGGCATCGACGGTGTGGCCGGCCGCATGGCCGGGGCCCGCACCGGCACCGGATCCACCGACATCAACGCGGTGAAGGCGGGGGCGGATGGAAGCTGGGGCGTCTATGCCTTCGGCACCTGGGCCGATATCGACTCGGACGGGATGACCGGCCAGCTTGGCTACCAGCAGGATGCCTGGAACGCAGGTCTGGGCCTGGATTACCGGGTGGATCAGCACCTGACTGCCGGTATCGCCGTAAGCCTGGGCGACGGGGAGGCGGATCTGGACAATGCCGCCGGCACGATCGACAGCAAGAGCTATGGCGTCACCGCCTATGCCACCATGGGGGCCGCGGGCGGCTTCTGGGGTGACCTGTACCTTGCCTATGCCTTCGACGACATGTCCATCGCCCGCTCCACCGGCTTCGCCCCGCTGCCGGTCGGCAATGCCGATACCAGCGGCCATACCCTGGGCATGGGCGGCACCGTCGGCTACAGCGTGGATATGGGCGGCATCGGCCTCGGTCCCCTGGCCGGCCTGCGCTATTCCAAGACCGATATCGACGGCTTCACGGAGGAGGATGCGGGCCCCCTCGGCCTGGTCGTCGACAAGATGTCGGCCGAAAGCTTCAAGGGCCGGCTGGGTGTCCAGGCCGCCGGTCGCCTGGGGGATGAAGCGCTGGGAATCGTCCCGTCGCTGGAGATCGCCTATCAGCGGGAGTTCAGCAACAACGACCGCCGGGTCAGCGCCCTGCTGCCCGGTGGTGACACCGTCGGTACGGTCGCAAGCGCCGGCGGGCGCAACAGCTGGGTCGTCGGCGCCGGTCTGGCCGTGCAGGGCAGCGGCGGGCTGACCGCCGCCATCGGCTATGACGGCACCGTCTCCGGCGGGTCCGTCGAAGGCCACGCCGTCTCCGCCCGGGTGAAGTTCAGCTTCTGATCCGCCGGGCTGATCGGCCCCAAAGCAAAGCCCCGGACAGGTCCGCCTGTCCGGGGCTTTCCTTTTCGGTTTGGCGTCACCCGTCGAAGCGCCAGGACCCGTCGGGTTGCAGGCAGGCGGTGCCGTAGAGGCGTTCGTTGCGGCCGCCGATCATGCCGGTGGTCTGATACTCCCGGCAGAAGCGGCCCCGGCGGTCCTGGTAGACGGCGCCATAGGTGGGGCCCGGCGGCGGTTCCGGCAGGACGATGGATCGACCTTTGCCGCCATGGCTGTTCCAGCCGTCATCCTCCCAGCCATCCTCCCAGTCATCATCCCAGGACTTGTCCCAGGATTTGTCCCAGCCCTTGGGGTGGGGGGAGACGACGGGCGGGATGATGATGGGGGCGATCACGATCTTCCGGCCCCCGCGCCGATCCCACCGGTCCCGATCCCAGCCATGGCGATCCCAGCCGTGGCGATCCCGGTCGTGGCGATCCCGGTCCCAGCGGTCCCGGCCATGCCGGTCCCAGTGCCGATCCCGGCCGTGCCAGTCCCTTCCATGCCAATCGCGGTCGTGCCAGTCTCGGCCGTGCCAGTCCCGTCCGTGCCGATCACGGTCCCAGTCCCGGTCGCGATGGTGCTGGTGGCGCCGGTCGTCATCGTCCCAGCGGTCCCCTGCCGCGGCGGGAAGGGCCGTAACCAGGGCGGCCAGGGCCAGGAAGGCCGCAATCAGTAGGCGGGTCAAGGGGCTGACAGGGTGAACGGCAAGGGGCCGGGGGATATTGGGCCGGGGTGTCATGGGCCAGGGTCTCCGGGGCTGGGCGGCGCCCGCGCCTGCGGGACCGACCAGTGCCATCAGGCTCCCGCCCTGTGGCGATCCGATGGCGGAACCGGGGCAGGGGCGGTGACAATGACGGGGCAAAACCCGGCCCGCCCGAAGCCCCACCAACCCAGATAAGGAAAAAGGGCCCCGGATCATCTCCGGGGCCCCATGCAAGGAAGGCGGCTGGTGAGTAACAGCGCCTAGACGATATGACCGTGGTCTTGAGGGTGGCCGTGGGGGCTTGGCGCCGCGGGCTTGCGGGCCGGGCCATTCGCGGGCAATCCTAAGGGGGCTGGCCCGAAGGGATAAGGGGCGGGACGGGATTGGCGCATATCGGGGACGGGGACCTGTGACCATGGCCGAGAGCCGCAGAATTCTGGTCGTGGATGATGAGGCGGACCTGCGGGAAATGCTGACCGCCTACCTGTCCGCCCAGGGGTTCAGCGTGGCTGCCACCGCCGACGGGGCCGGGCTGGACCGGTTGCTGCGGGAGGGGGAGGCGGATCTGGTGCTGCTTGACCTGGCCCTGCCGGGGGAGGACGGCTATTCCATCGCCCGCCGTCTGAAGGGGCCGGACGGCAGCGGCCCTGCCATCATCATGGTCACCGGGGCGGGCGCCGTGGTGGACCGGGTGGTGGGGCTGGAACTGGGCGCGGATGACTACGTCGCCAAACCCTTCGACCTGCGGGAATTGCTGGCCCGCATCCGGGCGGTGCTGCGCCGCGGCCGGACGGGGGGAGAGGCCGCGGGCGGCACCACGGCGGCAAACCACGGGGCGGCACCGGGACCGGCCCCGGGCCCTGGGCAGCGCCCGGGCGACGGGCGGGAGATCATCGCCTTCGGCCCTTGGCGCCTGGACCTGGCAGCCCGGGTCCTGTTGCGGGCGGATGGCGGGGTTGTGGAACTGACGGCGATGGAATTCGACCTGCTGGCCACCTTCGCCGCCCGGCCGAACCGGGTGCTGAGCCGCGACCAGCTGCTGGATCTGGCCCATCACCGGGACAACGAACCCTTCGACCGATCCATCGACGTGCGCATCGCCCGCCTGCGCCGCAAGATCGAAACCGACCCTGCCCGCCCCCGCTACATCAAGACCCTGCGCGGGGCAGGATACATGTTCATCCCGAAGGGGGAATGAGGCGGGACTTTCCGACCATCCCGGCCGTGGTGACCGGCCCCCGGGAAGGCGGTGCGAGCACAGCACGGGCCGACCTGTCCCAAGCCGGAACCGCGAAGGAATGTCGCCCCCCGGGCCCCACCCTCGCAGTCATCTACCGGGGTAGTGTGTCTTTTCCGCAGGCTTCCACCCATTGCCGGGCGAGGGCGAGGCCGCGGCTGGCGGGGCCCAGGCGGGCGGCCTCGGTGTCGAGGATGGTGTGGAAGGCGCGGAGCTTCAGGTCCGTCACGACCGCCGGCGGGGGTGCCGCGTCGCCGGCCGCATCCACCACCAGGTCGATGGCGCGCTCGGCCGCGTGCAGCCGACCCAGCAGATAGTCATGTTCCCGGTCGGCGCCGCTGAAGAAGGCGCCGAAGCGGTTCAGCCGCGCGCCCTTCAACTGCACCGGCGCCCCGCCCCGGCGCAGCAGCTTCGCATCGGGCGGGCCGATCCGGTCCACCTTCATGGCGTGGAATTCATCCAGCTCCCGCCAGCCGCTGGTGGAGAAGGTGAGCACATCCCAGAAGGCGAAGCCCAGATAGGCGGTCAGCAGGTCGCGCCGGGCCGCCGCATCCAGGGAGGCGACGACGGTCAGGCCGAAGACGGCATCCACCTCCCGCGTCAGCGCCTCCAGCCCGAACCTGTCCTCCAGCAGCAGAAGGGCCGTGTCGATGCCCGCCGGCTCCGGCTCCGGCGCCAGGCAGGTGATCAGGGCGCTGCGGTCCTCCTCCGTCAGGGCATCGCCGCCGGCGACGGCGCGCAGCCGTTCCAGCACGGCATAGAGCCCGGCCTTCAGGGCATCCAGCCCGTGCTGGTCGGCATGGCCGTTCCCCGGCACGCCATCGGCTCCGGGCTCCCCCGTCCCGTCCGCCCGGGCATAAAGGCGGTTCACCTCCCGCACCACGAAGCGCAGGCGCCGGGCCCGGAACCCGGCGTCGAAGGCCATCAGGAAGCGCACCCAGGGGGCGGGGCGGCCGTCGGCGCCGACCGGGTTGGACAGGGGCTGGCCGTCCACCACCCCCCGTTCCACCGCCCAGCGGGCCAGGGCCCCGCGCAGGCGGGCCACCGCCGCCTCGTCCGCCGGGCCGCCCAGGCTGGCCAGCAGCCGCGCCAGCCCGTCCATTACCCCGTCGATCTTCAGGCGCAGATAGGCCTCATAGGCGAATCCCGCCTCCGCCGCGGCGCGGCTGGACGCCATTTCCCGCCACTGGCGCATCTGGGCGGGGGTGGGGGCCTCCGCCAGGCGCCCGCCCACGACCTCCGCGATGGTGGCGGAGATGCGGGGGCGCGCCGCCTCCACCACCCCGCGCAGGCGCTCGATCCGGGCATTGGACGCCGCGATCTCCGCCAGCTCGTCCCGCACCGGCTCGTTCCGGGGGATCTCCGACAGGGCGCCGATGATGGTGCGGAAGAAGCCCGGCGCCTCCCGCCGGGAGGGAGGGCGGTTGCCGTCGGGATTGGGGTCGATATAGACCACCCGCCGGTCCACCTCCCGATAGGCGGGGCGGCCCTGGATGGCGGCCAGGGCCTCGGCGAAGGGCTTGTTGTTCAGCACGCTGCCGTCGATGAAGCTCGCCTGCTCCGGATCGAAGCCGCTGGCCCGGTAGCGGATGAAATTCCGGTCCAGGAAGCGGTCCCGGGTGGTCCAGGGCAGCCCCCGCTCGGCCAGCAACTTGTCCACCTGCCGGATCTGGGCGGGGGGAAAGGCGCCGGGGAAGCTGCTGGTGGCGCGGGCGGCGAAGACCAGGGCGGGCACCGCGCCTGTGTCGAAATCACTGTCCACCCGCCCGTCCGACCCCCGCCGGTACTGGAAGGCCAGGATGTGGCGGTGCTCCCGCTCATCGATGGCAGGCGGGTCATGGGCGGCGATGCGCTGGCGATAGCCGTGGAAATCCGTGACCGTGACGAACAGCGACAAGGGCAGCCCCGCGGGCAGCAGGCTGGCCAGGCGGTGCGGTGGCTCGCCCATGGCCGCACTGGCATCCAACAGCATCTCCATCAGCCGGCCCCCGTCGAAGGGCGGGGTGAACCAGCGCGACCGCACGAACAGGGACAGCTTGACCCGTGTCTCCTCATCCGGGGCCAAACGCTTCAACGCGGGCAGCCCCAACACCGGCCGCATGAACCACTTGCTCCACAACGTCGCCCGCCGATCCTCCGCGATCAGGCGGGTGACATCGGCATTCTCCAACCACAGGTCGGTCAGCGGTTCCAGCGACAGGTCATGGGCCAGGGCCCGGGCCAGGAACACCCCGTTGATGCCCCCCGCACTGGACCCCGCCACCACATCGATCACCACGCGCAGATCGACCGCGGATCCGGGGCCGGCGGGGGTACGGGTGTCGGGGGTGCCGGGGTTTTGTGCTGTGCCGATGGCGCGCAGAAGGTCGAAATACACCGCCTCCGTATCGAAGGGGCGCTGGCCGTCCAGCACCCGGAAGGCCGCATCCCGACGGTCCGCCGGATCAGGGATCAGGTGCAGGGCCCGGCTGGCCCGGACCAGCTTCCACAGCTCCTTCGTCACCCCGTGCATGTAGACGGCAAGGCTGACCCCGCCATAGCAGACCAGCGCGATCCGCAGCTCCTTCTCCTTCACGATCGCCACCAACCCGCTGCCACCCCACCAGCCGCCAGTGTGCGCCCGCCCCGGCAGGCTGGTCAAATGACGCTTGGCGGGCGGAGGGGGGGGCGCGAACGGTGTGTGGTGCGATTGCCAGATTATGCGCATATCGATATCGACGGGGACGGATGGCTGTAAAGGCAAGCTGTCTGCCATGGGAGCGGAGGATGAGCCTGACACGCGCATTCAAGAACACGGTCAAGGCCCGCGCGGACCGGGACCCTGATTTCCGCCGCGCCCTGGTGGCGGAGGCGGTGACCTGTCTGGTCACAGGGGATGTGGCGGCGATGAAGATCCTGCTGCGGGATTACATCAATGCGACGGACGGGTTCGATGCCCTGGGGGCCGCCCTGGACAAATCCCCGAAAAGCCTGATGCGCGCCCTGGGTCCGGCGGGGAATCCCCATCTGGCCACCCTGGCGCCCATCATCGCCTATGCCGCCCGGCGGGAGGGGATCGAGGGGTTCCAGGCCGTCACAGCCTGAGGATCAGCGATAGGCCGCCACATAGGCGCGGGTACGGGACATCAGGGTGTCCCACTGGGTGACCAGGGCCTGCTGGCGGGCTTCTGTACACCGGCCTTCCCGGCCGATCGCAGCGCCCAGATCCAGGATGGCGCGCAGGCGCCGTTCATTGCGGGCCAGGCGGTGGTGGCGGTACCAGTCCAGCAATTCCTCCCGGTCGGGGCGGCGGCCGAAGCCGCAGGCCTCCCGGAAGCCCAGGAGCTGGCCCGACACGAAGACCAGATCGCTGTGCAGCTCATAATCCGCCGGAACCTGACCCAGAACCCCGGGGGACCCATGCTGGGCCCGGGCGGGCAGCGGCTGGGCCGCCGCCGACAGGATCAGCAGCAGGGCCATAGCCCCCCGCACCGGCCGGAGGCGGGGCTGGAGGTGAGAGCCCGGGGCGGGGGAGCGCCCGGTCTCGGCGTGGCAGCGACGGTGGAAAGCAGGGGTGGACTGGGTCATGGCGCCAGCCTACCGCCCCGCCCCGGCCCCGCAAGCGCGCAGGCGGGAACCGCCCTGCCCCCATCGGCCGGTCCGCAGCCGGTTCGGGCGGGGCATCCATGCCCCCGAAGGAAGTGAGGCGCTGCGTCGGAACCTGTGTCACACTTCCCGCCATGACCAGAATCCCCCAGCCCGGCCTACCCGTCGCCGCCCCGACCGCCCAGGCCGGCATCGCCCCGGCCCGAACGGCCCTGTCCACGGCGGCGGCGATGCTGGTGGCGATCGCGGCGGCCCCGGCCCCGGCCCCGGCCCTGGCCTGTCCGGTTCCGGCGCTGACCGGCACGCCCCCCGGTGCAGGGCCCGGCGATGACGGGCGCGATGCCATGGACCGATCGCGGGAGCAGCTGGAACAGTATGAGACCTGCCTGCGCGACAAGGCGGAGATCCTGGAGCTTCTGGACCCGGAGGCGGCCCGAAGGCTGGACCTGCAACGGGATGCGGCGGCCCAGTTGAAACGCACCATCGATGCCTGGATCAAGGCCCGCACCCTTGCGGAATCCCGCACCGGCCCGTCCTGAGGGCGTCGCCGTCGCACCCATGTCGCATTGCGGCCTTCGGCCTTCACGCGACTTACGCACCACCCCCGTAGGTCGCAAGAAGCGAAGCGGATTGCGACGTGCCCCCCCCACAAACCACCTCCATCCCCTTGCACACCCGACCATCCGTGGTAGGCTCCCCCCGCCGGGGTAACCAGGGGTGGGAGCGGGCAACGTGTGTGGGATGTGCGGCGCGCCGACGCGGCGGCGGTTCCTGGTTTCCGGCCTGGCGCTGCTGGGGCTGTCCGCCTGTGGCACCGCCCCGGAACCCCCGGTGGCGGAGATGCCGGTTCTGCCGCCCCTGCCCGACCGGCGGCGGCTGGTCCTGGTCCATGCGCAAAGCGGGGAGCGGGTGGATGCCGTCTATGCCGATGCCGGGCGCTACATCCCCGCCGTCCTGGCCCAGGTGAACCGGCTGCTGCGCGACCGCAACACGGGCGAGGTGGCGCCCATTGATCCCCTGGTGCTGGACTTCCTGTGGGACCTGCTGTTCCGCACCGGTATGCCCCAGGGGACGGAGGTGCATGTCACCTCCGGCTTCCGGTCGGCGGCCACCAACGCGAAGCTTGTGGCCCAGAACCGCGGGGCAGGGCGGGAGAGCTTCCATCTGCAGGGCAGGGCCTTGGATTTCCGCGTCCCCCTGCTGCCCGGTCCGGCCTTGGCGGAGATCGCGAAGACCATGCAGCGGGGCGGGGCTGCCTTCTACCCGACGTCCGGCCACACCCATATCGATGTCGGGCCGGTTCGGACCTGGCGCACGCGCTGAGCCTGCTTCCGGCCTGCGGGGAACACGACCGGGACCAGGTATCTGCGGCATGTCCCGCCGCATCTGCCGGCCCTTGAGCCACACGCCGAGGTCGAATGCCCAAAAAGCATCCCCCATGTCGGCGCTGTTGATGTAAACGCAGTCACTTGAACCGGGGACACGTCCGCAGGAAACATGGTAACCGGTTACCATCCCGGAATCACCTCGCTTCCACCGTTCGCCAACCCTCCCTCCACCCCCATCGCTCGATGCCAGGAGATCCACCGGACGATCATGCCCGCTGACCACTGCCGCCCCCTTGTCCTGTTCGTCTGCGTTGCCGTGGCGATGCTGCTCCCCGCGACCCGGCCCACCGGTGCCGCCCTCGCCGCGGAGGCGTGCCGCCTGCGCGTGGCCTATGAGCTGGAGCCACCGCGCGCCATGATCGGCCCGAAGGGAGAGATGACAGGCGTGGTGGTGGAGGTGGCCCAGGCCCTGGCCCGGCGCCTGGACTGCCGGCTGGAACTGGTCGAGCGGCCCTGGTCCCGGCAATTGGCCGATTTGGTGTCGGGCAGGGTCGACATGGTCCTGGGTATCCGCCATACCGCCGAGCGGGAGCGGTTCGGCCGCTACACCATCCCCTATTTCCATGGTGGCGGTGTCAGCCTGTTCGTCCGCACGGCGGAGGCGCAGCACTGGTCCGCCATCGGGCTGGCGGATCTGTCACGCCAGTCCTTCCGTCTGGGCATCGGGCTGGCCGTGCGCCACGGTCCGGAGATCGATGCCCTGGCCACGGCGCTGGATACAGTGGGCCGGCTGGAGCGGGTGCGCGATGCCGACCATTTCCTGCCCATGCTGCGCGCCGGCCATATCGACGGCTTCATCGCCACCCCTGTCCTGGCCACGCGGCTGGCCGCCGGGATGCCGGACATCGCGATCAGCCCCATAATCCCCATGACCGGGGCGGGGGCCATGCACGGCATGACCAGCCGGGCCACGGTGGATGACGCGGCCGCCGCCCGGATCGATGTCGCCCTGACAGAATTGAGCCGGGACGGGACCATCCCGGCTATCTTCGCCATCCATGGGGTGGCCGCATCGGAATCCTGCACCGGCACGGACGGCGTGGTCGCCGCCCCCGCGACCGACACCACACCGATCCTGCATACCACCGCCATCCCCTGAGGCATCAACCGGCCGCGCATCGGAATGCCGTGGCACCGCTTGGATGTCCCAGGCCTTCCCCGTCAAGCCGGGGGCCGGAGGGGATGACTGGACCGGGTGGGTCTGAACGCCAGCGATCGGGCCGGTCGTGGCAAGTTCCCCGCCGACCCGACCCCCATCTGCATCCTGGCCCAATCGTCGGATCATGCGACCGCGGATATGGCGATCGCCACCCGACAGCATGCGCGCCATGCGCAAGGCCACCGGGTGGTGGGCCGGCAACCCGGATGCCATGATCGGCAAGCCTGACCGGAAAACAAAAAAGCCCCGACCGCTGCCGGTCGAGGCTTTTGTGTTTGGTGGAGCCAAGCGGGATCGAACCGCTGACCTCTACAATGCCATTGTAGCGCTCTCCCAGCTGAGCTATGGCCCCGAAACTCAATTCCCGCTGCCCTGGGGGGCGGCGCATCTCCGTTTCCGGAGGCGGGCGGTGCTGGGTGCGTCCGCCGGTGGGCCGGGTATGTAGCCAATGACGCGGGTGGGTGCAAGAAGAAAATTCACACATGCTCGCCGAATTCCCGCCCCCGCTCCTCCCCGGGCCCGCATGCCCGGCCTGCGCGGAGTGCAGGGGCGGCAGAAACCCCTGCCAAGCACGCTGTTCCAGCACGGGGGGGCCCGCATGGGGCCTTGTCCGGCAATCGCATTCCCCATCGTCGCCCGCGGCCTTGCCGGGCCGGACACTGCCCCATTTCCAGGTGGCGCCGGGCGCGGTAAGGTCCGGGATCATGAGCATGACACCGCACCCCCCCACCATCTTCCATATGTGCCGGGCCGAGGAATGGGCCGATGCCCAGGCGACCGGCGCCTATCCCGGGTCCAGCCAGGACCGGGCGGATGGGTTCATCCATTTCTCCACCGCCGCCCAGCTTCCCGTCAGTGCGGCGAAGCACCGGGCGGGCCAGACGGGGCTGCTGCTGCTGACCGTGGACGCCGCGTCCCTGGGCCCGGCGCTGCGGTGGGAGCCGTCGCGCGGCGGCCAGCTGTTCCCCCACCTGTACGGCCCCTTGCCGGTCATCGCGGCCCTGCGGGTGGACCCGCTGCCCCTGGGGGCGGACGCGCTGCACCTCCTGCCGCCCCATGTGGCGGCGACGGCGGTGGCGGACAGCGCCGCAGGCGCCGGGGACAACAGCGCCGCAGGCGCCGGGGACAGCGCAGGCGCCTGCGCAGACGGAGACGGGAGCGGACGGCCGTGATCGATCTCTATCCCCTGATCCGCCCGGTCCTGATGCGGATGGATGCGGAAGCGGCCCATGATCTGACCATCCGGGCGCTGACATCCGGCCTGGGGGCCCTGGCGGGTGGTGGGGGCGGCGGGCCCGACCCGGCCATCCTGCGCACCCGCTTCCTGGGGCTGGACCTGCCCAATCCCATCGGCCTTGCCGCCGGGTTCGACAAGAACGCGGAGGTGCCCGATGCCATGCTGGCCCTGGGCTTCGGCCTGGTGGAGGCGGGGACCGTCACCCCCCGGCCCCAGCCCGGCAATCCGAAGCCGCGGCTGTTCCGGGTGCCGGAGGCAGGCGCCGTGATCAACCGCTTCGGCTTCAACAACCAGGGGCTGGAGCCCTTCGTGGCGCGGCTGCGGGCCCGGGCCGGGCGCCCCGGCATCGTCGGCGCCAATGTGGGCAAGAACAAGGAGACGGAGGATGCGGCCGCCGATTACGCCATCGGCATCCGTGCCACCGCCCCCCATGCCGATTACCTGGTCGTCAATGTGTCCAGCCCCAACACGCCCGGCCTGCGCACCCTGCAAAGCCGGGAGGCGCTGGCCGCCCTGCTGGCCCGGTGTGTGGAGGCAAGGGCAGAGGCGGTTGCGGAAGCTGTGGCGGAAAGCGGCGCCCGGCCGCCTTTGCTGCTGAAGGTGGCCCCTGACCTGACCGATGCGGACAAGGCCGATATCGCGGCGGTGGTGATGGAATCCGGGATCGACGGGTTGATCGTGTCCAACACCACGGTCACCCGCCCGGCGGAGATCCCGCCTGCCCTGGCGGCGGAGGCGGGCGGTCTGTCCGGCCGGCCGCTGATGGCCCCCAGCACCCGCGTGCTGGGGGAGTTCTACCGCCTGACCGGAGGGAAACTGCCGCTGGTGGGGGTGGGCGGGGTGGCGTCCGGGGCCGATGCCTATGCCAAGATCCGCGCCGGGGCGGGGGTGGTGCAGCTTTATTCCGCCCTGGCCTTCCAGGGGCCGGGCCTTGTCGCCCGGATCAAGCGGGATCTGGCCGGGCTTCTGGTCCGGGACGGGTTCGGCAGCGTTGGGGAGGCGGTGGGGGCGGATCACCGCTGAAGCCACCAGAACGGACGTATGCCTGCCCCCGCTTCGCCCCTGCCATGACGCCAGCGGCGGTTCCGGCCGTGACAAGCACCCCCATCTCTGTTGGAATCATGGGGACCACATCGGGTCGAGAGGAACGGATGCCGGTTGTCGAGATCTATACCAGCCCCTTCTGCGGCTATTGCGCCCGGGCCAAGCGCCTGCTGGACAGCAAGGGGGTGGCCTATACCGAATATGACGTGATGGCCGAACCGCGTAAGCGGCGGGACATGCTGGCCCGGTCGGACGGGCGCACCACCGTGCCCCAGATCTTCATCGATGGCGTCGGCGTCGGCGGGTCGGACGATATCCACGCGCTGGACGATGCCGGGCGGCTGGATCCGCTGCTGGGGCTGTCCCGGTGACCGCCGCGGCACCCGATACGGCCGAAGCAGTCACCGCCCTGTCCACCCGCCTGACCGTGGCCGCGGTGCAGGTGAATGCGGGGCCGGAGATCGCGCCGAACCTGGCCGTTGCCGGCGATCTGGTCCGCCGGGCGCGGGATGCCGGGGCGGAGTTGGTCTGCCTGCCGGAGAATGTGTCCATGATGGTGCAGGGCCGGGCGAAGATCGCCGAACGGGCCCGGCCGGAGGAAACGCATCCCGCCCTTCCCTTCTTCCGCGACCTGGCGGTGGAGACGGGGGCCTGGCTGATGACCGGTAGCCTGGCCGTGGCCCTGCCCGACGGGCGCTTCGCCAACCGGTGCTATGTGGTGGACCCGACGGGGCACATCGTCGACCACTATGACAAGATCCACATGTTCGACGTGGATCTGGGCGGGGGGGAGAGCTACCGCGAAAGCGCCACATACCGGCCGGGGGAACGGGCCGTGGTGGCGCCCACGCCCTGGGGCGGGCTGGGGCTGACCATCTGCTACGACCTGCGCTTCGCCCATCTGTACCGGGCGCTGGCCAAGGCGGGCGCCCGGATCATCACCGTGCCCGCCGCCTTCACCGTGCCCACCGGTCAGGCCCATTGGCATGTGCTGCTGCGCGCCCGGGCGATCGAGACCGGGTGCTTCATCATCGCCCCCGCCCAGACCGGCAGCCATGACGAAGGGCGTCGCACCTTCGGCCATGCCCTGATCGTCGCCCCCTGGGGGGAGGTGCTGGCCGATGCGGGGGAGGAACCGGGCATCGCCCTGGCCACCCTGGACCTGAGCGCCATCGACACCGCCCGCGGCAAGGTCCCCGCCCTGACCCACGACCGGGCCTTCACGGGGCTGTGAAAGGCGGGGCGGGGGGCAGGAGAGGGGAACCCGTCCCGGCCACCTCGCCGCCGTTCCCCCCTTAATTCACCCGTTCGCGGTCTTCCACGTCGCGGGCCAGGACCTCGCGTTTGCCGGCGTGGTTGGCGCGGCTGACCACGCCTTCCTTTTCCATCCGTTCGATCAGGCGGGCGGCGGAATTGTAGCCGATGCGCAGGTGGCGCTGGATGAAGCTGGTGCTGGCCTTGCGCTCCCGCGTCACCACGGCCACGGCTTGATCGTACAGGTCGTCGCCCGTGGCGGGGTTGGTGCCGCCGCTGTCGCCGCTCTCGGCCGCTTCGGGATCGAACTCCTCCTCCTCCTCGGTCACGGCGTCCACATACATGGGCTCGCCCTGGGCCTTCAGGTGGCGGACGATCAGCTCCACCTCCTCATCCTTCACGAAGGGGCCGTGGACGCGGGTGATGCGGCCGCCGCCGGCCATGTACAGCATGTCGCCCTGGCCCAGCAGCTGTTCGGCCCCCTGTTCGCCCAGGATGGTGCGGCTGTCGATCTTGCTGGTGACCTGGAAGCTGATGCGGGTGGGGAAGTTGGCCTTGATGGTGCCGGTGATCACGTCCACGCTGGGGCGCTGGGTCGCCATGATCAGGTGGATGCCGGCGGCCCGCGCCATCTGGGCCAGCCGCTGGATCGCCGCCTCGATATCCTTGCCGGCCACCAGCATCAGGTCCGCCATCTCGTCGACGATGACGACGATATAGGGCAGCTCCGTCAGGTCGATGGGCTGTTCCTCGAAGATGGGCTTGCCGGTATCGGGGTCGAAGCCGGTCTGCACCCGGCGGGTCAGCACCTCCCCCGTCTCCCGCGCTTCCTTGAGCCTTGCGTTGTAGCCGTCGATGTTGCGCACGCCCAGCTTGGACATGTTGCGGTACCGGTCCTCCATCTCCCGCACCGCCCATTTCAGGGCGACCACCGCCTTGCCCGGATCGGTGACGACGGGGGCCAGAAGGTGGGGGATGCCTTCGTAGATGGAGAGTTCCAGCATCTTCGGATCGACCATGATGAACCGGCACTTCTCCGGCGGCAGCCGGTAGAGCAGCGACAGGATCATGGTGTTGATGGCGACGGACTTGCCCGACCCGGTGGTGCCCGCCACCAGCAGGTGGGGCATGCGGGCCAGATCGGCGATCACCGGCCCGCCGCCGATATCCTTGCCCAGCACCAGCGCCAGCTTGGCCTGGGTCCGGGCGAAGGCATCGGTTTCCAGCAGCTCGCGGAAATAGACAGTCTCCCGCTTGCGGTTCGGCAACTCGATGCCGATCACATTGCGGCCCGGCACCACCGCCACGCGGACGGAGATGGCGGACATGGAACGGGCGATATCATCGGCCAGGCCGATCACGCGGGACGATTTGGTGCCCGGTGCCGGCTCCAGCTCATACAGGGTGACGACGGGTCCGGGGCTGACCTTCACGATCTCCCCCCGCACGCCGAAATCCTCCAGCACCCCTTCCAGCAAGGCCGCGTTCTGGCGCAGCGCCTCCTCATCCAGGCCGCCGGCGGCGCGGGCCATGGGGTCGGGCAGCTGCAGCACGTCCAGCGGCGGCAGCTCGTACAGCCCCGCCTCCACCGGGTCGAGGGCGAGGCTGGTCTGTTTCGGTGCGGCGGCGCGCCCCGCCTCCGGCACCTTGGGCTTGGGCGCGATGATGGCGGCGAAGCGGGATCGGCGCCCCTCCTCCGCCGCCGGTCCCTGGGGCTGTCCCGGGAGATGGGCAGTATCGCCGGGGGTGCCGTGGGGGATGCCGGTCGCTGTCCGGCTGGCGGCCAGGATGGTGCCGAAGATGGGGGTGGATGTGGCCGGTGCCTCATCCGACGCCGGCGCGGCTGAAGCGGCGGGATCGGTGGACACCGCCCCCTCCCGCCGCAGGGGCAGGAAGGGAGCCGTCGACGGGGCCGTCGATGGGGCGGGGGCGGGGGCCGCATACGGCGTCGTTGGCGCGACGCCGGACGTGGGGGCTGGGGCGGGGGCGGGGGTCAGGCCCGGTACGACCCGGCCACGATTGCCCGGTGCCGTCGCCGGCTGTCCCGGCCGTACCCGGCGTGCCAGACTGGCCAGCTGGGAGGCCAACCCGGCGGGGACGCCGCGCAGCCCGCCCAGCATGGCGGCAAGCCGGCCGGACGTGGCGGTATCCGCACGCCCTGCCGGGGAACCGGGGGCCCGCCGGGGAACCGTCCGATCGGCGGCGGCCCGGGCCCGGCCCGTCACCCGACGCAGGGCGCCCAGCACCTGGCCCGGCCGGATGCCGAGGGAGACAAGCATGGCCCACAGGGCCGGAACCGCCGCCACCAGCCCGGTCATGGCCGCATGGGCATAGCCGAAGGCGGCCACGCCCGCCTGCATCAGCAGATTGATCAGCAGCACGCCGGTGCTGCCGCCCAGGACCGGGGCGCTGCCCGGGGCGCCCAGCCCAGCCCCCAACCCCGCCAGCGCCGTGGCCGCCAGCAGGACGGAGGACAGGCCCAGCACCAGCCGTGTGGCGTGCGATCCGCCGTCGCGGTTGCGCACGGAAGCCACCCCCCAGCCGCACAGCAGGGCTGCGATCAGATAGGCGGACAGGCCCAGGGCCTGGACCAGCACATCGGCCAGATAGGCCCCGGGCACGCCCAACAGGTTGCGCACCACCGCCGCGTCTCCGCCCGCGGCCGTGTTCCAGGACGGATCCTCCGGACTGTAGCTGGCCAGGATCGCGGCCAGGGCCGCCCCGGCCAGGACCAGGGCCAACCCGCCCAGTTCCACCAGCCGGCGGCGCAGGAAATCGGCCACATCCTCCGGCAACAGGCGGCCCTTGCCCTGGATCGCCGGGCGCCGTGGGGTGGCGGCCCCGGGCAGGCGCGGGGCACCCCGCTGGGCCCCCCCCCGGTCGGGTCCCGGCCGGGTCTGGCCCGCCTGGGCCATGGGGCCGGGCCCGCGGCTCGGGCCGCGGGGGGCGGTTCGGCTGACGGCGGCGCGGTTGCTCATGGTCGGCTCACTCGGCGGTCAGGGGGCGACCGGTCGGACCGGTGCCGGGAAAGGAAACGGGCGGCGGGGCGGGTCATCCCAGGATCTCCCCGATCTGGCGGCAGGCGCGGTCCACCGTCGCGGTGTCATGCACCAGGGCCACGCGGATGAAGCGGGTGCCGCGGTTGCGGCCGTCGGCATCGGGGCGGGTCAGATAGGCCCCGGGCAGGACGCGGATCGCCGCCTCCCGCCAAAGGACGCGGGCCGCTTCCTCGCCATCCCCCACGTCCAGCCACAGGAAGAACCCGCCCGGCGGGCGGTGGAAGCCGAAGCGCCCGGACAGATGCCGCTCCGCCGCATCCACCTTCTCCCGGTACAGGCGCCGGTTCTCCACCACATGGGCCTCATCCCGCCACAAGGCGGCCGACGCTTCCAGAACCGGCAGGGGGATGCCCGCCATGGCATAGCTGCGCAGGCGTTGGAACTCCCCGATCAGGTCCGGGTCCCCGGCGCAGAAGCCGGAGCGAAGGCCCGCCGCGCTGGACCGCTTGGACAGGGAGTGGAAGACCATCAGGTTGCGCAGATCCCCGCCCTGGTCCCGCGCCACCTCCAGCAGGCCGGGGGGGGCGGCACGATCCCAGATCTCCGCATAGCATTCATCGGCGACCAGCACGAAACCATGCCGCCGGGCCAGGCCCAAGGCCTTTGACAGATAGGCCCGGTCGGCGATGGCGCCCTGGGGGTTGGCCGGATTGCACAGGTAGAACAAGGCCGTGCGCTCCAGCACCGGCACGGGGACCGCATCCAGATCGGGCAGGAACCCCGTCTCCGCGAAGGCGGGAAGGAAGATCGGCTCCGCCCCCGCCATCACCGCCGCCCCCTCATACACGGCGTAGAAGGGATTGGGCATCAGCACCACCGGCCGCCCGCCGCCCTTCGCCGTCGGCACCGCCAGCTGGGCCAGCATGTACAGGGCTTCGCGGGTGCCGGAGACGGGCAGCACCATCCGGTCGGGATCGACCATGCCGTCGGGCAGGCCATAGCGCCGCCCCAGCCAATCCGCCACCGCCGCGCGGAAATCGGGGGTGCCGGCGGTGGGCGGGTAGCGGTTCCATTGTCCGGCCGCAGCCGTCAGGCGCTCCGCCAACAGGGCGGGAGCGGGGTGCTGTGGTTCCCCCACCGACAGGACAAGCGGCGGGGTGTCGGCGCGGGGGGGCACATCCGCCAGCAGGGCCGCCAGGCGGGGAAAGGGATAATCGCCCAACGCCCGCAGGCGGTCGTTCACCGCCGCGCCGCGGGTGTCCGGCGGCTCAACCTCGGCGCTGCCGCGCATTCCGGTGGTCCACACGGTTCAGGGTTCAGGGTTCAGGGCCGGTTCAGGAATTGGAGCCGGTTCACGAATCGGGGTACGAAACGAAAACGAGTGTACCTGTGCCCCGCCCCGGGCACAAGCCCGGTTGAAGGCGGAAATCCCCGTGGAATCCGGGACTTGTGGATAATCGCTGAGAGAAACGTTGAAAAGACGGCTAAACCCTTGATCCGAATCACGATTTCGCGCCCGCACCGCCCCGGACCCTGTGGATAAGGGCGTGCATGACCAGCCCCGGCGGGGCCCGGTCCAGCGCCGGGGCGGGTCCTTTCGCAGGCGGATGGACCTGGCCGCCCACCGCCCCGGCCCCGGGTGATCGGGGTCACACCCCATGCAGCGGCGGCATGGGAAGGCGCGCATCGCTGCAACCCTTCTGTGACGCGACGCACAGTTTGCCGGGCGACACAGGACTATACCACCAACCATCAGGACCGGCGCCGCGGACATCAGAACGGACGACGGCCTGTTGGAAGAAAACCGCAGCCCCGTGCTGCGTAGGAACATGACGGGTACTGTAACTGGACCCGATTGTTCTCCTGGGATGCTTATGAGGAGCTTGAAAATGCGTCGTATTGCTTCTGCCCTTCTCGCCGGTTCCGCCCTTGCGATGATCGCGACCGCTCCGGCGATGGCGCGCAGCCCGTTCGACGGGGCCTATGTCGGGTCTTTCGTCGGTTACACGGACGGCGACGTGGATACGCGGGTCGGCACGATCGCCCGCGATGTCGGCACCGATGGCTTCGCGCTGGGCGCCTATGCCGGCTACGGCCAGACCTTCGACAGTTTCTACCTGGGTGCGGAAGGTGAGGTCGGCTACAACTGGGTCGATGGTGAGGGCACGGTGAACAACGCCGCCACCACCTTCGACACCGACTGGACCTATGGCCTGTCCGCCCGCGCCGGTTATGTGGTCGGCAAGGATGTGCTGGTCTATGGCCGTGTCGGCTACCAGTGGACCAATGCCGAGGGCACGTCCACCCTGGGCGGTGTGCGCACCAGCTTCGATGAGACGATCGACGGCTGGCGGTATGGCGGCGGTGTGGAGGTCGCGGTGACCGACAACCTGCTGGCCCGGGCTGAGTACAACTACATCGACTATGGCGCCTTCCAGCCGCAGGCGGCCGTGGGTGGCAATGTGGTCCGCCGCAGCCCGGGTGAACATGCCCTGCGCGTCGGCCTGGGCTACCGCTTCTGATACCGGGCGCCTTTGGTCCGCAGCGACCAAAGGCGTCCCCACACCGCCATCGTCCTCGCACCGCCATCATTGTGCCCGGCCACGGTCTTCGTGGCCGGGCACAGTCATTATGGCCGGCGCCGGATCTTCACATCACACATCCAGGTTCGATACCTTCAGCGCGTTGTCCTGGATGAACTGGCGGCGGGGTTCGACGATGTCGCCCATCAGGGTGCTGAAGACGTCTTCGGCGTCATCGGCGTGGTTGACCTTGACCTGGAGGAGGCTGCGGATGGTGGGATCGAGGGTGGTTTCCCAAAGCTGGTCGGGGTTCATCTCACCCAGGCCCTTGTAGCGCTGGATCTGCAGGCCGCTGCGGCCTTGTTCCAGCACGCCGTCCATCAGGCCGGCCGGGCCGGTCACCAGTTTCAGGTCCTTGGCGCGGAAGGCCAGACGGGCCGGGGCGGCATAGGCATCGGCCAGATCGGCGGCCATCTGGTCCAGGCGGCGGGCCTCCACACTGCGCAGCAGGTCGGCGTCCAGAACGTGGCGGTGGGTCACGCCGCGGCGCAGGCGGACGATGGCATAGCCCAGGACCGGGGCATCCGGCGCCGTCCCGTCCCTCAGCACCATCGAAGACCAGCCGCCGGCCGACGGGGCGGCAGCGGATGCTGCGGCGGACCCGCCGACACCTTCACCCCCGGCGTCATCGCCACCGGTACCCTCACCACCGGCCCCACCCGGCAGGCCCAGCACGGCCCCGGCCAGGCCGTCGCCGCTGGCGCGCAGGCGCATGATCTCCAGCCGGTTCAGGCGGTCGGCCACCTCCGCCGCCTTGGTGGCGGCAAGCTCGGGATTGGTCAGCAGGGCGGTGGACAGCCCACCGGCGATGGCGGCCTGTTCCACCACATCGCGGTTGCCGGCCTTGCGGGCCAGGGCCTGGATCTGGCCGCGGGCAAGCCGGGCCTGCTCCACCAGCCCGCGAAGGGCGGTCCCGCTGCGGATCGCGCCCGTGGCATTGGCAGCCCCGGAGCCATCGGCCATCAGCGCGGTCAGGGAGACATCGGCCAGCCCCTGGTCGATCAGGTAATCCTCCAGCGCCCGGTCGTCCTTCAGGTA
>JBJOKR010000060.1:0-20000 GCA_046045995.1 Pseudomonadota bacterium | reverse complement strand
TGGCAGCCTACTGCCCGCCGGCGTCACCGCGGTGGAGGGGGAGTTCGATCGGGGCGATCTGGTCCTGGTCCGCACCACCGACGGCACCGTGCTGGGCCGCGGCCTGTCCGCCTATGGCGCGGAGGAGGCCCGCACGATCCAGGGCCGCAAGAGCGGCGAGATCGAGGCCATTCTGGGCTGGCGCGGCCGGGATGAGCTGATCCACCGGGATGATCTGGTGGTGGAGTAGGCCGGCGACGGCACCTGTGACCGTCGGCCCCCGGGCTACGCCGTCGCACCGACTTACGCGGCGGAACAGGCCGGGCACAAACCCGCCACTTCCACGGTCTGGCGCTGCGCCTGGAAGCCGCGGGTGGCGGCGGCCTGGGCGATGGCGGTGGCGATGGCGGGGTCGTCCAGTTCGGCGGCGTTGCCGCAGCGGCTGCACACCAGGAACTGCCCGCTATGGGCACTGCCCGGATCCGGGCAGCCGACATAGGCGTTCAGGCTTTCGATCCGGTGGACCAGCCCCTGTTCCACCAGGAAATCCAGGGCACGGTAGACGGTCAGGGGGGCCGGGCGCTTGCCGTCATCCCCCGCCAGATCGTCCAGGATGGCATAGGCGCCCCGCGGCCGGTGACCGGACCAGACCAGTTCCAGCACCCGTTCCCGCAAGGGCGTCAACCGCGCCCCGCGTGACTCGCAAAGCGCCCGCGCCCGCGCCAGGGCGGCGCCGACACAGGCGTGGTGGTCATGCGCGCTATGGGCGTCGGCGGGATGGCTGGGGGGCTGCATCGGTTCAGACAAGGGGGCAAGGGCTGGTTTGAGACCGGGCACGGCAGCGGGCGGACCCGGTGCCGGAGACCCGGCGGCCAGCTGTTACCGTATACCATCCCCCGGCCCGGGGGGAACCCAAACCCGCGGCGCCCGGCAACGACCGGCAACGATCGGCAACGGTGGCGATCCGCTGGCAATCCCGCGGCATTGCGGCGGCATGGCGTCCATCCCCCGGCGGGGGTGATTGCCGGGATCGCGGCGCGGCATATCTCTCAGCTCACAACCATGTGCCGAGGGAATGACATGACCGCCGCCCGGATGACGCCCACCCCCGGCGACGGACGCGACACCCGTGTCCGTCGACCGTCGGCCGTGCTGGCCCTGACCATCGCCATGCTGGCAGCCGCAGCCCTGACCGGCGCCGTGGCGCCCGCCGCCGTGCAGGCGGCCACCATCCCCCCCAGCAACACGATCCCCTTCGCCGCCATCCGCAACAATGACAGCGACCTGGGCAGCCACACCCTGACCTTCCGCCGGGAAGGGGAGGATCTGATCGTGGAGAAGAGCATCCGCTTCCGTGTGGATGTCGCCTTCATCACCGCCTACCGGTACGAACATGACAACCGGGAGGTATGGCGGGGCGGCCGCCTGATCTCCCTGGACACCACCACCAATGACGACGGCAAGAAGCACTGGGTGCGCGGCCGCGCGACGGACGCGGGCTTCGCCGTGGAAAGCAGCCGGGGCAGCTTCGTCTATGCCGCCGACGTGATCCCCACCAGCTACTGGAACATCGCCACCATCGGTGCCACACAGCTGCTGGATACCCAGCGCGGCCTGTTGATGGATGTGCGGATCGATCCCAAGGGGGTGGAACCGATCCAGGCGGGAGGGCAGGTGATCGATGCCCGGCATTTCCGCATCAACCTGCTGACCAACCAGCCCGGCGCCACCAGCGCCATCGACATCTGGTACGACGACAACGACGCCTGGGTGAAACTGGCCTTCGACGCCAAGGGCCAGTACATCGCCTATGCCCTGCGGCCGGAAGGGCTGGTGCCGCCCGGGACGGTGGCCCCGGCGAACGGGCAGGCGGCCTCCCTGCCGGCCCCAACCACCGAGACGCCTGCCGCCGAAACGCCTGCTACCGAGACGTCTGCCCCCGAGACACCTGCCGCCGCAGCGCCCGCCGTTTCGGCCCCCGCCACCCCCACCCCCAGAACCCGGCGATGGACGGCCCCCCCCGCGGTACCCTGCGCGTCGTGCTGGGTGACCAGCAGACCCGCAGCCTGCCCGTGTTCCGCGACCTGGACCGGGCGACCGACACCGTCCTGATGATGGAGGTGGGGGCGGAGGCGACCTATGTCCGCCACCATCCGAAGAAGATCGCCTTCATCCTGTCGGCCATGCGCCATTTCGCCGATGGTCTGCGGGCGGACGGGGTGGCGGTGGACTACGTGGCCCTGGACGATCCCGCCAACACCCATTCCTTCCGGGAGGAGGTTGGGCGCGCCGTCCGCCGCCTGAACCCGGCCCGCATCGCCGTCACCTTCCCCGGGGAATGGCGCGTCTGGGCCGATATGAAGGAGTGGGAGGCGGTGGCCGGCATCCCGGTGGAGGTGCGGGAGGATGACCGGTTCTTCTGCCCGCTTGCCCGCTTCCGCGCCCATGCGCGGGACAAGCGCCAGCTGCGGATGGAGTTCTTCTACCGCGACATGCGGCGGGAGACCGGGCTGCTGATGACCGCCGACGGCAAGCCGGAAGGGGGGGAGTGGAACTATGACCAGGAAAACCGCAAGAGCATGCCCAAGGGCCTGAAGATCCCCGCCCGCTACCGGGTCGAACCGGACGGCATCACCCGGGCGGTGATGGACATGGTGGCGCAGCGCTTCGGCAACCATTTCGGCGATCTGGACGGGTTCTGCTTCGCCGTCACCGCCGCGGACGCGGAAGCCGCGTTCGAGCATTTCGTCCGCACCGCCCTGCCGTCCTTCGGCGATTACCAGGACGCGATGGCGGTGGGGGAGGAGACGCTGTTCCACGCCGTCCTCTCCCCCTATCTGAACATCGGCCTGCTCTGCCCAAAGGCGGTCTGCCGCCGGGTGGAGGCGGAGTACCGGGCCGGCCGGGTGCCCCTGAACGCGGCGGAGGGGTTCATCCGCCAGATCCTGGGCTGGCGGGAATATGTGCGCGGGATCTACTGGCTGAAGATGCCGGGCTATGCCGCGACGAATGTGCTGAACGCCCGCCGCCCGCTGCCGGATTTCTACTGGACGGGGCAGACGCCCATGCGCTGCATGGCCGAAACCATCGGCCAGACCAAGCGTGAGGCCTATGCCCACCATATCCAGCGCCTGATGGTCACCGGCAATTTCGCCCTGCTGGCCGGGATCGAGCCGGCGCAGGTGGAGGAATGGTACCTGGCGGTCTATGCCGATGCGTTCGAATGGGTGGAATTGCCCAATGTCCACGGCATGGTGATGCATGCCGATGGCGGCTTCCTGGGCAGCAAGCCCTATGCCGCCAGCGGGAAGTATATCGACCGAATGTCCGATTACTGCGGCCGCTGCCGCTATGACGTGGCGAAGACGACGGGGCCCGATGCCTGCCCCTTCAACCCGCTGTACTGGAACTTCCTGATGGAGAACCGGGGCGTGCTGGGCGGCAATCCGCGCATGGCCCTGATCTACAAATCCCTGGACAGGATGACGGCGGAGAAGCAGGCGGCCCTGCAACGGGACGCTCAGGCCTTCCTGGCGGGGCTGACCCCGGCCTATCCTGGGACGACCGTTCCCACCCTTCCCTGTTCGGAGATGGACGCATGACCAAGCCGCGCACCCCCACCCCGGCCGATGGTGTCGCCTGGGTCACCGGCGCTTCCAGCGGGATCGGGGAGGAAGTGGCCCTGCGCCTGGCGGGGGAGGGGTGGACCGTACTGGCCAGTGCCCGCCGCCGCGACGCGCTGGAGGCGGTGGCGGCCAGGGCCACGGGGCCCGGGCGCATCATCCCTGTGCCGGTGGATGTGACGGATCTGGAGGGCGTGCGCCGCACCGTGGCGGATCTGCACACCGCCCATGGGGCGGTGGCCCTGCTGATCCTGAACGCCGGCACCTACCAGCCCGACAGTGCTGCCAAGCTGGACGCCGCCGCCTATCGGCACACCATCGATGTGAACCTGATGGGGGTGGTGAACTGCCTGGACGCCGCCCTGCCGGACATGATCGCAAGGCGCATGGGCCAGGTGGTCATCGTGTCCAGCGTTGCCGGCTACCGCGGCCTGCCCCGGTCGCTGGCCTATGGCGCCAGCAAGGCGGCGCTGATCAACCTGGCCGAGTCGCTGTACCTGGACCTGGAGCGCCACGGCATCCGCACCCAACTGGTCAATCCGGGATTTATCAAGACCCCGCTGACCGACAAGAACGATTTTCCCATGCCGTTCCTGATGCCGGTCAAGGAAGCCGCGGCGCGGATGGTGGCGGAGATGAAACAGGATCATTTCGAGATCACCTTCCCCCGGCGCTTCACTTTCCTGTTGCAGCGCCTGCGCTGCCTGCCCTATCCGCTGTATTTCGCGGCGACGCGGAAGGCCATGCCGAAATAGGCGCAGGCGCCGGGCCTGTGCCGGGGGGAGGGGACCCATGGTCGAACGTGTGCCGGTGGAGGATGCGGTTGCGGCCTATATCCGCTACTACGCGGATCTGACACCGCAGACCGTGTCCCGGATCGACCGGCTTGCGGTGCCGGATGTCCATTTCAAGGATCCGTTCAACGACTTCCGCAGCCGCGACCGCCTGCGCCATGTCTTCGACCAGATGTTCGTGAAGCTGGTATCCCCCCGCTTCATCATCCGCGACCATGCGGTCAGCGGCCAGACCGCCTATCTGCGCTGGACCTTCACCTTCCGCACCAAGGCCGGGCCGAAGCAGTGGGTGATCGACGGCATGTCGGAGGTGCGGTTCGATACCGCGGGCCATGTGGTCAGCCATGTGGACCACTGGGACGCGGCCGAACAATTCTATGAACGCCTGCCCGTGCTGGGCTGGATCCTGCGCCAGATCAAGGCGCGCATGGCCGACTAGGGCGGTCTTCGGTTGGGCGGAAAAAGCTCCGGCGGTGGGGCGATCCGCTGTCTTGGTGCGCCCCAACCCCTCCCGCCGGCGACGTCACGCCCCGTGGCACTTCTTGTATTTCTTGCCGCTGCCACAGGGGCAGGGATCGTTGCGGCCGATCTTGGCGGTGGTGCGGGGGCGCGTTCCCATGATCCCGTCCACATACCACCAGCGCCCGTCGCGATGGGCGAAGCGGCTGGATTCGTGGTGCAGGTGGTCCTTGCCGTTGATGCGGAAGCGGGCGACGAACTCCACCCAGCCTTCCTCATCCCCCGGCTGCCCGGCTTCGGTGGATTTCACCTCCAGCCCGGTCCATTCGCTGCTGCGGGCCCATTCGGTGACATTGCCGCGGTCGAAATCGCCGCGCGTCTCCGGCAGCAGGGATTCCTCCAGGTAATCGATGGCGCCGGTGGCGAAGGCGCTGTAGCGGGACCGCATCAGGGCTTCGGCCGTGGGCGGCACGGCGGCACCGGACAGGTAGGGGCCGCAGCACTCATTGAACGGGCGGCCGGAGGCGCAGGGGCAATTGTCCATCAACCGGGACCTCGGGGGGATAGGCGGGGCATCGGCCTTGGCCGACATCCGCGCGGAGATACACGCAATCCCCCGCCAAGGCAAACGCCCCTGCTCAGGGTGCCTTTGCGGCCGGTGACGTGGGTGGGATGATCAGGGCGCCGTCGGCGGTGAATTTCCAGGAGCCGTCCTCCTGCCGCCGCCAGATGGTGAGGTAGCGCCCGGCCTGTTCGCGCATCGCGCCATCCTTGCCGGCCATGCGGAACAGGGATGGGCCCCAGCTGTAGCCAAGGCTTCCGTCGGCGGAGGCTGCGGCATCCGTCGGGTCCCAGGTCAGCTCCGCCCCCGGGGGGAACAGGGTTTCCAGCGCGGCATTGGGCTGGGTCGGCTCCCCCAGGCTCAGCATCCACACCGTCTCCTCCGCATACAGGCGGAAGGCGGGGCCGATTCCCACCTCCTTCGCCTTGGCGGCGAAGGCACGGTCGGCGGCCATGATCTCCGCCCGGGCGGCCTCCGCCGCCGGGGTCGGTGCGGTGCCGGGATGGCGGGCCGGGGTGGCGGTCGCGGGGGAGGCATGGACGGGGCTTGCGGTCAGGGGCATGGCAAGGCCGAGCAGGGCAAGGCTGGGCAGGGCAAGGGCGAAGGAAAGGGCGGGGGCGCGCATCGTCTGGTCCTGGGCTGGGGGCCGGGTGACGGGCCGGTGGCCCGTGGCCCCAGGGTTCCGCGGGGGCCCGCATCCCCGCAACCCGAACCGCTGCCGCCCCTGCAAGCACCCGTCCCCGCCCCGTCTTGGATCCAAGGCAGGGAAAGTCCGCCCCCGCCCGGCCGAATGCCGGTCGGAGCCTTGCCCATCCGCCGGGGAGGTGGCGATAGGCCTGGGTGTAAACGTACTGTAAATGACAGTCTGGTGATGCTGCGCCGCAGCGCGGTTTGACTTGGTGCCGCCAGGCCGCTGGCAGAGAAAGGCCACCAAACAACTTCCAATTCCCATCCGCCTGTCTAGAATGCGGCCCGGTGTCTGGTCATCGGAGCTTCGGGATATGCATGCCGCCGCCGGCTACACGTTTTTGGAAGAGGCCCAGGCGGACCGCGTGAATGTCTGGTGGCGGGCCCAGCGCCAGTCCGACGGGCAGCGGGCCGTGATCCGCGCCCCGCAGCCGGGCAGTGCCGTCCCGCGCGAAGCCCTGGCGGCGGAGATGGGGGTGCTGTCGGCCCTGGCCTCCCCCCGGTTCGAACGGCCGCTGGGCATCCTGGAGACGGAGGCGGGGCCCGCCCTGGTCATCGCCGATGGCGGGGAGCTGTTCCTGGGCGCCATGATCCCGCCCGCGGGCATGGCGACGGACATCGCGCTCTCCATCGCCATGGGCCTGACCGAGGCGCTGGTGGAACTGCACGGGCGGGACTACATCCACCGGGACCTACGCCCGGCCAATATCCGCGTGGACCCTGTTTCCGGCGCGGTGCGCCTGGGCGGGCTGGGGCTGGTCACCCGGATCCCGCGGGAAACGGGGGCCGCGCGCGCCCTGGCCATGCTGGGTGGCGAACTGGCCTTCATCAGCCCGGAACAGACGGGCCGCATGAACCGGCCGGTGGACCACCGGGCGGATTTCTATTCCCTGGGCGTGATCCTGCACCTGATGCTGACCGGCAATGTGCCGTTCCTGGCGCAGGACCCCCTGGGCTGGGTCCACCGGCACATCGCAGCCACCCCCATCCCGGTGCATGAACTGCGCCCCGACCTGCCCGCCGCCCTGTCCGCCGTGGTCCTGAAGCTGCTGGCGAAGACGGCGGAACAGCGCTACCACAGCGCGGAAGGGCTGCGGCACGATCTGGAACACTGCCTGTCCGAATGGAAGGCGACAGGCACCATCCGCCCCTTTGAACTGGGGCGGAAGGACCGGCCGGCCCGGTTGATGTTGCCGGACGCCCTGTACGGCCGGGATGAGCCCATCGCGCGGATGATGGAGACGTTCGGCCGGACCACCGCAGGCGGGCGGGAACTGCTGCTGGTGGCCGGTTACTCGGGCATCGGAAAATCCGCCCTGGTCCGCCAGATCCGCCGCCCGGTCGCGCTTGCCCATGGCTATTACGTCGAGGGCAAGTTCGAGGAGCTGCAGCGCGACTACCCCTATCTCGCCATCGTCCAGGCCCTGCGCGATCTGGTCCGCCAGATCCTGGGGGAGGGGCGGGAGCGGCTGGACCGCTGGCGCACCCGCCTGACGGAGGTGCTGGGCGTCAATGCCGGGGTGGTGCAGGACGTGGTGCCGGAACTGGCCCTGGTCATCGGCCCCCAGCCGCCGGCCCCCGCCCTGCCGCCGGTGGAAGCACAGAACCGCTTCCAGCTGGTGATGACCCGCTTCATCCAGCAATTCGCCGGGCCGGACCATCCGCTGGTCCTGTTCCTGGACGATCTGCAATGGGCCGATGCGGGCAGCTTCCAGCTTCTGACCACGCTGCTGTCCGATGCGTCGGGTGCCAATCTGCTGGTCATCGGCGCCTACCGCCATAATGAGGTGGGGCCCGGCCATCCGGTGCTGCGCCTGGCCGACGATATCGGTCAGGCGGCGCCGGTCGGCACCCTGATGCTGGGGCCGCTGCGGGATTCGGAGGTGGGGGCCTGGCTTGCCGCCGCCTGCGCCAGCAGTGCGGAGGAAGTGGCGCCGCTTGCCCGCCTGCTGACCCAGCGCAGCGGCGGCAACCCTTTCTTCCTGCTGCAACTTGTGACCGTGCTGGCCCGGGACGGCTGGTTGCGCTTCGATGCGGAACAGGGGATCTGGGTCGCCGACCTGGCCGCGATCGAGAAGGCGGGGCTGACGGAGGATGTGGCCAATCTCCTGTCCTCCCGGCTGGAATCCCTGCCGGAGGAGACGCGGGCCGCCCTGCGGGTGGCGGCCAGCATCGGCGCCGGATTCGACCTGTCCCTCCTGGCCACCGCCCTGGATGCGGAGGAGGCGGGGGTGGAGGCGGTGCTCCAGCCCGCCCTGAAGGAAGGCCTGCTGATCCCGTCGGACGACAGCGGCGGGGCGGGCGGCGGGGCCGGGCGCGGCTTCCGCTTCGCCCATGACCGGGTGCAGGAGGCCTGCTACCGCCTGACGGCGGAGGAGGAGCGGCCGGACCTGCATCTGCGCGTCGGCCGGCTGCTGCGCGACCGCACCCGCGACAGCGCCGATCCGCCCCTGTTCGACATCGTCCACAACCTGAACCTGGCCCGAACCCTGATCATCGGGCCGGGGGAACGGGCGGAGTTGTGCCGCCTGAACGACCGGGTGGCGGGCAAGGTCCAGGCCTCCGCGGCGTATGAGATCGCGCTGCGCTTCGTGCGCGTGGCGCTGGAGCTTCAGGACGCCATCGACGACCGCCGCTTCCGCTTCGACCTGCTGCTGAAGGCGGCGGAGCTATCCTACCTGATCGGGGAGCATGAGGGGTGCGAGGCGCTTCTGGCGGAGGCGGGGCAACTGGCGGCCTCCGACCTGGATCGCTGCGCCGGGCTGGAGATATCGGCCAAGGCGGCCCTGCTGCGGGGTGACTACGCCGTCTGCCTGCGCCAGGTGATGGCGGCGACCCGGCTGCTGGGCCTGCCCCTGCCGGAAAGGGCGGTGAAGCTGCAACTGATCGTGCGCGCCCTGGGCTTCCGCCGCTGGCTGACGGAGGCGCGGTTCAACCACCTGGCCGCCCTGCCGCCCATGACCGACCCCCATTCGCTCCAGACCATGCGGATCCTGGAGGTGGGGGCGCTCGCCTCCTACCACTCCGGCTCCCACCTGTTCGGTATCCTGGTGTTCGAAGGAACGCGCCTGTCCATGCGCCAGGGCCTTGCGCGGGAGACGGCGTTCTGTGTCGCCGGCTGCGGCCTGGTCTTCTGCGCCCTGGGCGATGCGGCGACGGGCCATCGCCTGGGCTCCGCCGCCTGTTCCGGCCTGGGCGGGGCGGCGAACCAGATCGAGCCGCAGTTCATCTTCTCCACCTTCATCGCCCATTACCGGGAGCATGCCCGCAAGTCCATCGACCGGCTGGAGACGGCGTTCCGCAACGCCATGGACCGGGGCAACTACCAGTATGGTGAGTTCACGGTGATGGGCATCGTGCCCTTCCGCCTCTATGCCGGGGCGGACCTGCGGGAGACGCAGGCGGTGATGACCCATGCCTGCGACCTGCTGCGGCGCAAGGCGGCGGGACATTCGCTGATCCTGTTCGATCATGCGGCGGCGGCGGCGGCCCTGCTGGCCGGGAACGACTGGCGCGCGGTGGAGGGGATGCTGGCGGCCGAGCTGGAAACAGCGCGGGATTATCCTAAGATCGGTAATCTCGTCTCCTTCTGTCTGATCGGCATGATGCTGGCCAATGTCTTCGGCCGGCCCGATCTGGCGGTGGAGCAGATGGCGCTGGGCCGCTCCATGCTGACCAAGCGCATGGGCACCTTCACGGCCAAGAGCTACGCCTTCCATGAGGCGCTGCTGCGCCTGTCCCTGCTGGACCGGCCGGACCTGGCCGCCGCCGACCGCAAGGTCCACACCAAGGCGGTGAAGGGGCTGCTGGCCCAGTTGAAGGCCTGGGCCAAGTTCGCGCCCATGAACCACACCCACCGCATCCACCTGGTGGAGGCCGAACTGGCCCGGCAGGAGCGGCGGACGACGGAGGCGGCGGACCTGTATTCCCGCGCGGTCGAGGTCGCGGTGGAGCAAGGCTTCGTCAACGATGCCGCCCTGGCGGCGGAGAAGGCGGCCGCCTTCTTCGCCCGGATCCGCCGGCCCCAGCTGGCGGGGGAATTCCTGCGGCTCGCCTGGTCCCGCTACCGCGACTGGGGGGCCGCGGCCAAGTGCCGCCAGCTGGAAGAGACGGCGCCCGACGCCCTGGCCGACCTGTTGCAGGGCCAACGCCGGACGGCGGAGGCCGAGCGCCCAGCCGAACCGGTGGGTCCATCCCAGTCCCTGGACCTGGAAACGGTGGTGCGCGTCGCCCAGGCCGTGTCCGGCGAACTGGTCCTGGACCGGCTGATCGAGCGGCTGCTGGATCTGGCCATGGAGAATGCCGGCGCCCGCATGGCGGCCCTGGCCCTGAACCGGGGGGAGGGGGCGGCGGCCGATCTGGTCGTTCCCGCCCTGCGCGGGGTGGATGGGGCGGGGTTCGATGTGAAGCCCGACCGGGCGCTGGCCGATACCGACCTGCCGACACCCATCCTGAACTATGTCGCCCGCACCCGCGACAGTGTGGTGCTGGAGAATGCCTCCGGCTCCGAACGGTTCGGCAGCCATCCGCGCTGGGTCGGCCGGGGGGAGCTGTCGGTCCTCTGTACCCCCATCGTCCACCAGGGCCGGCTGATCGGGGTGCTGTACCTGGAGAACGACCTTGCCGCCGGGGCCTTCACGCCGGAGCGGGTGCGCCTGCTCCAGGTCCTGGCCTCCCAGGCCGCGGTCGCCCTGTCCAATGCCCAGTTGTTCAGCCAGTTGGATCGGGCCCGGAACGAACTCCAGGCCTACAGCGAACAGCTGGAGGACATGGTGGCGGAACGGACGCGGGAGGTGGAAAGCCGCTCCCGCGCGCTGGAGGAATCCCTGGCGGAGCTGAAGCGCACCCAGGAACAGATGCTTCAGACCGAAAAGCTAGCCTCCCTCGGCCAGCTGGTGGCCGGTGTCGCCCATGAGGTGAACACGCCGATCGGAATCCTGCTCTCCGTCGCCTCCCAGTTCGCGGAGGAATCGCGCCGGATCAAGACGCGGATGGAGGAGGGGGCGCTGAAACGCTCCGACTTCAACGAATTCCTCCAGACCACGGGCGATATCGCCCGGCTGATGCTGCACAACGCCCAGCGCGCGGCCGATCTGGTCAGTTCCTTCAAGAAGGTGGCGGCCGACCGCACCAGCGACGACATGCGGGAGATCGACCTGAAGGATTACACCGCCGATGTGCTGGCCACGGTGGAACCGCTGCTGCGCCAGAAATCGGTGAAGCTCTCCCTGACGGGGGAGGACGGGATCATCATGACCACATATCCCGGCCTTCTGGCCCAGTTGGTCACCAACCTGGTGCAGAACGCCGTGGTCCACGCCTTCGACGGGGTGGACACGCCGGAGATCGGGGTGGACGTGGTCCGCGGCGGGGACGGGCAGGCGGTGCTGAGCTTCGTCGACAACGGCACCGGCATGCCGCCGGAGGTGGTGGCCCGCGCCTTCGATCCCTTCTTCACCACCAAGCGCAACAAGGGCGGCACCGGCCTTGGCCTGCACATCGTCCACAACATCGTGAACGGCCCGCTGAAAGGCGAAATCCATCTGGACAGCGCCCCCGCCCGCGGCACCCGCTTCACCATCCGCCTGCCCCTGGTGGCGGTGGTGTAACTATCTGGAAAGGCAGAAAAAACCCTCTCCCCCTGAGGGAGAGGGAGGGGCCCAAGCCGCCAGGCTTGGGAGGGGGAGGGGTGTTTCACATACGATGCCGTGGGCTGAATCCAGTCCTCTGCTGCCGGACCCCTCACCCTCCCCCGTCTCCGCTGCGCTCCGACGCGGGCCCCTCCCTCTCCCTCAGGGGGAGAGGGTTTTAAAAGCGCCCTGGCCGGCCGGCCCTGCCGCCCTATCTCCCCCAGCATGACGATACCCAGCCTTTCCTCCTTCCCCGCCGGCGGGCTTGCGCTTGTGGTGGGGGCCACCGGTGGCATCGGGGCCGCCTCTCTGTCGCTGATCCGGGAGACCGGGGCCTTTGCCCAGGTGGACGGGGTGGGGCGCAGTCTGGATCCGCCGCTGGACATCACGGATGAGGCGACGATTGCCGCCCTTGCGGCCCGCATCACAGCCCAGGCCCTGCCGCTGCGCCTGGTTCTGGATGCGACCGGGCTGCTGCACGGGGACGGGGTGGAGCCGGAGAAGAGCTGGCGGGCCCTGGACGCCGATGTGCTGGCCCGCAGCTTCGCTGTGAACGCCATCGGCCCGGCCCTGCTGATGAAGCATCTGCTGCCCCTGTTCCCGCGCGTCGGCAAGGCCGTCTTCGCCACCCTGTCGGCGAAGGTGGGCAGCATCGGCGACAACCGGGCGGGCGGCTGGTACGGTTATCGGGCGTCAAAGGCGGCGCTGAACCAGTTGGTGCGCACCGCCGCCATCGAACTGGCGCGGCGCTGGCCCCAGGCGGCCTGCGTCGCACTGCATCCCGGGACGGTGGATACCGGCCTGTCCCAGCCCTTCGGCAAGCAGGGGCTGGAGGTGCGCCCACCGGCGGAAGCGGCGGCCCGGCTGCTGGCGGTGATCGACGGGCTGACGGCGGAGGCGAACGGGCGCTTCTTCAACCATGACGGCAAGGACCTGCCATGGTGAGCGACCCCATCCGGGCGCCGACGCAGGCGGGTGACCGGGTCCGGCTGTGACGTTGCGATGTCGGCGCCACCGCGGCGCCGAATAGGATTGACGGGTCACCCCCCGTGTGTCATGCGGTTGGCCCGACGCCGCGGGCGCTGGCATCCGGACCGCCATCCGGGCTGGACGCCAGACGCCGCACGCGCACCCGTCATGCTGCCCAGCCCCTTGGAAAAAGGGCGGGATGGCAGTAAATACATCGCCGCTCCGGGAGGTCATGCGGGTTTCCGCCGACGTCCCGGTTTTTTCGTGCGGGCCCCCCGGCCCGCCTTTGTCCGTGCGGGTTTCGGCCCGCCTTTGTCATTGAACACACCGCGCCGGATCTCGATGGTCGGGAGCCGACGTTGGACGACGGAGCCTACATATGCCCCGCACTATCCCGCTGGCAGACATTCGGAACATCGGCATCATCGCCCACGTCGATGCCGGCAAGACCACGACGACCGAGCGCATCCTGTATTACACCGGTCGCAAGCACACGATCGTGGACATCCACGACACCAAGGATCTGAAGTCGTCCACGACGACCGATTATCTGGAGCAGGAGCAGAAGCGCGGCATCACCATCCAGTCCGCCGCGGTGTCCTGCTTCTGGAAGGACAAGAAGATCAATCTGATCGACACCCCGGGCCACGTCGACTTCACCATCGAGGTGAACCGCTCCTTGCGCGTGCTCGACGGTGCGGTCGTGGTGTTCGACGGTGTCGCGGGCGTGGAGCCGCAGACGGAGACGAACTGGCGCCTGGCGGATAATTACAACGTGCCGCGCATGTGTTACGTCAACAAGATGGACCGCTCCGGCGCGAATTTCCGCCGCACCGTGAAGATGGTGAAGGAGCGCCTGGGCGCCCGTCCGGTCTGCCTGCAGATGCCGATCGGGTCGGAGGACATGTTCTTCGGCCACATCGATCTGGTGACGATGAAGGCCCGCGTGTGGTTCTCCGAAGAGAAGGACAGCACCTGGGAAGAGTGGGATGTCACCCCCGATCTGGCCGACAAGCTGAAGATCACCAATGCCTATGACCGTGAGCTTCTGGGTGAAGTCGCGGCCTACCGCACCAACCTGGTCGAGTCCTGCCTGGAAATGGACGACGCGGCCATGGAGCAGTACCTGGAGACCGGCGAAGAGCCGTCCGTCGACACCCTGCGCGCCTGCATCCGCAAGGCCACCATCACCAGCACCTGGGTCCCGGTCCTCTGCGGTTCGTCCTACAAGAACAAGGGCGTGCAGCAGCTCCTGGACGCGGTGATCTGGTACCTGCCGGCCCCGACCGACGTCGAAAACATCAAGACCGTGGACGCCGACGGCAACACGGTCGGCGAGCGCAAGTCCTCCGACGACGAGCCCTTCTCCGCGCTGGCCTTCAAGGTCATCAACGACAAGTATGGTGCGTTGACCTTCGCCCGTGTCTATTCCGGCACCATCTCCAAGGGCCAGTCCGTCGCCAACAGCACCCGCGGCAAGCGCGAGCGCATCGGCCGTATCGTCGAGATGTTCGCCAAGGACACCAACGACCTGGACGAGGCACGCGCCGGTGACATCGTCGCCTTCGTCTCCCTGCAGGAGACCGACACCGGCGATACGCTGTGCGACGCCAGCGCCCCGGTCGTGCTGGAGCGCATGCGCTTCCCGGACCCCGTCATCTCCGTCTCCATCGAGCCGAAGAACCGCGGGGACCAGGACAAGTTCTCCGCCGCCATCGGCAAGATGGTCCGGGCCGACCCCTCCCTGCGTCTGGAAACCGACCGTGAAACCGGTCAGACCATCCTGCGCGGCATGGGCGAGCTGCACCTCGAAGTGACCATGGACCGCATGCGGACCGAGTTCGGGGTGGAGGGCACCATGGGCCGCCCGCAGGTGGCCTATCGGGAGACCATCACCAAGCCGGTCACCCACACCTACACCCACAAGAAGCAGACCGGCGGTTCCGGCCAGTTCGCCGAAGTGAAGATCATCTTCGAGCCGAAGGAGCGGGGACAGGGCTTCGAGTTCGTCGACCAGGTGGTCGGCGGTACCGTTCCGCGCGAATACATCCCGGCCGTCGACAAGGGACTTCAGAACCAGAAGGACGACGGTGTGCTGGCCGGTTACCCCACGGTGGACTTCAAGGCCACCCTGGTGGACGGCAAGTACCACGAGGTGGACTCCAACGCGCTGACCTTCGAAATCGCCTCCAAGGCCTGCTTCCGCGAGGCCATGCGCCTCGCCGGTCCGGTCCTGCTGGAGCCGGTGATGAAGGTCGAGGTCGTGATCCCCGAGGATTACCTGGGTGATGTCATCGGCGACGTGAACCGTCGTCGCGGAACCATCCTGGGCCAGCTGGAGCGTGGCGCCAACATCGCGGTGGAGGCCCATGTGCCCCTGTCCGAAATGTTCGGCTACATCGGCCAGCTGCGCGGCATGACCTCCGGCCGCGGCTCCTTCTCGATGGAGTTCTCGCACTACGAGCCGGTGCCGCGGAACGTCGCGGACGAGATCATCGCCAAGAGCGGCAAGGCCGCTTGATGATCGGCAGCGGCAAGGCCGTGTGATCGCGGATCTGCCGGGCAACGATAAGGAAACGGCCGCTCCCCGGGGGGCGGCCGTTTTCGTTTTGGCGGTTCACGGAACGGGCCCGGCTGCGCTATGGCTGGGGCCTGCCACAGACGGGAGCCCGTTCATGTCCGATGCCGACCGTGATGCCGACCGTGATGCCGCTCAGGGTGCCGCTGCCCTGCCGTTCCGCCTGCTGTTCCGGGTGCGGTTCAGTGAGTGCGATGCCCAGGCCATCGTCTTCAATGCCCGTTACGGCGATTACGTGGACGTGGCACTGACGGAGTTCCAGCGGGCGACCTGGGGCGGGATCGCCGCGGTGCAGGCGCGCGGGCTGGACATGCGGGTGGTGAAGATGACCCTGGAATGGTCTGCCCCCGCCCGCTTCGACGATGTGCTGGAAGCACGGGTGCGGGCGCTGAAGACCGGCACCACGTCCTTCACCCTGCGGACGGAGTTCCGTCGCTTCCGTGAGCCGGACCTGCTGGTCGCCGCAGAGACTGTCTATGTGCTGGTGGATACCGCCCGCTACCAGAAGACCCCGATCCCTGAGGACCTGCGCGACCGCCTGATAACCGGGTCCCCGGGCGTGGTCGTCAATCACGCGGGCGTGTAGACCCCTGCGGGTGCGACGCGCGAGGGGCCGCGGGCGTTGCCCTTGCCCGGCCTATGCCAGCGACCCGGAATTCCGACACATCAGGATTTCGGGCTTGGACGGAACGAGCCGCCGCCGTGCCAACGGCCGGACGTCCTGACCGCTGGGATCAGGGGCTGGGATCAGGGATTGCCTACCTCACGCGCCCCACTGCCGGACCCGGCCGGTGTCCACATGGACGAAGCCGGAGCGGGTGTAGAGGCCGACGCCGCCTTGGCGCAGGTCGAGGGCGGCCTGGCGCACCTCCCGCAGGGTGCGGCCGGGCAGGGCGATGTCGATGGCCTTGCCCTGCATATGCAGGCTCTGCTTTGCCACCCCGCCGGACTGGGAGGCCAGCATGGCGTTGGTGCGGGGGCAGCGGTAGCCGGAGATCACGTTGAACGGCTTGTCGCTGCGCAGGCGGCGGCGCAGGGCGAACAGCAGGTCGTACAGGGCGGGGTCGATCTGCCCCACCTCCCCCGTCCGCCAGTCCCGCAGCAGCTCCGCCATGTCGGCCAGGGCGCGGGGATCATAGCGCCCATCGCTGAAATAGGTGGCGCTCAGAGTCTCCCCCGTATGCAGGGAGCGGAAGGACAGGCTGCGCTTGTGGCTGCCGGCGATGGCCGCTTCGGCTTCTGCCGTGAACAGCCCAGGGGCGACAACCCCCGCCGCACCGGCGAGGGCCAGCCCGCCCAGGCGGCGCAGGAAACCGCGCCGGCCCTGATCGGGGCCCACCGCTTCCGCCCCCTCCCGCAATCTGGTATCCGCGGCGGTGACGCCTTCCCTGTCGATCATGGAACCGGCGGGGCGGCGGTCATCGGTCTGCGGCATTCCCAGGCTTCCCGTCTTGCTGAAGGGCGTTCGGTCAGGTGCGTCCGGTCAAGGGCTGAACTGTTCGCATTCGACACTGTGCATGGCCCGACAAAGTGCATGGCAGGTCTGCGCGAACGTGTTCATTCGCACCTTCGACAAAACTGCCACAGGGCGCAAGCAACAAATGGGGCCGGCCGGCAAAAAAGCCCCAATCGCTGGGCGGGGCCTGCCGCTCAGCCGCCGGATGCCCCCACCGCCGCCCGTTCCGCCGGCCCCTCCGCCGGGTCCGGCCAGGGGGTGCGGGAGCGGTCGAGGGCGCGGGCCAGGCGGGTATCGCGGCCATAGACATCGGGGCGGAACTGCACGGCCAGGATGCCGGGGGCCGCTGTCTCCGCCCCCGCCGCCGCCCCCGCCGCCCCCGCTGCGGCCGCGTCGCCGAAGGCGGTGATGTAGGTCAGGTGGATGGGCAGGGGCCGTTTCAGGGTGATCACCCGTCGCTCCCCGCTGGCCTTCAGCGCATCCAGCTTTGTCCGGTCCCAGGTGGTGGTGCCGGTCAGGGCCAGCACCCTTTCCGCCAGGGCGAAGGGGTCCTCCACCCGGATGCAGCCATGGCTGAAGGTGCGGTTGGCCCGGTCGAACAGGCGCTTGCTGGGCGTGTCGTGCAGGTAGACATCGAACTGGTTGGGGAACATGAACTTGATGCGGCCCAGGGCATTGTTGTCCCCCGGCTCCTGCCGGACGCGGTAGCCGAAGCTGCGGGCGCTGACATTGCTCCAGTCCACCGTGGTCGCGTCCACCACCGTCGCCCCGTCCGTCCAGGTGCTGAACAGGGTGTAGTTGTTGCGGGACAGGTAGGTGGCATCCTTCTTCAGCTTGGGCAGGATCTCCTCCTTGGCGATGCGGGGCGGCACCGTCCAGGTGGGATTGACCTCCAGATAGGTCATGCGGTCGCTGAAGACCGGGGTGCGCTGGACCGGCGTGCCCACCACCACCCGGGCGCTGTGGCTGATCTGCCCGCCTGCGTACAGGTCCAGGGTGAACCCGGCCAGGTTCACCAGCAGGTAATCGGGGCCCAGATCCGCCGGCGTCCAGCGCCAGCGCTCCATGTTCAGGATGATCTGGGACATCCGCTCCTCCGCCGTGCGGTTCAGCTCCGCCAGGGTGCGCGCGCCGATCACCCCGTCCGGGTCCAGCCCGTGGCGGGACTGGAAGGCGGCGACGGCGGCGGCCAGGGCGGGATCGTACAGCTCCGGATCCTCCGGCACGGCGGGGCCGGTGTATTCCCCGGTCACGGTCAGGCGGCGGCGCAGGTCGGGCACCCGCGGCTGACGTTCCCCCGGGCGCAGGGTTTCCCCCGACGGGACCAGGGGCCAGCCGCCCGCAGCCGCCAGGGCGCGATAGGCGGGCAGGGCGGCGCGCAGGCGCAGGTATTCCGGCCGCACCGGGATGCGGGCCGCCAGAAAGGTGCCGGGGTCCTGCCCCGCCGCCGCCAGTTCCGCCAGCAGGATGTCCGCATCGGGTTCCGCCCGGTCGATGAACAGCTCCGGGTCGACCCGCCGCGGCTCCACCCGGCCGATGGACAGGTCGCGGGCGAAGTTCAGGGCACCATGGGTCAGCAGCAGTTCCAGTTCCACCAGCGCCGGCGGGCTGTCCCCCCGCTCCATCAGGGTGGCGATGCGCAGGGTGCCGTAATCGCGGGGCACCAGGCCGTCCGCCCCGGCGGAGTCCAGGGCCGCCAGCAGCCGGTGGGCCGCCGGTATCGGCCCGCCATCGTCGATCCACAGGGGCCGGTTCTGCCGCCCGGCATAGAAGGCGGACAGGGCGGCGTGGTCCCGCCCCTCGCGGTCCGGGGCGGGCAGGGGGGTGCCGTCGGCCAGCCGGGCCGCCAGGGCCGCCGCCACCACGGTATCGCGGACACTGCCGCTTTCCGCCACGGCTTGCCCGGCCGCAGCCCCGCTGCCCGGCTCCTCCGCCAGTCCCGGCAGGGATCCGGACACCAGCATCAAGGCAGGCATGAGGGCCAGCAGTCCTGCGCGGATCATGCCGCCGGTCCCCGGTGGCGCCAGCGCCCGGTTTCCCGGGTCAGATCCCGTCCGCGATGCCATCCGCTGCGCCCCGCCCATGCTGCACCATGCCGACACCAAGCCATCCGCGGGGCCATCTTGGCGCAGGTCGGGCCCCGGGTCACGCCGAACCGTTGCGTATGCTGCCGACGAAATAGTCGGCATCGCTGCGCAGCTTGTGGAAATCCTCCGACAGCTTGCGTGCACTGCCGATCATCTGGACCGCGGCCTTGCCCGTCTCCGCCGCGTTCATGGCCATGATGGCGACGGTGCCGGACACGTCCTGCGAGGTGCGGCTGGCCTTCTCCACCGCGGCTGCGATCTCGCCGGTGGACTGGGATTGTTCGGCCATGGCCACCTGCATGGCCCGGGACAAGGTTTCCACCTGTTCGATGGTGGCGCGGATGGCCGAAATCGCCGCCACCACGTCACCGGTTGCCGCACGGATGGCAGCGATCTGGCCGCCGATCTCATCTGTCGCCTTGGCAGTCTGGCTGGCCAGGGCCTTCACCTCGCTCGCCACCACGGCGAAGCCCTTGCCCGCCTCACCGGCGCGGGCCGCCTCGATCGTGGCGTTCAGGGCCAGCAGGTTGGTCTGGGCCGCGATCTCCCCGATCATGGCGCTCATCTCGCCGATGCGGTGGCTGGCGTCCTGCAGGGCCGTCACTGCGCCGTCGCTGGCACGGGCCCGCTCGGCAGCGGTCACCACCATCCGGCCGCTGTCGTTAACCTGATCCGTCACCGTGTGGATGGTCCGGGCCAGGCGGACGGTGACCGACTCCACCGTCGCCACCGCCTCCGCCGTCAGGGTCAGTTCCTCATGGGTGCGCAGGGCCTGTTCCCGCGTCGCCTCCGCCGTGTCGCGCAGGGTATAGGCGCCCTTCTCCATCCAGTCCGCCGCGGCGGAAATGGTGGTCAGCACCTGACCGAAGGCACCTTCGAAATCGGCGGCGATCCGGCTCAGCGCCTCCTGACGGTCGGCCTGGGCCCGGCGCTCGGCCTGCTGGGCCTCCTGCTCCAGGTCGCGGGCACGGACGATGCCTTCCTTGAAGATCCGGACTGCCCGGGCCATGGCCCCGATCTCGTCCCGGCGGTCGGTGGCCGGTATCTCCGTGGCGATATCGCCCTCGGCCAGGCGGTTCATCACCCCCTCGATGGCGGTGACGGGGGCGGTGATGGACCGGGCGATGGCCAGTCCGACGATGACGAAGACCGCCACCAGCAGCCCGCCGATGACCA
>JBJOKR010000059.1:0-22139 GCA_046045995.1 Pseudomonadota bacterium | reverse complement strand
GATCCAGTGCTCCTTGATCTGGGCCGGGAATTCGACGAAGTCGCGCAGCACATTGGTGCCGGACTGGCCCGGATACTTCACATCCGACAGGATGCCGTGCAGCCCGTGCCCGAATTCATGGAACAGGGTGTTGGCGTCATCGAAGGACAGCAGGGCCGGCTCCCCCTCCTTGCCCTTGGAGAAGTTGTTGTTGTTGACGATGATCGGCGTGATCTCTCCGGCCAGCTTCTGCTGCTCGCGGAAGCTGCTCATCCACGCACCCGACCGCTTGGACGGGCGGGAGAAGTTGTCCGACAGGAACAGGGCGACATGCTTGCCGTCGCGCTTCACCTCGAACACGCGCACATCGGGGTGGTAGGCCTGGATATCCTTCCGCTCCTCGAAGGTGACGCCGTAGAGGCGGGTGGCGGTGTAGAACATCGCCTCGATCATCTTGTCGAGTTGGAAGTAGGGCTTGGTCTGCGCCTGATCCAGGTCGAACTCCGCCTTGCGGACCTTCTCCGCATAGAAGCGCCAGTCCCAGGGCTGGAGCTTGTCGGTCATGCCCTCCCGGCGGGCCACCGCCTCCAGCATCTTCTGCTCCTCGGCCAGCGTCGTCTTGGCCGAATCCCACACCTTCAGCAGCAGGTCCATCACGGCGGCCGGTGTCTTGGCCATCGTGTCGTCCAGCTTGAAGTCGGCGAAGGTCGCATAGCCCAGCAGTTGCGCCCGCTCGGCGCGCAGGTCCACGATCTCCTGGATCAGTGCCTTGTTGTCCTGGGCGTCACCATTGTCGCCGCGGGCGATCCAGGCCCGGAAGGCCTTCTCCCGCAGGTCCCGACGCTCGGAGAAGGTCAGGAACGGCTCGATGGACGACCGGGAGAGGGTGATGACATGCTTGCCCTCCATCCCGCGGTCCTTCGCGGCGGCGGCGGCGGACGTGACGACGAAGTCGGGCAGGCCCTTCTTGTCCTCCGCCGTTTCCAGCACCAGCATGTATTCCTTCTCGTCCGCCAGGACATTCTGGCTGAACTGGTTGGAGAGGGTGGCCAGCCGCTCCATGATGGCGGCCAGGCGCTGCTGCTCCTCCGGCGGGAGCTGGGCGCCCGAGCGGACGAAGCCCAGGTGGTAGCGTTCCAGCAGGCGCTTTTCCTGCGGGGTTAGGGATAGGCTGTCGCGCTGCTTGTAGATGGCATCGATGCGCTGGAACAGCACGGGGTCCAGGTTGATCTCATTGCTGTGCTTGGCCAGCTTCGGCGCCATCTCCCGCGCGACCGCCTGTAGTGCGTCGTTGGTGTGGCTGGAATTCAGGTTGAAGAACACGGAGGAGACGCGGTCCAGCATGCTGCCCGCCCGCTCCATCGCGGCGATCGTATTCTCGAAGGTCGGTGCGTCCTTCGATGCGGTGATGGCCGCGATCTCCGCCTTGTGGTCGGCCATCGCCTTGTCGAAGGCGGGGACGAAATGTTCCGGCTTGAAATCGGCGAAGGGGGCGATGCCGAACGGGGTCTTCCACTCCGTCAGCAGCGGGTTGCCGGCGGCGACATCCGCCTTGGCATCGGCCGCGGCGACCTGGGTCCGCTCCGCGGCATGGACGGCGGTCATGCCGCCGAGTGCAGTCGTCATCATGAGAGCCATCCCGAGTCCGACCTTGATCGTCTGTCGCATGTCTTACCCTTGCAGTCGCTGATGCGGGAGCCGTGTTTCTACAGGTGTCGGGCGGATCGGTCCAAGAGGCAGTCCGTAACGCGATTGTAACGCCCCCACGGGCACTACCACCGACTTTGTGGATCTCCCACGGATCGCCCCCCCCTTCGGATTGCCAGTCCCGCATTCCCCTCGACGCCGTCCCCGCCCCTGCGGTAGCGTCCCGCCTCGGACATGGCGGGTATGCGCCCGGACGTCAAGGGAGGATCGCTTGCAGCATCGACGCGCGGATCGGCGGATGGGGGGCGGCCTTCCGGGGATGGTGGCGGTGGCCATCGCGACGCTGGCCCTGACATCACCCGCCGGCCCGGCCCTGGCGGCCAAGGGCACGCTGGTTTATTGCGCGGAGAGCGCGCCGGAAAGCGTGAACGCCCAGCTCACCACCTCCAGCACATCCTACGATGTGACGGAGCATATCTTCGACCGGCTGGTGCGCTATGGCCGGGGCACGGCGGTGATGGAACCGGGACTGGCCGAACGGTGGGAGGTGTCGCCGGACGGGCGCACCTACACCTTCTTCCTGCGGCCCGGGGTCAAGTTCCACAGCAGCCGGGATTTCAAGCCGACCCGCACCCTGACCGCCGATGACGTGGTCTTCACCATCGACCGGCAGTGGAAGAAGGACCACCCCTTCCATGCGGTGGCCCCGGTCTATCCCCCCTTCCTGAACCTGCGCCTGGGCGACCTGCTGGAACGGGTGGAGAAGGTGGACGATCTGACCGTCCGCTTCGTGCTGAGATATCCGGACGCGGCCTTCCTGGACAATCTGGCCCATAACTCCCAGGGCATCCATTCCGCCGAACATGCGGAGGCCATGATGAAGGCCGGCACGCCGGAACGGGTGGATACCCAGCCGATCGGCACCGGGTCCTATCAGCTGGTGCAGTATCAGAAGGACACGCTGCTGCGCCTGCGCGTCTTCCCCGACCATTGGGAGGGGCCGGCTCCCACCCAGCAGCTGGTCTATGTCATCACCCCCGATCCGGCGGTGCGGCAGGCGAAGCTGCAGGCCGGGGAATGCCACATCATGTCCTTCCCCAACCTGGCCGATGTGCCGGTGCTGGAAGCGGACCCCAACCTCACCTTGATGAAGACGCCGCTGATGAGCGTCGGCTACCTGGCTTTCAACACCCAGAAGAAGCCGTTCGACGATGTCCGGGTGCGGCGCGCCCTGTCCATGGCGGTGGATCGCAAGGCGATCCTGGAAACAATCTACCAGGGCTATGCCGTGATGGCGAACGGTCCCCTGCCGCCGGGGTCCTGGGCCCATGATCCGACCCTGCCGGACATCCCCTACGATCCGGAGGCGGCGAAGGCCCTGCTGGCGGAGGCGGGATATCCCGACGGGTTCGAGACGACCTTGTGGGCCATGCCGGTCCAGCGCCCCTACAATCCCAATGCCCGCCGCATGGCGGAGATGATCCAGACCGATTTCGCGCGGATCGGGGTCAAGGTCGCCATCACCTCCTACGAGTGGGGGGAGTATCTGCGCCGCACCCGCTTCGGGGAGCATGACATGGCCCAGCTGGGCTGGAGCGTGCTGGAACCCAGCAGCTTCATGGAGGATATCCTGGGCTGTGCCTCCGCCGTGCCGGGCGGCGGCAATGTCGCCAAATGGTGCCATCCGGGCTATCAGGACCTGATGACCCGGGCCCGCCGCACCAATGTGGAGGCGGAGCGGGCGGCCCTGTACCGGGAAGGGCAGCGAATCTTCCAGTCGGAGGCGCCGTGGCTTCCCATCGCCTTCCCTATCGCGGTCACCCCCATGCGTAACGAGGTCAAGGATTTCCGCGCCAGCCCCTATGCCCGCCACTGGTTCTACGGGGTAACGGTGGAATGACGGCCCGGCCGTTTCCGCTGGGCCGCCTGCTGCTGTTGCTGATGGGCATTCTGCTTGCCGCCTCCCTTGCCAGCGGCACCCCCGCCGCTCTGGCGGAGACCCGGCCCTGGGGGGAGGTGGAGGCGGCGGCGCGGGGGCAGACCGTGTACTGGCGCGCCTGGGCCGGGGACCAGAAGGTCAACGATTTCATCGCCTGGACCGCCGCACAGGTGCGCGACCGCTATGGCATCGATCTGCGCCATGTGAAGGATGACGATCCTGCCAACGCCGTCACCGCCGTCCTGGCGGAGAAGGCGGCGGGCGTGACCAGCGGCGGCAAGCAGGACCTGCTGTGGATCAATGGGGAGAATTTCGCCGCCATGAAGGCGAACGGCCTGCTGTTCGGGCCCTTCGCCGCGTCCCTGCCGAACTTCGCCCTGGTGGATACGGTGGGCAAGCCGACGGTGCTGGTGGATTTCACCGTCCCGACGGAAGGCTATGAAAGCCCCTGGGGCATGGCCCAGCTTACCTTTTATGCCGACAGCGCCCGTGTGCCCGATCCGCCGCGCAGCATTCCGGCCCTGCTGGACTGGGCCCGGGGGCAGCCGGGGCGCTTCACCTATCCGGCCCCGCCAGATTTCACCGGTTCCACCTTCCTGAAGCAGGCGATGATCGAGCTGGCGCCGGACCGGTCCGTGTTCGACCGGCCAGTGGAGGAGGGGGCCTTTGCCGCGGCCACCGCGCCGCTGTGGTCCTATCTGGAGTCGCTGCATCCCCTGCTGTGGCGCCAGGGCCGGGCCTTCCCGCCCAATTATGCCCGGCTGCGCCAGCTGGTCGATGACGGGGAGGTGGATATCGCCTTCGCCTTCAACCCCGGGGAGGCGGCGAGCGCCATTGCCCAGGGCCTGCTGCCCGACACGGTCCGGGCATATAATTTCGAACGCGGAACGATCGCCAATAGCCATTTCGTCGCCATCCCCTTCAACGCCGCGGCCCAGGAGGGGGCGATGGTGGTGGCGAATTTCCTGTTGTCCCCCGCGGCCCAGGCGCGCAAGGCCGATCCGGCCCTTTGGGGCGACCCGACGGTGCTGGACCTGGACCGCCTGTCCCCCGCCGACCGCGCCCTGTTCGATCACCAGCCCCGGCCCCCGGCCCTGCCGCCCCCCGGGGCGCGGACACTGCCCGAACCCCATCCCAGCTGGATGGAACGCCTGGAAACCGAATGGCAGCGCCGCTTCGCCCGATAGGCAGGGTCTGTGACGTCTTTACGGGATGCCTGCACTGTCCGTTGCGCCCGCGTCGGTAGGCACGTACCATCCGGCCAACGCCCGTCGACCACCGATCGTTCCGCCCCATGCCGGCCGCACCCATTCCCGAGGATGAGGAGGACCGCCTGAAGGCGCTGGAGCGCTATGCCATCCTGGACACAGGCGCGGAGGATCAGTTCGACCGCATCACCCGGCTTGCGGCGGGCATGGTCGGGGCACCCATCGCCCTGGTTTCCCTGGTGGATGAGGCGCGGCAATGGTTCAAGGCGCGGGTTGGCCTGGACGTGGACCAGACGCACCGGGACCTGGCCTTCTGTTCCCATGCCATCCTGCAGGACGACCTGTTCATCATCCCCGATGCCAGCCGCGATCCCCGGTTCAAGGACAATCCCCTGGTCACCGGCGACCCCAGCATCCGTTTCTACGCCGGGGCCCCGCTGAGAACCCATGACGGGTTCAAGCTCGGCACGCTTTGCGTCATCGATCGGACCCCGCGCACCCTGGAACCGGCGGCGGAGAAGGTGCTGGCGGATCTGTCGGCCCTGGTTGTGGATGAACTGGAGCTGCGCATCGCTGGCCGCCGCGCCCTGGCGGAGATCGAGGCGCGGCGCTCGGCGGAATCGGAGATGCTGCGCCTGGCCGCGGAAGCCGAACAGGCCCGCCGCCTGGCGGAGGAGGCGCTGGCTGCCCGCAGCCTGTTCCTCGCCACCATGACCCACGAACTGCGCACGCCGCTGAACGCCGTGATCGGCTATGCCGAGTTGATGCAGATGGTGATGGCGGAGGCCGGGCGCGACACGCTGATGGAGTATACGGAGAATATCCGCAGCTCGGGCACCTATCTGCTGGAACTGATCAACGACGTGCTCGACATCTCCCGGGTGGAGGCGGGCAAGATCGAGATCGAGCCCCGCCCCCTGGACCTGCGGGAGGAGGCGCAGCGAAGTCTGCGCATGGTGAAGGGCCTGGCCTATGAACGGCGGGTGCGGCTGGTCCTGGCCGATGGCCCCTGGCCCGCGGTGGAGGCCGATGCGCGGGCGGTGAAGCAGATCCTGCTGAACCTGCTGTCCAACGCCATCAAGTTCAGCCCCGCCGGCCGCAGCGTCACCCTTGCCGCCCGCCCCCTTGCCGCCCGCCCCCTTGGCGACCGGCCCCCCGGCGACCGGCCCCCCGGCGACCGGCCCCCCGGCGACCGGCCCCCCGGCGACCGGCCCCCCGGCGACCGGGTGGAGATGGAGGTGGCGGACCAGGGCCAGGGCATGACCGCCGCCGATCTGGCCCGCATCGGCCAGCCCTATGAACAGGCCGGCACGGCGGAGGACCGGCGCAAGGGCACCGGCCTTGGCCTTGCCCTGTGCCGCATCCTGGTGGAACGCCATGGCGGCACCCTGCGCATCGACAGCCGCCCGGGGGAGGGCACGGTGATCCGCTTCGACCTCCCCGCCACCACCCGCCCCCCCGACCCGGGGCTGGACCTATGTGGAAAGAGTAGACAACCTTAGGTCGGATTAGCGGCAACGCCGCGTAATCCGACGCGCGTGCGCCGGATCCGTCGGGTGTGTCGGATTACGCTTTGCTAATCCGACCTACGGGGTACGCGACCTACGCGCCCCCCCGTCAAAACCGGTACCTCACCCCGAACTGGAAGGTGCGGGGGGGGCCGGCGCTGCGGGTGGTGAAGGGTTGGCCAAGCGTCTGGAACTGGTTGCTGGCCGTGGCATTGACCACATAGCCGCCCAGGTTGGTGGCGTTGAACACGTTGAACACGTCGGCGCGCAGCTCCACCTCCCCGTAACCCGGGCCGAACCCGGCGGGCAGGGTGTATTGGATGCCCAGGTCCACCACCTCCGACCAGGGCAGGCGGCCGCTGTTGCGGCCGATGCCGGGGGGGCGGTCGGGATTGCCGGTGTATTGGGCGGCGAAGCTGCGGCCGTCGCCGTTCAGGTCGGTGGTGCCGCCATAGCGGGCCGGGTCGGGCCCGTAATTGATCGGCTGGCCCGATTGGAACAGCCCCGCCACGCTGAGGGTCAGGCCGTCCAGCGGGTACAGGAACACCATGGCGTTCAGTACATGGGTGCGGTCGTTCAGGCTGACCGCCCATTCCTCATCGAAGCGGTTGGAGTCCTGGGCCCGGAAATTGATGTCATCCGTGTCGTTCTTCAGTTCCGACAGGGTGTAGGACAGGCGCAGGCCCCAGATATCATCGCCCCGTTCCTTCGACAGGGTGATGGTCAGAGCCTTGTACTCGCTCGTCCCCCCGGTGTCGGAGATCAGGACACTGCGCGCTCCGCCGGCATAGGCGGCGGAAACGGTCGGGCGGGTGGCGTCCGCCGCGGCCGGGCTGCGCGGCAGGGCAGTCCCATCGGCCAGGGGGGCCGGGGCGTTCACATCCACCAGCCGGACCAGATCCCGCCCGCGGCTGTACAGCAGGTTCGCATCCACCAGCCAATCCGCCGACAGCAGCCGCTGATAGCCGAGGGAGGCCTGGATGCTGGACGGATTGTCATAGCCGAAGGGGTTCAGGATCTGCCGCTCGCCCGCCGACAGGGTATCCCGCCGGGGCTGGAGACTGGCCGCCGACGGGCCCTGGAGATAGCCGACCCCGTTAAGGTTCACCGTGGCATTGCCGTTGAACAGCACCCGGTCCAGGTCCGTATCGGCGGGCAGCCTTCCCCGGGCGATCAGGTCCTGAAGCTGGCGGCGGAAGGCCGGGGTGTCGGAATTGCGCTGCAGCGCATCGCTGATGATGGCGTAGGGCAGCTTCTCATGGAACAGGCCGATGCCGCCGCGCACCACCTGATCCCCCGGCAGGCGCCAGTTGAAGCTGGCCCGGGGGGCGATGTTGTCGGCATCGCCGCTGCCGTCACCCAGTTCGGTCAGATCATCGTAATCATAGCGCAGGCCGATCCGCGCGGTCAGGTCGGGAGTCAGGTCCACCTCCGCCTCCGCCCAGCCGGCATAGAGCGTCTGGTCCGTGCCGAAGGCGGCGGGGCGCAGTTCCACCGCATAGTCCAGCACCTGCGCCCCTGCGGGGATATCCCCCACCGACAGGTCGGCCCCGCGGTTCAGCGCCCGCACCGCGGCCAGCTGCGGTGCGGTCAGGCGGACACGGTAATTGCCGTCCGGATTGCCGCCGCCGCGCAGGCTGAAATCCGCCCGCAGCAGGTCCACCCCGCCGGTAAGGCGCCAGCCGTTCCGGTCCAGCGTGGCCTTGTGCTTCGTCTGCCAGGTCCGCTCCTCCAGGTCGAAGGCGAAGCCGTTGTTGCCGATCACGGCGATGGTCTGCCCGGCCGGGTTCTCCACCACCACCTGGGGGCCACGGGTCACCGGGGCGCCGTAATCCCAGTCGAAGCCGCTGAACTGTACATCGCCCACATAGGACAGGTTTTCGCCGGTATGGCGCGCCTGCATCGCCGCCAGGGTGGACCGGCGGGTCTGGCTGTCGCCCGCACTGGGGAAGGTGAAGCCGCCGGTCAGGCCGCCGCCCTGCCGTTCGACCTCCACATCGCCGCGGTGCAGCCGGCCGGTCACGGACCAGGCATCGGACAGGCGGTGGTCCAGGCGCAGGCTGACGTAATCGAACCGGTTCTCCCCTGCCACGGTCTGGTCCACGCCCAGGTCGGCGACGCGCAGCAGGTTGTTCTTGGTATCCCGCGTTGCTTCCACGTTCAGGAAGACGAAGGTGCGGTCCCGCTGGATCGGCCCCCCCAGGGAGGCCCCGCCCTGCCAGCGCCGGAACCCTTCCTGCACGGCATTGCCGGACAGGTCGCGGCGGGGGAAATCAGTCTCCGAATCCAGGGCATCGCCCGGCCGCCACAGGGCGAAGGCCTCCCCCATCCAGTCATTGGTACCGGCCTTGGTGGTGACGTTCACCACGCCGTTGGCGGTGCGCCCGAATTCCGCCGAATAGGAATTGGCCAGCACCGTCACTTCCGACACCAGGCCCAGGGGGGCGGCGAACTTCGGCCCCCCCAGGAAATTCTCGTTATTGTCCAGGCCGTCCACCAGGTACTGGGTGAACAGGGCATTGGCGCCGTTGATGGCGACGGCCGGTGCCTCGGGGAAGAAGCCGGTGGCCTGGGTCACGTTGGGCAGGCGGTACAGCACGGTGGACAGGTCCCGCCCCTCCACCGGCAGCTCCTCCAGCGTCGCGGCATCGAACCCGGCCGACACTTCCGCATTGGTGAGGTTCAGGCCGGTGACGCTGCGGCTGCCGGTGATGACGATCTCCTCCACCGGGGCGGTGCCGTCCCGGTCCACCAGCAGGGTGACGGTGCGGGTGAAGTTGCTGCGCAGGGTGACCGGGGCCGCCGCCACCGCCCGCCCATCCGCCCCCGTCACCCGGGCCTGATAGGCGCCGGCGGTGGCCAGGGCGGGGAAGCGGGCGCGGCCCGCCGCATCGGCCGCCACCTCCGCCCGGAATCCGGTCTCCGCATTCTCCAGCACGATCCGCGCGCCCGGCAGGGGGGTGCCGGTGGCGGCATCCAGCACCACCACCTCCACCGCCGCCTGGGCATGGGCGGGCGCCGGGGCCAGCAGCGGCAGGGCCACCATTCCGCCCGCCAGCACGCCCCAACCAAGTGCCGTCACGCCCAGCAGCATCCTTGTCCGGGAAGACCGGGCCGGGGTGGACGGCGCTTTCCGCAGGGTGGGGAGGACGGGGGCAACAGGCGACAGGGCAACAGGCGACAGGGCAGGGGCGGACGCGCGCATGGGGGGATCGACCCTTCTTCGTATGACCTGGGGCCGACCATAGGGCGGGAAGGGAAATCCGCAACCGCTTTCGGCGTCGCCAGGGGGCGGCCCCTCATTCCTCCGTCGGCGGAGGGCGGTAGAAGACATGCGCGCCCAGCGCCGCCGTCGGCTGGAAAACCCGGGCCCAATCCGGCTCTACATCGCTGTGGTGGAAATACAGGGCCCCGCCGGTGGGATCGGGCCGGCGGCCCTCCACCAGCGCCTCCGTGATCTCCCGCGCGGTGCGCCACGCGGCCCGATCCTCTGCCCGGTCGCTGCGCCCGTCACAGAACCAGGAAAACTGGCAGGGGCCTTTCTCCCCACCCTGTTCCACCACATCGCAGGGGGTATCGGGGAAATCCGGATGCTCCGCCCGGTTCAGCACGACGGCGGCGACGGCGGCCTGGGCCTGCTCCGGCTCCCCCCGGGCTTCGAAATAGATGGTGCGGGCGACACAGTCCTTCTCCGCCGGCTGGACCGATTCCGGCACGGTGACGGCCGGCGGCGGTTCCGCCCCCTGGAATCCGGATGCCGGCTCGGCGGCCCCAAGCACAAGTGCCAGGGCCAGGGCCGGGGCCAGGGGACGCACGGGCAGAGGAAGGACCGGCAGAGGAAGGACGGGCAGAGGAAGGAAGGGCAGGGTGGATGGGGATGGGCGGACCATGGGGCTGTCCTCTCTCTTCTCGCTTCCAGGCGGGCCGGATGCCGGCGGTCAGCCCGGGGAATCCGGCGTGTGCGGGCGGTAACGGTGCCGGCCCGCCGCCAGTGCCCGCATGCCCCCGGCACTCCCCCGGAAGTTCCCCCACCCCCCCACTCGAAGGGCGGCCTTGCCCGCACCGGGGGATTGCCCCATAACCCCGCCACCCGGCAGGGGCGGTGTTCGGGCGAGCGGGAGGGGCGTGGGGTGCGTTACGGCAGGCTGGAGGTGATCTGCGGACCCATGTTCTCGGGCAAGTCGACCGAGATCCTGAAGCGCGCCATCTGGTACACCCACGGGACCGGCACCCGGATCATGCTGCTGAAGCCCGCCTTCGATGTGCGCTATTCCGCGACGCGGGTGGTGAACCATGACGGTGTCGGCTTCGATGCCCAGCCAGTCACCGCCATGCCCGCCGTGCCCGATGATGTGAAGGCCGTGTTCGTGGATGAGGTGCAGTTCTGCATCAGCCCCCATTACGACGGCGACGTGGTGGAGGATATCCGCACCCTGCTGGACCGCGGCATCGACGTGGCCGTGTCGGGGCTGGACACCGACTGGCGCGGCCGCCCCTTCATGGTGACGGCCACCCTGGCCGGCATGGCCGATTCCGTCCAGAAGCTGCGCGCCCGCTGTGCTGTCTGCGGGCATGAGGCAAGCAAAAGCTTCAAGAAGCACGGCAACGACCGCACCGTGGAACTGGGCCAGGCCGACCTGTACGAACCCCGCTGCAATCAGCATTGGCACGACCACAGCGACAAGCCGGGCCGGGAGCTGGGGCTGGAGATTTAAGCGGCGGGCGAAGGCCGGACCGTCGCAATCCGCTGCGCGTCTTGCGACCTGCGGGGCTACGGGGCGGCGCTTGCAATGCCGCGATCCGCTTTGTTTCCCGTAATCTATGGCGCGGGGCCGTAGGTCGCATGGAGGGCGCAAGCCCGGGAATGCGACGTGGCCGTGCTGCCGGGGCGATGCCCGATGGGGTGGCGGCCTTCCCCGGCCCTACCGTGCCCGCCACAGCCCCAGGGCCACCGCCACCACCCCGATGGTCCAGACATCGGGGATGGACAGGCCCAGCAGCCGCGCCTGCCGCAGGGCACCCAGCAGCCCCCCATCCCAGGGCCAGTCCCGTACCAGGGCCGCCGGGATCAGGGCCAGCAACACCCCACCCCCGATCCCCACCCCCCGGCAAACCCGCCCCCATCCCGCCCCGGCCGAGGGCCCCGGCCCTGCACACCCCGGCCCCGCACACCCCGGCCCACCGTCAGCCGACGGAGAGGGGGGGCCGGGCAGGGTTGCGGGATCGGGCATGGGGTGGGTACTATGACTTTCCTATGACTCCGATCATTATCGGAGTTGATCCTATTCTGACTCCGGGATTGGTCGATGGTCAAGCGTCGATGACCCGGAAGAAACTCGGAGTCATGGACGATCAGACTCGGCGCGGAATACGGCTTCGGGAATTGCGCAAGGCCCACGGCCTGACGCAGGAGGATCTGGCCGCCCGCTCCGGCCTGTCCGTCGATACCCTGTCGGCCATGGAAAACGGCGCGGACACGAAGCCCCGCCTCGAAACACTGGAGAGCCTGGCCGCCGCCTTCGCTATGCCGGTCGCGCAATTCCTGGCCCGCCTCGACGACCCCGACGACACACCCCGCGCCGCCCTCCTACGCGACATCACCACCCTCTGCGCCCAACTCGACGACCGTGCGCTGGAACTGGTTAAGGCGCAGGTGGGGGCGGTGGTGGGCTGGGTGCTGAGGCAAACGAGAACAGAAGTCTAAGCCGCGGCACACTGCGGAAAGCGAGAACTCCTCACCAGTGAGGAACCCGTTACAATTCCGCGAACAAGTATTTCAAACAGTTTTGGCGGAACTGCATTGCCGATCTGGCTAAAAATACTCTGAACATTTCCGCATGGATGAAACCAGTCTGGGAATGTCTGGATTCGGGCTGCTTCGCGCCAAGAAAGCCTCCTTGGCCGAGGAAGTCGAAATTTTTCCGCAGGAAGATCATAGTCATCAGCAAAAGCCCAGACTTGCTTAAAACCATTCTTTAAATCTGAAGAAATCTTGATCATTCTGGGACTTCCCGGGTGAAGTGTTACATGCCTCCAATTTGCAACAATTGTAAATGAGGGGGACTGCCAGTCGGCTTTACGATTACGTGACATATAATACCAGGAAAAACTACGGGATGGATCGCCGCCGAGTTCATAAAATTCGCCTTCCGGCCAGAGTGGTAGATCGCTGATTACGCTGCCATGCGAAATGAACTCTAGGCGGCCTTTTCCGTGCGTTGGCTCGGGAAATACGTAGTGCAAGCCCAGATCCTTGCGCACACCAATTATGAAGAGCCTCCTTCGTCTTTGAGGGATGCCATACTCTTCGGCCTTCAGTATCGCATGACTAACATCATAGCCGGTTCCGGCGTCTGAGAATGCTCGCAATTGTCTCCGCAGATACTCGCCGGAACCAACAGAACGAAGGCCAGATACATTTTCGGCGATAAAGAAAAATGGACGAACCTTATCGATGCAGCGGGCAAACTCGAGGTAAAGTTCACTGCGTGAATCGAGGTCGGGCCTTCTTTTGCCTCCGAGACTAAACGATTGGCAGGGATATCCACCAACTACGATATCTGCATCTGGGAAACTGCCGATCGTAGACGCTGGACCCTTATGCAAATCGGCAGCGGAAAAGTGCCGATCAAGGGTCTTGATACAATCAGAGGAAACATCGTTAGCAAAAATTGTCTCAAGACCTGATGCCTGTAACCCAAAATCCATACCTCCTCCGCCACTGAATAGGGAGATCGCCTTCATTTCTGCCCATGGGAAAGGTCTGATCGAATTTTTCATTTTCTAAGCAGCGGCTTGATCCAAAGTGGAGTTGTTAAACCAACCATCTACAATCTGTAGCCAGTCGTGAGCCCCTAAACTCTCGTCGAGAAGCATTCCGAGGAGGCGTGGCCGATCAAACCAGGCAACTTCATCAGAAAAAACCAGACTTAGCTCGTCGACAAATCGCCCATCGTGACGTCTCGCAAAATGCGGTAGGAATAAGATTCCCAAACTTTTCGGCTTTAAACTGATTATGCTTGACCATCTTCCGCCATAGGCGACTTCATGTTGCTTGGACCGTAGTTGATCCCATCCGCATGCACATTGGCCAAGAAAAACAATTGGTGAGCAAGCCGGGTCGCCGTGAATGTCCCTAAAGGCAGCAATCAAGTCTAGACCTCCATCGCCGTTAGCTCTGGCTCCGAAACGCTCCGGATCTTGAAGGCCTCCGTTAAGCATCGCTGCTAATGACTCTACAAGGCTTCTAAATGACCCGTCTCGGCGATCCGGAAACCCATGCTCCCCGCCGCTTCCTACACCACAATGGATGACGGCCCATCGCTCTGGAAGCACTCTTCTCAAAGCACACCGAGCAAGTTTCTCAAAGTCCTTTCTAACCCGGTCCCGGTCATCAGCATTTACCAGCAAGCTACTGTTTGCTGCCTGCAACAAGAATTTGTAAAGTCTTGCACCTGTATTGGAATCAGTATTTTCTGCACATATAATTAAATCATCTTTTATTTCAAATGGGTATGCTCCAGCGCTCAGTTTTTGGCGCATGTGGACCTGGCTTAGAATGGACGGCCATAGACGCTCAATCCGTACCTCAAGGGCTTCGCGCCCTTCGTCTGATCTGCCCCTGGTAGCTAAAAGGGAATCTTCGTCATCGTCCTCCAGCAAATCTGCTGAAACATCATTCGCACCAGCCCGGCCCCGATTGAAAAGCGTTTCCGGACCTGCTTGTCCGTCTCGGCTAAATAAACAACTTAGTTCTGCGTAATCTACCCACATGGGTAATGCAGATTTAGCCTTGTTAGGTGGATTTGAAAGGGATGTGGGTCTCACGGTTAACCTAGCTTAAATGGATCCTTCGATGCAACTTTATCGGACATAACTGCATGAAGAGACCGTAGTGTTTGCGAAGATAGGTTCTCTACGACCTTGATGTCAGCCGGATCGAACGTTTCCACCTGTTCCGCTATCTCGTATGCAGTATGCAATGCGTTCCTTGCCTCATCAATCAATGTATTTACAGTTTCTCGCGGAAGGGATGTCAATTTCACTGCTATGTGAAGGGTCGTTCCTTCTCTGAATTTTTTCAAGGCTCTATCGCTAGCAACGACTGCTGCTAATGACTTCAATTCCCTTGACTCGGGGACGCGAGGCCGTCCGCTTTCAGATTTCTCGAACAGCCATCGTGTGAGTTCCTCAATGTGTTGTGGATTCACATTAACCGCACCCTCCTCATCCCGGCGATCTTTCAATCCAAGAAATTTACATATGGACTCGTAATTCAGTGCAGTGTTAAGAACAGAAAAATTGAGTTTCTCTTCATCAAGACCAGGGATATCGAAAAAATCTCTATTCTCAATGTGCTCAAATAGGCGCAGCGTTGTCAATGAGCCAGCTACATAGTCCCATCTATCTCCTGATCCAAACTCTTGAGCCATGAGCTTGTAATCAGAGATATCGCTGCCCAGGCTCCTCTGGTCCTTAATTTGCTGAAAGAAACGCGCTTTCTGTAGCGGTGACCATTCGGTCACGCCAGTAATATGCCTAAACCCAAGTTGGGGCAGGATTTCGGCTCGGCTCGCGAATACAAGGCAGGGCAATTCAGTCGGCTTGAACTTCGCGTTCTCGATGATGCTTCTGATGGATTTCGACTGGGAGGTCGTTAGTGATGGGTTAAGCAGAAGTTTGCATGCTGCCAAGCGGCAGTTGCCCTCGACCACTGTATACTCTTCGAGTAGAGATTCACGAGGGGATACCAGAAGAGGCTCTGCTGGGTAAAAATCGTTCTGCGCTATTGACTCCATTATTTCTAGGACATTGCCCTTCCTAATAAGGAAATCAACTGCAGCCTTTTCCCCCTTGTTCCTGCGTCCGACTGGAAGCCTGGGGTTCTCCAGATCTAAACTAAGTTTTTCTATGGAGATTCGTCCTGTTCTGATGGGTTCGCGAACCACGGTCGGGTTGGGGGGCGGAGTAGACATCTACCTGGCTCAATCGTGTCGGACGCGCTAGCGTTATCAAATCGCACGTTCGACGCTTTGCGTCCACCGTTCACCGGTGTGGGACTTAACTACACCCCGTCGTCGCGCCGCAGGTGTCGCATTTCAGGCAGGTGCCGTTGCGGACCAGGGTCATGTTCTGGCATTCGGGGCAGGGGTCGCCTTCATAGCCTTGCATGCGGGCCTGGCGGATGCGGTCGGCGCGGGTGTCGGGGGCGGGGGGGTAGGTGCTGCTGCCGCTGTGGCTGGCGCTCACATAGGCGGCACCGGCCACCGCCTGGGTCCGGGTGTCGCCGTCCCGGGACGGGCTCCGCCCGCGGGGCTGGCTGGACCCCTCACCCTCCCACGGGCTGCGCCCGCGGGTCCCTCCCTCTCCCTCAAGGGGAGAGGGGTAGGTGCCGCCATGATTCCCGGCAGGGGTTCCCCCATGGGTGCCCCCATGGGTGCCTGTCGCGCGGGCGTCGGTCAGGGCCGCACTTTCGAAGGCTTGCACGGCCCGCGTCATCTGCCCGCCGGGCAGGACGCGCAGGTTGGAGCGGACATAGCCGGTGCTGGCCACCCGGGCCACCACGTCCAGCGTCTCCTGCGTCAGCACGGGCCTCGCGCTCGGGGCGGCCGGGCGCAGGCCCGGCGCGGCGGTTGCGGCCGGGGCGGTTGCGGCCGGGGTTTCCAGGCCGCCCGCGGCGGCGGCGGGGGCGCGGGACAGGGTGTCCGCGATCTCCTTCAGCTCCGCCTGGGCGACACCGCCGCCCATGGTGTCGGGCAGCAGGTCCTCCGGCGTGGCATGGGCCAGGTCGTGGCGGCCGAGATAGGAGATGGCCAGTTCCCGGAACACGTAATCCAGGATGCTGGTGGCCATCTTGATGGCGTCATTGCCTTGCACCGGCCCGCTCGGCTCGAAGCGGGTGAAGGTGAAGGCCTCCACATATTCCTCCAGCGGCACGCCGTATTGCAGGCCCAGGCTGATGGCGATGGCGAAGTTGTTCATCAGGGAGCGGAAGGCCGCCCCCTCCTTGTGCATGTCGATGAAGATCTCCCCCAGCCGGCCGTCCTGGTATTCCCCGGTGCGGAGATAGACCTTGTGGCCGCCGACCATGGCCTTCTGGGTATAGCCCTTGCGGCGCTGGGGCATCTTCTCCCGTTCGGTCGCGCGCACCACCCGCTCCACCACCCGCTCGACAATGCGCTCGGCGACCAGGGGCACGCGGGCGGCGGCCGGCTGCTCCAGCACCCGCTCCAGCAGCGTCTCCTCCGCCGCGTCGGCGGCCCGCTCCATCTCATCCTCCTCCAGCACCTGGGCGTTCAGGGGCTGGCTCAGCTTCGATCCGTCGCGGTAGAGCGCATTGGCCTTCAGCCCCAGCCGCCAGGACAGGGCATAGGCGTCGCGGCAGGCCTCCACGCTCGCCGAATTGGGCATGTTGATGGTCTTTGAGATCGCACCGCTGATGAAGGGCTGGGCCGCCGCCATCATGCGGATATGCGCCTCCACCGACAGGCACCGGGTGCCGATCCGGCCGCAGGGGGTGGCGCAGTCGAAGACGGCCAGATGATCCGCCTTCAGGTGCGGGGCCCCCTCCAGGGTCATGGCGCCGCAGACATGGGTGTTCGCCGCCTCCACCTCCGCCTTGGTGAAGCTCAGATGGGCCAGCAGGTCGAAGCCCGGATCGTCCAGGCGGGAGGCGGGGATCTTCAGCACGCCGGTGCAGAAATCATCGCCCAGCGTCCAGCGGTTGAAGACGAAGCGGATGTCGAAGGCATTGGCCAGACCCTGCTCCACCGCCGCGATCTGGTCATCGCCGAATCCGGCGGCGCGCAGCCGGGCATGGCTGACGCCGGGGGCGCCCACCAGGGTGCCGTGGCCGACGGCATAACGCTCGATCGCCGCCACCTGCGTCGCGGTGTAGCCCAGGCGGGACAGCGCCTCCGGCACCACACGGTTGATGATCTTGAAATAGCCGCCGCCGGCCAGCTTCTTGAACTTCACCAGGGCGAAATCCGGCTCGATCCCGGTGGTGTCGCAATCCATCACCAGGCCGATGGTGCCGGTGGGCGCGATCACCGTGGCCTGGGCGTTGCGGAAGCCATGGGCGGTACCCAGGTCCAGCGCCCGGTCCCAGGCGGCCCGCGCCGCCTTGACCAGGGCCGGGTCGGGGCAGGCGGCCGCATCCAGCGGCACCGGCCCGACGGACAGCCCCTCATACCCGCTGATCGCGCCATAGGCGGCGCGGCGGTGGTTGCGGATCACCCGCAGCATGGATTCCGCATTGGCGGCATGGCCGGGGAAAGGCCCCAGCTCCTCCGCCATCTCCGCACTGGTGGCATAGGCAGTGCCGGTCATCACCGCCGTCAGCGCTCCGCACAGGGCCCGGCCCTCCGCGCTGTCATAGGGGATGCCGGCCGCCATCAGCAGCCCGCCGATATTGGCGTAGCCCAGGCCCAGGGTCCGGTACTCATAGGACAGGCGGGCGATCTCCCGGCTGGGGAACTGGGCCATCAGGACGCTGATCTCCAGCACCACGGTCCAGATCCGCACCGCATGCTCAAAGGCGGGGATGTCGATCCCGCCGTCCAGCCGCCGGAACTCCATCAGGTTCAGGGACGCCAGATTGCAGGCCGTATCGTCCAGGAACATGTATTCGGAGCAGGGATTGCTGGCATTGATCCGCCCCGATTCCGGGCAGGTGTGCCATTCATTGATCGTGGTGTCGTACTGCACCCCCGGATCGGCGGATTGCCAGGCGGCATGGGCGATCCGGTCCCACAGATCGCGGGCCTTCACCGTCTTCGCCACCCGCCCGTCGGTGCGGCGGATCAGGGACCAGTCGGCATCCGCCTCCACCGCCTCCAGGAAGGCGTTGGGCACACGGACGGAATTGTTGGAGTTCTGGCCGGAGACGGTCAGATAGGCTTCCGAATCCCAGTCGGTGTCGAAGGTGCGGATGGGGAACTCGGTCCAGCCCTGGCCGGCAAGCTGGATCGCCCGCTGGATATAGTTCTCCGGCACCATGGCGCGGCGGGCGGCCAATATGGCCTGCTTCAGGGCACGGTTGCGGGTGGGGTCCAACCGATCCGCATCGCCGCCGAAACCTTCGGTGCAGGCGGCCATGATCTGGGCCAGGTGCTTGGCCGTGAGCTTGGAGCCGGCGACCAGGGCGGCCACCTTCTGCTCCTCATTCACCTTCCAGTCGATATAGGCTTCGATATCCGGGTGGTCCAGGTCCACGGTCACCATCTTCGCCGCCCGGCGGGTGGTGCCGCCGGACTTGATGGCGCCGGCCGCCCGGTCGCCCACCTTCAGGAAGCTCATCAGGCCGGAGGAACGGCCCCCGCCGGACAGCGTCTCCTCCTCCCCGCGCAGGCGGGAGAAGTTGGTGCCGGTGCCGCTGCCGTATTTGAACAGCCGCGCCTCCCGGACCCACAGGTCCATGATCCCGCCTTCGTTCACCAGATCGTCCTGGACGGACTGGATGAAGCAGGCATGGGGCTGGGGATGCTCATAGGCGCTGTCCGACCGGACCAGATCACCCGTGCGGTAATCCACGTGGAAATGGCCCTGGCCCGGCCCGTCGATGCCATAGGCCCAGTGCAGGCCGGTGTTGAACCATTGCGGGCTGTTGGGTGCCGCCATCTGGCGGGCCAGCATGAAGCGCAGCTCATCATGGAAGGCGGCGGCATCGGCTTCCGAATCGAAATACCCGCCCTTCCAGCCCCAATAGGTCCAGGTCCCGGCCAGCCGGTCGAAGACCTGGCGGGCCGATGTCTCCGCCCCGAAACGGTCCTTCTCCGGCAGGGCGGCCAGGGCGTCCGTATCCGGGACGCGGCGCCACAGGAAGGCGGGGACCGTGTTCTCCTCCACCGCCCTGGTGGCGGCAGGCACACCGGCCTTGCGGAAATACTTCTGCGCCAGAACATCGCAGGCGACCTGGGACCAATCCGCCGGCACCTCGATATCGCCCAGGCGGAACACCGTCGACCCGTCCGGATTGCGGATTTCCGACGTGGTGCGGCGGAAGGCGATGCCCTCATAGGCGTCGCGGCCATCGGTCGTGAAACGGCGCTCGATACGCATGGACAGGTCCCCTCTTCTGTCCCGATCGCCTGCGCCGGAAACCGGCAGGGCAGGGGCCGGGAAGGGGGCGACGCGGTCGGGATCGTGCCGGACTCGGCGCGTGCGTCCCCCACTGCCCCCAAGATACTGTGGCGTCATGAAGGGTAGGCCACGGCATATAGCGCCGCAACGAGATTTTGTTACCGATTCCGGCCGATGCACATCGGCTTGTGGTTGACGCTGACCGACCGTTATGACTCGGTCCGATGGCAGGACCCGGCGGGGGTACCGCGCCGGACCCCTCGGTGAATCCAGGGCGATTCCGGGGTAGATCAGTAGGGGTGGTGCCCGGCGGAGTCGCCCACCCTGCGGCGCGGATCGCCGCGGGGGCTTGGAAATGCCGTGTATCGGTGGCAGGGTGCCCCCGCCGGGCCGCTGGACGGCCGGACGGCGACCCGATAGACGATCTGTCCATGGATTTCGATACCGACTCCCCCGGTGCTCCCGGCTCCAGCGGCCAAGCGCCGGACCGGACCCCGCCTGCCTCCGCCCCAGCTGCCACGCCGCCGCCGGACGCAACCGATTCCCCCGCTGCTTGCACCCCTGGTGCTCCGCCCGCTCCGGCGCGAAACACCGCCCGCTGGAAGACCTGGGGCAGCATCGCCACCGGCGTGTTCCTGGTGGCGCTGACGGCGTTGGCGGTGGACCATGTGGTGAAGGAAGTGGATTTCCGGGAGGTCTGGGCCTACCTGGACAGCCTGCCCCTGTGGAAGGTGGTGGATGCCCTGGCCCTGACCGCCGCCGGCTATGCGGTGCTGACCCTGTATGATGTGGCGGCGCTGAAATACCTGAAGGTGAAGGTGCCGTACCCGACCGTGGCGCTCGCCAGTTTCTGCGGCTACGCCATCTCCAACAATGTGGGCTGGGCGGTGATCAGCGGCGGCTCCGTCCGCTTCCGGGTCTATAGTGCCGCCGGGCTATCCCCCTCCACCATCGCCAAGGTGGTGGTCATCTCCACCACCACCTTCACCCTGGGTGTCATCTTCACCGGGTCCATCGGCATGCTGCTGGGCCCGCACCCGGTGGCCAGCCTGCTGTCCCTGCCGGATTGGGTGGTGCAGGCGGTGGCGGGGGCGGCGCTGGCGGTGCTGGCGGTGGTCTGCGTCATCTCCGCCGTCACACGGCGGCCGGTGCAGTTCTGGCGCTGGAGGTTCGAACTGCCCAGCGGCGGCATCGTGCTTTCCCAGATCATCATCGCGTCGGTGGAGATCCTGATCTCCGGTGCCGCCCTCTGGCTGCTGCTGCCCGACCAGCATGGCGCCAGCTTCTGGGAGTTCCTGGGCATCTACTGCGCCGCCCTGGTGGTTGCGATGATCAGCCATGTGCCCGGCGGGCTGGGCGTGTTCGAAACCATCCTGCTGCTCGGCCTTTCCGCCCAGGGCAGCGCCGGTTCCGTCCTGGGCGCCCTGCTGGCCTACCGCTTCCTCTATTACGTGGTGCCCCTGATGGTCGCCGGCCTGACCCTCCTGGTCTGGGAAGCCCGCGCCAAGCACGGGCCGGTGGCGGCGATCCGGGCGTGGTGGAGCCGACAGCGACAGTAATGTATCTCCAACCTGTCGGGCACCAACTGCCACAGCCGTTGACAAGTCTACCAATCAGAAGCGTGAGGCGACTTAGAAGAGCAGGGGGCGCATGTACCCAGTAGTTTATCTTCCGGATGATGCTGGAGAATTGTCGGAGCAGCTTGGAACGAAGTTCAAGTTCTGGGCCCACCTGCCCGACGGGCAACAGGTGCTGTTCAAGGAAGGGCGGCCCGGTACCGGAGAAAACTGGGCTGAGGTGGCAGCGTCGAAGTTGGCCGATCTATTCGGAATTCCTCAGTGTCTGTCCGAGATCATTTCGTTTTCCGACAGAGCTTTCGCAGCATCAGTCGGATTGAGGCCCATCGCAGGAACGCCAAGGCTGTTGTGTTGAGGCACTCCCAGTCCTTCGCCAGTCGACGGCATCGGTTGAGCCAGGCGATGGATCGTTCGACCACCCACCGGCGGGGCAGCACGGTGAACGCCGTGGCCGTGTCCGACCGCTTGACGATCTCCACATCGATCTTGCGCAGGATCTGGCGCAGGGCATCCTGGAACTTTGGCCCTTGGTAGCCGCCGTCGGCGTAGAGCTTGCGCAGGAACGGGAACATCCCGAACAGGGTGGCCATGACCAGAACCCCGCCGTCCCGATCCTGGATATCGGCGGCATGGACAACGGCGTGCAACAGCAGGCCCTGGGTGTCTACGAGGAGATGGCGCTTCTTGCCCTTGATCTTCTTGCCCGCATCGTACCCGTGCGGGTCGATGCGGGCCCCCCTTTTTCCGCGCTCTTCACGCTCTGGCTGTCGATGATCGCGGCGGTCGGGGCGGCTTCACGGCCCGCCTGCTCCCGGCACCGGACATAAAGGGCATGGTGCAGCCGGTCCAAGGTGCCGTCGTGGCTCCAGTCCCGGAAATAGCCATGCACCGTGCTGCGCGCCGGAAGGTCCTTCGGCAGGGCGCGCCACTGGCAGCCCGTGCCCAGCACATACATCAGGCCGTCCACCACCGCCCGCATGTCCACGGTCCGCTTGCCGCCCCCGCGCCGCGCCGGGGGTATCAACGGGGCAACCAACGCCCACTCCGCGTCCGTCAGATCGGTCGGATACCGAAGATGGCTGCGGTCATACAAACCTCGGTTCGCGCTCGTCCACATCTCAAAGGGCCTGCATCGGGGAACACAGGCCATTGAATCACAACCGATTCATCCGATTCAACATGTCTTCGGACGGACACT